>NZ_BAAABW010000002.1:18770-33950 GCF_039521185.1 Streptomyces blastmyceticus | reverse complement strand
CCCGTCCCTCGCCGGGGCGGGCGGACCGCCTCCTCTTCGGTGAGCGGCCGACGGTGTCCCGACTTCCACCCCCGTGGGAAGACGGGACACCGCCCGACACCGAGAATCATGATCGGGACGACACCGGGCAAGATCTTCAAGCCTGCTGTGGCCGGGAAGTGACGGTTCTGGGACGAGGTCTCCGTTCCGTACCAGTCATGACCCGGGTGCGACAAGGGCGCGTACCGGCCGGGCTGTTCACCCCAAATGCCACCGTGCGCCCCTCGGCCGGGAACTGCCATGCTGGGTTGTGGCATCCCCTTGGGTAGCCAGCACCGGGACCACGGGGGACATCCGTACGCATCGGGGGACAGGGGGACGGCAATGCCTCGTTGGAGGGCGCTACCGGAAGAACTCGACCCACTGGTCGGCGAATTCACCGAACAGCTGCGCAGACTCGTCGAGCGCAGCGGGCTGAGCCTCGGTGCCGTCGCCGACCGCACCGGCTACAGCAAGACGTCATGGGAGCGCTATCTCAACGGGCGGCTGCTGCCGCCGCTCGGCGCCGCCGAGGCGCTCGCCGAGGTGACGGGCGCCGACGTAGGGCACCTGAGCACCATGTGGGAGCTGGCCGAGCGGTCCTGGAGCCGCTCCGAGCTGCGGCACGACGTGACGATGGAGGCCGTCCGGGTGGCCCAGGCGCGGGCTGCGCTGGGCGAGTTCGGCCCGTCGGCCGCGCGCCCCGAACCGGTCCGCTCCGAGCCGCTGTGCCAGGAGGCCCCGCCGCGGCCCGGCGTGGTGCGGACCGTCCACGCCGAGGAGGCCCCGGCGCCCCGCGTCCCCTCCGTGCCGCGCTCGCCCAGGCCGCCCGACTACCGCGCCAAGGCCATCCCCGTCGGGCAGCCGCCGCGCCGCCGGGTCGCGCTCTTCGTCACCGGCGTCGTGGGCGCCCTCCTCATCGTCGCCGCGGCCGCGCTGCTGCTCGGCTCGGGAGGCGACGGCAAGCGCAAGGGCGCTACGGCGCCCGCCGCCCCGGCGTCCGTCAGCGCCTCCGCGGACCTGCCGACCGGGGTGAAGTGCGCCGGTGACAGCTGCGCGGGCAAGGACCCCGAGGCGATGGGCTGCGGCGGCAACCGCGCCACGACAGCCGGCTCGGCGACGGTCGGCACGTCCTACGTCGAGGTCCGCTACAGCGAGGTCTGCCGGGCGGCGTGGGGCCGCATCACCCAGGCCGCGAGCGGTGACGCCGTGCGCATAAACGCCCGCCCGAGCGGCTCGGCGCCGGGCCGCACGGAGGCCGGCCGGGTCGGTGCCACGCCCGGCCACGCGGCGGACGGCTACACGCCCATGGTCACGGTGTCCGCCCCGGACCAGGCGACGGCCTGCGCGACGCTCCTGTCGGGCACCCGGGGGTGCACGGCGCCGCGGTGATCCGTGGGTCCCGCACACAGTGAGTCGAGTTCCACACGGGGGCGAACGTTCTGCGAGCGCCGCGTCGGATAGCCTGACGCCGGATCTCTTGACACCGAGAGAGATCCCCACAAATGGGCAGGGACACCCAACCCCAGTTCGCAGCAGGAGATCGCCATGACCCGCACTCCCGTCAATGTCACCGTCACCGGCGCGGCCGGTCAGATCGGCTACGCGCTGCTCTTCCGCATCGCCTCCGGCCAGCTGCTCGGCGCGGACGTGCCGGTCAAGCTCCGCCTGCTGGAGATCCCGCAGGGCCTGAAGGCCGCCGAGGGCACCGCGATGGAGCTCGACGACTGCGCCTTCCCGCTGCTCCGCGGCATCGACATCACCGACGACCCGAACGTCGGCTTCGAGGGTGCGAACGTCGCGCTGCTGGTCGGCGCCCGCCCGCGCACCAAGGGCATGGAGCGCGGTGACCTCCTGGAGGCCAACGGCGGCATCTTCAAGCCGCAGGGCAAGGCCATCAACGACCACGCCGCGGACGACATCAAGGTCCTCGTCGTCGGCAACCCGGCCAACACCAACGCCCTGATCGCCCAGGCCGCCGCGCCGGACGTCCCGGCCGAGCGCTTCACCGCGATGACCCGCCTGGACCACAACCGCGCGCTCTCGCAGCTGGCCCAGAAGACCGGCACGTCCGTCGCCGACATCAAGCGCCTGACGATCTGGGGCAACCACTCCGCCACCCAGTACCCGGACGTCTTCCACGCCGAGATCGCCGGCAAGAACGCCGCCGAGGTCATCGGCGACGAGGCGTGGCTGGCCGACACCTTCATCCCGACCGTCGCCAAGCGCGGTGCCGCGATCATCGAGGCCCGTGGCGCCTCGTCGGCCGCCTCCGCCGCCAACGCCGCGATCGACCACGTGCACACCTGGGTCAACGGCACCGCCGCCGGCGACTGGACCTCGATGGGCATCCCGTCGGACGGCTCCTACGGCGTGCCCGAGGGCATCATCTCCTCCTTCCCGGTCACCACGAAGGACGGCAAGTACGAGATCGTCCAGGGCCTGGAGATCAACGACTTCTCCCGCACCCGCATCGACGCCTCCGTGCAGGAGCTCGTCGAGGAGCGCGACGCGGTGCGCGCCCTCGGCCTCATCTGATCGACCCCGTTCGTACGGGCGTGCTCAGGCACGCCCGTACGCGTCGGTTTCCGGCCCGCCATTCACCCCCGACCGGGGTCGACGGCGGGCCTTCTGGCTTATTCTGAGTTCTCCGAAAATACGTCAACTCCCGTTAATTAGCGGGTCAGTTCGACGATCGGGGGACTGTATGGCAAACGTTCGACACGACTCCCGCACCGAGGCCACCAGACTTCTGTGTGCCGGGACCTATCTGGACATCGAGTTCCGCCGCCGGGTCATCGAGGAGCTGGTGGAACACGAGGAGAGGCCCATCGCGCCGTCGCTCGGCGTCGACGTCGTGCCGGTGCTGGCGCACGCGCTGCGCGCCCGCAGACAGGACGCCCAGACCGCGCTGTTACTCCTCGCCCTCTGGGGCACCTTCATCGGCATCGAGGTGGGCACCGCCGCCGAGGGCGGCCTCCCGGTCTGGTCCGGGCTCTACGCACTGGTGAGCTTCTTCCAGTGGGGCGCCGCGACCTCCGCCGGGCGCGGATCGTCGGTGTACGTGGTCGACAAGCGCACGCTGCGCGAGGCCATGAAGGGGAACGTGCGCGCGCTCGTCCCCGTGGTCCCGGTGGTGCTCGCGATCGCCTACTGGGCGTACGCGTTCTATTCGCTCGCCACGGGCGCGGGCAACTGGATCGGCGTGCTCTTCCCGCTGCTGCTGGTCCTCCCCGTGTGGGCGCACCGCACGCGGGTGGCGGCCGTGATGCGCGCCGAGCTGAGCCGCGAGAAGTTCCGCCAGGCGCCCAGGGCCGAGCCCACCACCCCGTACCACCAGCGGATCGCGCAGGCCATCGACCGCGAGCAGTACGCGGGGCTGACCATCTACGACGCGGGCCGCCCCTTCATCGGCATGGGCAAGCCCTACGAGCCCTGGTCGTTCGTCCTGGAGCTCAAGCGGCGCAAGGAGCCGGCCGGCCCCGGCGACGGCACGGCCCCGTTCACCGGGCGCACGGTCGTCGAGCTCGTGCGCCCCCGCCTGGAGGCGCTGCGGCAGGCCGCCGCCGGGACCAGCCGGGACCGGCTGAAGGACCTGGAGATCGAGGAGTTCGTCTATCTCCCGGTCGGCCCGCCGCGGGCCCGCCTCGACTACGCGGACGCCACCGTCCTGCGCCACCTCGCCGAGTCGGTCGACGAGGGCGGCGAGGCGCGCCGCTATTTCCTCCGGGTGCGCGTCGGCGCCTGGGACGAGCAGGTCGTGGTGTCCGTCCTGGTCCGGGTGCACACCCAGGGCGGCATGCTGGTGCTGGAGGTCGTGCCGCACGTCCTGACGCCGATCAGGCCGGAGTTCCGGGCGGTCGACGTGATCGCGGCGCGCGGGGAGGACGACCTGCTGCGCGACGGCGTACGGGCGCTGCTGAGCGGACCCGCCGCCGGTTTCGCCTCCGCCCTGTCCACGCTCTCCGCGGGCTTCTCCGGCTTCCGCACCTGGCTGGCCGAACCGCGGCGCGGGCTGCCGGACGGCCCGGCGACCTCCGTGCGGGAGCTGGGCGGCACGCAGTCGGTGTCGCTGTTCCAGGAGATGGACATCAGCCGCTATGTGAAGACGGTCCAGGACCGTATCGCGAGCGGCGTGCGGGAGGCCCTGCGCTCCCAGGGCTTCGAGACCGACCAGTTCGAGCAGCAGATCGTGCAGATCAGCGAGGGCGGCGTCTTCATCGGCTCGATGAGCGGCGGCGCGGTCGCCAGCGGCGCCGGAGCGCAGGCCAAGAACACGGTGAAAAGCGGGGGATCATGACCGATCGGAACGACCACGAACACGACCACGGCACGCGGCAGGGCGGCGGCATCGCCATCGGGCGGATGACCGGCGGCGCGGTCGCCAGCGGCCGCAAGGCACGGGCGGAGGACCG
This sequence comes from Streptomyces blastmyceticus, assembly GCF_039521185.1. Taxonomy (NCBI): domain Bacteria; kingdom Bacillati; phylum Actinomycetota; class Actinomycetes; order Kitasatosporales; family Streptomycetaceae; genus Streptomyces; species Streptomyces blastmyceticus. The sequence goes on along the minus strand of NZ_BAAABW010000002.1, from coordinate 29,517 downwards.
CTCGGAGCGCGTCGCCCGGCCCGCGCCCAGAGGGGACGGCTTAGCCCCCGTGCCGCAGCAGGCGCCCGGCGAGGGCGGCATCGCGGTGGGGGAGCTGGAGGGGGGCGCGCTCGCCGCGGGCCCCGAGGCCGAGGCGGTGGACTCCACCCGGGAGCCCCTGCCGGTACCGCCCGCGCTGCTCACCGCCGTCCGGGAACTGCGCGGCCAACTGCCCCTGCTCGCACGGGCGGAGGGCGACGGGCTCGACGCGGTCGACGGCGAGCTCGCCGATCTGGAGGAGGAGGCCGAGCGGACCGGCCGGGCCGACCGCGGCCGGCTGGAACGGCTGCGGTCCCTGCTGACCGGCGGCGCCACGGTGGCGGCGGGCCTCGCGTCCGCGCTCGCCGTCGTCCAGGCGATCAGCCAGCTGCTGGCGTGAGGAGGCGGTCACATGAGCCGCTGGGACGCGGATCTCCAGCAGTGGGTGGACGACGACCCGCCACCCCGAGGGCCCCATCACCACGGGCCCCATGAGCCGACCGAGCCGGACGTCCTGTCGGGCCCGGTGCCCGCGGACGACGGGCCGGAGGGCCCCTCGCACGCGGCGGTCCTGGCCGGCGTGCTGGCCGGGGTGGTCCTGGCGGGCGGCATCGGCTTCGGCATCTGGGAGCTGAGCCACGGCGACGGGGGCGGCGCGACCGGGGGCGGCGGCCCGTCCACCGCGAGCGCCCCCGCGACCGTCGGGCCGTCCTACGACCCCTCGACCGTGGGCGGTGCCATCGGCGGCACGACGGACGCGCCGACCGGCCCTTCGGCAGGCCCGTCCGCGGACCCGGGCAACGGCGGCGCGCCCGCCGGTTACACGCACACCCGGGACCCGGCGGGCTTCACGCTCGACGTGCCCCTGGGCTGGCACCGCACCGCGGACGGCATCAGCGTGTTCTACCGCCCGGCGGGCGACGACCAGAACTTCATCCAGGTCTTCCGGCTGAACGGGCCGGAGAGCACTCCGGTCGAGGCGGCCGAGGCGACCGAGGCGACGATGTCCAAGAACCCGGGGTACCGGCGCCTCAAGCTGGGCCAGACGTCGGACGGTTCGGAGGCGGAGCTGGAGTACACCTACACCCGTGACGGCGGCACCCGGCACGTCGTGCTGCGCGACGTCAAGGCGCCCGACCGCCGGATGTACGCACTGCTGGTGACCGGGCCCGACGGCGACTGGTCCGCGTACGCCCGGGTCTACGCGGTGCTTCTGGGCTCGTTCTGCCCGACCGGTAACTGCGCGAACGGAGGCTGACCTGCTCCTGATGGCCCGCCGCCCCGGCCGGCGGCGGGCCATCGGTCACGTAAGTGACACCCGTCACACTTCGGTAAAGAAGTGACATATGTTGCCGCCTTCTGGTTAGGCGCGCCCCGTTGCCGGGCCCCCGCAGGGCCCGGACGGCAGTGAAGCGCCCAGTGGACCGGAAGGCAGAAGAAACATGTCGTCAGTCGAGACCATCCTTGTGGACGGGGTGTGGCGTGCCGCCGCATCCGGCGCGCAGCGGGAGGTCCTCGACCCCGCAGACGCCAGGACCCTGGCCGTGGTGGCCGAGGGCGGCGCGGACGACACCGACGCCGCGGTCGCCGCCGCCCGCCGCGCCTTCGACAACGGCACCTGGCCGCGGACGCCCGTCGCCGAACGGGCCGCGCTGCTGCGGCGCGTGGCCGACCTGCTCCAGCGCGACCGCGAGGCGATCGCGCTGACCGAGAGCCGCGACACCGGCAAGACCCTTGAGGAGGGCCGGGTCGACGTCGACGACGTCACCAACGCCTTCCGCTACTTCGCCGACCTCGTCATCAACGAAGGCGGCGGGCGCGTGGTGGACGCGGGCTCCGACGAGGTCCACAGCATCGTCGTCCACGAGCCGGTCGGCGTCTGCGCGCTGATCACCCCGTGGAACTACCCGCTGCTCCAGGCCAGCTGGAAGATCGCCCCGGCCCTGGCCGCGGGCAACACCTTCGTCATCAAGCCCAGCGAGGTCACCCCGCTGTCCACCGTGCACCTCGTCCGGCTGCTGGCCGAGGCGGGCCTGCCGGCCGGCGCCGCCAACCTCGTCACCGGCGCGGGCGACCCCGTCGGCGCCCGCCTGTCCGAGCACCCGGACGTCGACCTCGTCTCCTTCACCGGCGGCCTCACCAGCGGCGTCAAGGTCGCCCAGGCCGCCGCGCCGAGCGTGAAGAAGGTCGCGCTCGAACTCGGCGGCAAGAACCCCAACGTCGTGTTCGCCGACGCCTGCGCGACCGACGAGGACTTCGACACCGCCGTCGACCAGGCCCTCAACGCCGCGTTCATCCACAGCGGCCAGGTCTGCTCGGCCGGCTCCCGCCTCATCGTCGAGGAGTCCGTGCGGGAGCGGTTCGTCGCCGAACTCGCCCGCCGCGCCGAGAAGATCAAGCTGGGCCGGGGCACCGAGGAGGGCGTCGAGTGCGGCCCGCTCGTCTCCGCGCAGCAGCTCGACAAGACCGAGGCGTACGTCGCCTCCGCGCTGGCCGAGGGCGCCGTGCTGCGCTGCGGCGGCGGCCAGCCCGAGCCGAGCGACGTCCGGCCCGCGACCGGCTACTTCTACTCGCCGACCGTCCTCGACCACTGCCACCGCGGCATGAAGGTCGTCCGGGAGGAGACCTTCGGGCCGATCCTCACCGTCGAGACCTTCCGCACCGAGGACGAGGCCGTCGAGCTCGCCAACGACACCGAGTACGGCCTCGCGGGCGCCGTCTGGACCAAGGACGCCGGCCGCGCCCGCCGCGTCGCCGGGCGGCTGCGCCACGGCACCGTGTGGATCAACGACTACCACCCCTACCTGCCGCAGGCGGAGTGGGGAGGCTTCGGCAAGTCCGGCACGGGCCGGGAGCTCGGCCCCACGGGTCTGGCGGAGTACCGCGAGGCGAAGCACATTTATCAGAACCTCGCTCCGAAGCCGGTGCGCTGGTTCGCCGGCTGAGGCCGCCCGCAACACCCGACGCGAAGAACCTTTCTGCCCCGAGGAGTACCCCCATGCCCCCCGCAGTCCAGAAGATCACCGCTGACTACGTCGTCGTCGGCGGCGGCACCGCCGGATCGGTCATCGCCTCCCGGCTCGCCGAGGACCCCGGCACGTCCGTCGTCGTCATCGAGGGCGGCCCGTCCGACATCGACCGCCCCGACGTGCTCACGCTGCGCCGCTGGCTCGGGCTCCTCGGCGGCGACCTCGACTACGACTACCCGACGACCGAACAGCCGCGCGGCAACTCCCACATCCGGCACAGCCGGGCGAAGGTGCTCGGCGGCTGCTCCTCGCACAACACCCTGATCGCCTTCAAGCCGCTGCCCGGCGACTGGGACGAGTGGGTGGCCGCGGGGGCCGAGGGCTGGGACGCGGCGGCCATGGACCCGTACTTCACCCGGCTGCGCAACAACATCGTCGCCGTGGACGAGAAGGACCGCAACGCCATCGCCCGCGACTTCGTGGAGGCCGCGCAGGCCGCCGTCGACGTGCCGCGCGTGGAGGGCTTCAACAAGAAGCCGTTCCACGAGGGCGTCGGCTTCTTCGACCTCGCCTACCACCCGGAGAACAACAAGCGGTCCTCCGCCTCCGTCGCCTATCTGCACCCGCACATCGAGGCCGGCGACCGCCCCAACCTCCGCATCCTGCTGGAGACCTGGGCGTACAGGCTCGAACTCGAGGGCACCCGCGCCACGGGCGTGCGCGTGCGCACCAAGGACGGCGAGGAGATCCTGGTCGAGGCGGGCCGCGAGGTCCTGCTGTGCGCCGGCGCGATCGACACGCCCCGGCTGCTCATGCACTCCGGCATCGGCCCCAAGGCCGACCTGGACGCGCTGGGCATTCCCCCCGTCCACGACCTGCCGGGCGTCGGCGAGAACCTCCTCGACCACCCCGAGTCGGTCATCGTGTGGGAGACCCATGGGCCGATCCCCGAGAACTCCGCGATGGACTCCGACGCGGGCCTCTTCGTGCGCCGGGACCCCGAATCCCCGGGCCCCGACCTGATGTTCCACTTCTACCAGATCCCCTTCACCGACAACCCCGAGCGCCTCGGCTACGAGAAGCCCGCGCACGGCGTGTCGATGACCCCCAACATCCCCAAGCCGCGCAGCCGCGGCCGGCTCTACCTCACCAGCGCCGACCCCGAGGTCAAGCCCGCCCTCGACTTCCGCTACTTCACGGACGAGGACGACTACGACGGCCGCACCCTCGTCGACGGCATCAGGATCGCCCGCGAGATAGCCAAGTCCGAGCCGCTGGCGACCTGGCTCAAGCGCGAGGTCTGCCCCGGTCCGGAGATCACCTCGGACGAGGAGATCAGCGAGTACGCGCGGAAGGTCGCGCACACCGTCTACCACCCCGCCGGCACGTGCCGCATGGGAGCCGCCGACGACCCGCAGGCCGTCGTCGACCCACAGCTGCGCATCCGCGGCCTGGAGGGCGTCCGCATCGCCGACGCCTCCGTCTTCCCGACCATGCCCGCCGTGAACCCGATGATCGGCGTCCTCATGGTGGGGGAGAAGTGTGCGGAGATGCTTGTCTCCGATACCGACAGGGGCGATGCCCGATGAACGCCGGCAGTGGCACAACCGACGCGCCCGTCTTTTCCGTCCGCAACCTGTGGAAGGTCTTCGGGCCCAAGGCCGAGCGTGTGCCCGGCAGTTCCCTTGCCGACCTCACCCCGGAGGAACTGCGCGAACGCGCAAACTGCACCGTCGCCGTCCGCGACGTGTCCTTCGACGTGCGGCAGGGCGAGGTCTTCGTCGTCATGGGCCTGTCCGGCTCCGGCAAGTCCACGCTCGTCCGCTGCCTGACCCGGCTCATCGAGCCGACCTCCGGCACCATCGCCATCGACGGCGAGGACGTGTGCGGCATGGACAGCGGCGCCCTGCGCGACCTGCGCCGCCACCGCGCCGCGATGGTCTTCCAGCACTTCGGCCTGCTCCCGCACCGCACCGTCCTCGACAACGTCGCGTACGGCCTGGAGATCCAGGGCGTCGGCCGGGCCGAACGCCGCGCCAAGGCGGGCGAGATGGTGGAGAAGGTGGGCCTCGCCGGGCTGGAGGGCCGCCGCCCCACCCAGCTCTCCGGCGGCCAGCAGCAGCGCGTCGGCCTCGCCCGCGCGCTCGCCGCGGACCCCGAAGTCCTGCTGTTCGACGAGCCGTTCAGCGCCCTCGACCCGCTGATCCGGCGGGACATGCAGGAGGAGGTCGTCCGCCTGCACCACGACGAGGGCCGCACGATGGTCTTCATCACCCACGACCTGTCCGAGGCGCTGCGCGTCGGCGACCGGATCGCGCTGATGCGCGGCGGTCGCGTCGTGCAGTGCGGCACGCCGGAGGAGATCGTCGGCTCCCCGGCGGACGACTACGTACGGGACTTCGTCCGCGACGTACCGCGCGAGCAGGTCCTCACCGTCCGCCGCGCGATGCGCGCCGCCCTGCCGGGCGAGGAAGACGCGGGCCCTGCCCTCACCCCGGCGACGACGGTCGCCGACGCGATCGAGACCGTCGCCCGTACGGGCTCCGCGGCCCGCGTCGTGGACGACGGTCGCTGTCTGGGCATCGTGGACCACCGCAGCCTGCTCGGCGTGGTGGCCGGCCTGGACCGTGACGGGAAGGCGGCGGCATGACGGAGTACGCGTATCGCGCGGCCGTGCGCCCCGCCACCGGCTCCGGGCGTCCGCCCTCGGCCCGGCAGCCCGCGCGCCGGACACGACCCGGAGCCACCCGCCCGGACGGGAGCCCCGTATGAGCATCACGACCACCCCTGCCGACACCGCCGTGTCCGCACCGCCCGCCGCGCCCGCAGGCGGCGACACCGCTCCTGTCCGTCAGGACGAGCGCCTGCGCGCTCTCACCCGGAACCCCGTCGCGCGCAAACTGCTCGTGCTCGCCGTCGCGGCCGCCGTCCTGGTGCCCGTGGCGGCAGCCACGTGGGGCAGCGGCAGTTGGCCGCACGCGCTGACCGTCGACCTGACCGGGCCGCTCGGCCGGGCCAACGACTGGATCATCGACAACCGCGACAGCCACTGGCTGTTCCTCTACTTCTTCGGCTACATCAGCGGCGGCATCATCGACGCCGTCCACGCCGTCTACACCCTGCTCCTCGCCCTCGGCTGGGCCGGGGTCGCCGCGGGCGCCACGCTGCTCGCCTGGCGGGTCGCGGGCGTCCGGGTGGCCGTCACCACACTCGTGTCGTTCGCCGTGTGCGGGCTGCTCGGCATGTGGGTGCCCACCATGCGCACGCTCGCGCTGATGGTCGTGGCCGTCGCCGCGTCCGTCGTGGTGGGCGCGCTGCTGGGCCTCGCGGCCGGGCTTTCGGACCGTACGTTCCGCGCGCTGCGCCCCGTACTTGACACCATGCAGGCGCTGCCCGCGTTCGCCTATCTGATGCCCGTCGTGCTGATCTTCGGGATCGGCGTGGCACCGGCCGTCCTCGCGACCGTCGTCTACGCCGCCCCGCCGATGGCCCGCCTCACCGCGCTCGGCCTGCGCTCCACCGACAAGGGCGTCCTGGAGGCCGTGGAGTCGCTCGGCGCGACCGGGCGGCAGCGGCTGCTGACCGCGCGCCTGCCGCTGGCCCGCCGCGAACTCCTGCTGGGCGTCAACCAGACCATCATGATGGCCCTGTCGATGGCCGTGATCGCGTCCGTCATCGGCGCGGACGGCCTCGGCGACCGCGTCTACCAGGCGCTGTCGACCGTCGACGTCGGCAGCGCGCTGGCCGCGGGCATCCCCATCGTGCTGCTGGCGATCGTCATGGACCGCACGACGGCCGCCGCGGGCGCGGGCGGGGACACCGGGCGGACCGGCGGGCGCACCGCCTGGCTGCTCGTCGCGGCCGCCACCGCCGCCGTCGCCCTCGCGGGCCGGGCGCTGTCCGCCCTCAACTGGCCCGACGGCTGGAACGTGGCCATCGCCGGTCCCGTCAACGACGCCAAGGACTGGATGGTCGACCACCTCTACTCCGGCCTGCCCGGCGTCGGCGGCACCGCCGACTGGGCGGCGCACTACACCGGCTGGGTCCTCGACCCGCTGCGCGGCGGCCTCCAGGCCCTCCCCTGGTGGGGCGCGCTGCTGCTGGTCGCCGCCCTCGCCTGGCTGATCGGCACCTGGCGCACCGCGCTGACCGCCGTACTCGCCCTGGCCACGATCGGTGTGCTGGGCCGCTGGGACAGCTCCCTGGACACCCTGTCCCAGGTGCTGGCGGCCGTCGCCGTCACGCTCGTCCTCGGCTTCGCGATCGCCGTGCCCGCGGCGCGCAGCGCCCGGGCCGAGCGGCTGCTGCGCCCGGTCCTGGACGTGTGCCAGACGATGCCGCAGTTCGTCTACCTGATCCCCGTCGTCGCCCTCTTCGGCGTCGGCCGGGCCCCGGCCGCGGCGGCCGCGATCGTCTACGCGCTGCCCGCCGTCGTCCGCATCACCAGCCAGGGCCTGCGCCAGGCCGACCCGGCCGCGCTGGAGTCCGCGCGCTCGCTGGGTGCGACGAGCGGCCAGCAGCTGCGCCAGGTGCAGTTCCCGCTGGCCCGCCCGGAGCTGCTGCTGGCCGTCAACCAGGCCGTGGTGCTGGTGCTTTCCGTCGTCATCATCGGCGGTCTCGTCGGCGGCGGCGCGCTCGGCTACGAGGTGGTGTTCGGCCTCGCCCAGGGCGACCTGGCCACCGGCCTCGTCGCGGGCGCGGCGATCGTGTGCCTGGGGCTGATGCTCGACCGGGTCACGCAGCCGACGAAGGGAGGAGCCCGTGATGGCTCGTAAGTGGATCGTGGCGGCGGGCGCCCTCGGCCTCCTCGCCGTCACCGGCTGCGGCGCGGCCGACATGACCAAGCAGTCCTCCCCGTACGCGAACGTGAAGGGCGCGAAGTCCGTCACCCTCTCCGTGCAGTCGTGGGTGGGCGCGCGGGCCAACGCGGCCGTCGCGACATACCTCCTGGAGCACGAGCTCGGGTACCGCGTCGACACCGTGCAGGTGGACGAGGTCCCCGCCTGGGACGCCCTCAGCCAGGGCCGCGTCGACGCGATCCTGGAGGACTGGGGCCACCAGGACCAGGAGAAGCGCTACGTCGAGGACAAGAAGACGATCACGCCCGGCGGCGATCTCGGGGTCACCGGGCACATCGGCTGGTACGTCCCCAAGTACTTCGCCGACGCCCACCCGGACGTCCTGGACTGGCGGAACCTCAACAAGTACGCGTCGCAGCTGCGCACCCCCGAGAGCGGCGGCAAGGGCCAGCTGATGGACGGCTCCCCGTCCTACGTCACCAACGACAAGGCCCTGGTGAAGAACCTCGGCCTGGACTACCAGGTCGTCTTCGCCGGCTCCGAGGCGGCGCAGATCACCCAGATCAAGCAGTTCGCCAAGGACAAGAAGCCGTTCCTCACCTACTGGTACGAGCCGCAGTGGCTCTTCAACGAGGTGCCGATGGTGGAGGTGAAGCTCCCCGAACACACCTCCGCGTGCGAGGAGAAGGGCACGGCCGACCCCTCCACCGTCGACTGCGCGTACCCGACGACGACGCTGAAGAAGTACCTCAACACCGAATTCACCCACAAGGGCGGCAAGGCGGCCCGCTTCCTGAAGAACTTCAACTGGACCAAGAAGGACCAGAACGAAGTGGCCCAGATGATCGCCGAGGACAAGCTCTCCGCCGACGACGCGGCGAAGAGGTGGGTCAAGGAGCACCCGGACGTCTGGAAGAAGTGGATTCCGTAAGGGGCCGCCCGCCCGGAGCGCCGGCCGTGGTCGGGACGGACCCCCGTGCCGTCCCCGGCCGGCGGCAGGTCAGTGGACCTCGTACGCGCCCGGCGCCAGCCGCGTGGTCACGGCGATGCGGTTCCACGAGTTGATCGTGATGATCAGCGAGATCAGGTGGGCCAGTTCCTGCTCGGGGAAGTGGCGCGCGGCCCGCTCGTAGACCTCGTCCGGCACGAAGCCGTCCGTCAGGACGGTCACGGCCTCGGTGAGGGCGAGGGCCGCGCGCTCCTTCTCGGTGTAGAAGCCGTGCGCCTCCTCCCACGCGGGGAGGAGGAAGATCCGCTCCTCCGTCTCGCCCGCCTTGCGCGCGTCCTTGGTGTGCATGTCCAGGCAGAACGCGCAGTGGTTCAGCTGCGAGGCGCGCATCTGGACGAGCTCGACGAGGGACGGCTCCAGGCCCTTCGTGGCGGCCTTGGTGAGGGCGAGCATCGCCTTCTGCACCTCGGGGGCGAGCTGGTGGAGGAACATCCGGGGGCTGTGGTGGTGCGTGGTCTCGTTCGTCATGACTACGACACTAGGCTTCCGATAGCCCACGGGTATGGTCCATTCCCATGGAGAAAACGTGGGCCATTTCCGGTGCCGGCGCGGGCGCCGACCTGCACCTCGACCTGACCGGTCCCGGCGGCGTACGGGCCTCGCTGATCCGCGCCCTGCGCGACGCCGTCCGCACCGGCAGGCTCGCCCCCGGCACCCGGTTGCCCGCCTCCCGCACGCTCGCCGCCGACCTCGGCCTGGCCCGCAACACCGTCGCCGACGCCTACGGCGAGCTCGTCGCCGAGGGCTGGCTCACCGCCCGGCAGGGCTCCGGCACCCGGGTGGCCCCGCGCGCGGCGCCCGGCGCGCCCGAGCGCAGGTCCCCCGTGCCCCGCACCCGCCCGCGCCCCGTCTACGACCTGCGGGGCGGCACCGCCGACGTCTCCGCCTTCCCGCGCGCCGCGTGGCTGACCGCCGCCCGGCGGGCGCTGGCGGCGGCGCCCGCCGAGGCCTTCGGCCACGTCGACGAGCGCGGCCGCGTCGAGCTGCGGACGGCCCTCGCCGACTACCTCTCCCGGGCCCGCGGCGTGCGCGCCGACCCGGAACGGATCGTGGTGTGCGCGGGCTTCACCCAGGGCCTGGCCCTGCTGAGCCGGGTCCTGCGCGAGCGCGGGACGCGCGAACTGGGCGTCGAGTCGTACGGGCTCTGGTTCCACCACGAGGCCCTCGACCGGCACGGGCTGCGCACGTCCCCGCTGACCGTCGACGAATCCGGCGCGCGCGTCGAGGAGTTGGAGCGGCGCAAGGGCCTGCGGGCCGTCATGCTCACCCCCGCCCACCAGTTCCCCACCGGCGTGCCCCTGCACCCCGACCGGCGCGCGGCCGTCGTCGACTGGGCGGTGCGCACCGGCGGGCTGATCCTGGAGGACGACTACGACGGCGAGTTCCGCTACGACCGCCAGCCCGTCGGCTGCCTCCAGGGACTCGCTCCCGAGCACGCCGTCTACTTCGGCACCGCGAGCAAGTCCCTCGCGCCGGGCCTGCGGCTCGCGTGGATGGTGCTGCCGGAGCACCTCGTGGGCGACGTGGTGCGGCTGAAGCGGGCGGGGGAGTGGAGCTCGGGCGCCCTCGACCAGCTCACGCTCGCGGAACTGATCACCAGCGGGGCGTACGACCGCCACGTACGGGCGATGCGGCTGAGCTACCGGCGCCGCCGCGACCAGCTCGTGGACGCGCTCGCCGCCCACGCGCCGCACATCCGGGTCACCGGGATCGCGGCGGGCCTCCACGCGGTGCTCTCCCTCCCACCCGGCACGGAACAGGACACGGTGCGCGCGGGCGCCTGGGAGGGCCTGGCCCTCGAGGGCCTCTCCCGCTTCCGCCAGGGCCCGACGGCGGGCGAGGAGGGCCTGGTGGTGGGGTACGCGACGCCGCCGTCGCATGCGTTCGAGGGGGCGCTGTCCGCGTTGCTGCGAGTCCTTCCGGCGGGGTGAGGGTGCGGCGCCGCTGCCGCC
>NZ_BAAABW010000002.1:0-18705 GCF_039521185.1 Streptomyces blastmyceticus | reverse complement strand
CCTGCGGGCGCGTCCTCAAACTCCCCCAGCTACCGCTGGGAGGTGCCCCCACGGGCTGAATTTTGCGCACCCCGGGGGTCTGGGGGCGGAGCCCCCAGCTTCGGGAAGGGGCGGGGCTGGGGACTATTCCTCCCCCGCCACCTCACCGAACCGCGCCAGCGTCAACGCCCCCACCACCGCAAGCACAAACCCCGCCACAGCCAACGGCTCCAGACCCGGTCGCGTACGGTCACCCAGCCAGATCACCCCGGCCATCGCCGGGAGAAGCGTCTCGCCGATCACCATGCCCGCCGTCGCCACGGTCACAGACCCCCGCTGCAGCGCGGACGTCAGGAGCAGGAACGCCGCGCCCCCGCCCAGCAGCAGCGCGTACGACGCCGGGTTCGTCAGCACCCGTGCCGGCGACAGGTCGTCGACGAGGCGGACGGCCACCTCCACGACGCCGAAGCCGAAGCCCGCGCCCAGGCCCAGTGCTGCCGCGCGCGCGCGGCCCGGCAGGCGGCCGGCGACCGTGCCCAGGCCCAGGACCGCGGCGGCGGCCACGAGGGTGCCCACGCGCAGGGCCGTGGAGCCCGTGCCGTGGCCCTCCGCACCCGAAGCGAGACCCAGCAGCGCCAGGCCCCCGCAGACCACGCACACCGCGCCCCACTCCATGCCGCTGAGCCGTACGCCCAGCACCCGGGAGGCCACCACGGCCGTCACCGCGAGGCTCGCGGCGAGGGCGGCGCCCACGGCGTAGATGGGCAGGGACCGCAGCGCGACCAGCTCCAGCAGGAAGCCGAGGCCGTCGAGCGCCAGGCCCGCCAGATAGCGCCACTGCCGCAGCACCCGCAGCAGCAGCACCGGGTCCACGCCCGAGCCGCTGCCGGGCGCGGAGGCCCGGGCGGCGACGGCCTGGAGGACGGACGCGGTGCCGAAACAGACCGCCGAACCGAGCGCGCAGAGCATCCCTAGAAGCACGCCCCGACTGTAGGCCGCGCGGCGTCCCGCCACAGGAATTCCCCCTTTAAGGTGAACGCCTCAGCGGAACCACGCTGAACAGAACGCATTCCGACGGGGGTCGGAACATGGCGGAGAAGGCGCGACGGCGCTTGCGCTCGTCCACGGTGGTGCTCGGCGGCATGGGCGCCCTCGCGGCCGCCCTCACCTCCTGCGGCTCCGAGCCGGACAAGCGCTGCGTGGACCCCAAGAGCTACGACGTGGCCAAGGGCGGCTCGCTGCGCCCGTACTGGGACGAGAGCGCGTACTACCCCTTCTCGCTCGCCGAGGTCGAGGCGCTGGAGGACGTCGTGGCGGAGCTGCACGAGATGTGCCTGACCGCGGCCGGGCACATCGTCGACCGCGACCGCTTCGCCGACCTCGGCATCACCGACGCGCGCCTCGCGGGCCTGGTCGCCGAGTCCTGGCGGCGGCGGGACGAACTGCCCTCCGTCCACGGGCGGTTCGACCTGCGCTACGACGGGCGCGGCCCGGCCACGATGCTGGAGTACAACGCCGACACGCCGACCTCGCTCGTGGAGGCGGCGAGTGCCCAGTGGTTCTGGATGGAGGACCGCTTCCCCGGGTACGCCCGCTTCCTGCCGCACGTGATCCGCTGACGGCCGGGCCCGTCCCCGACGGGATTGCGGGTGATCGGGGGCTGTGACAGCCTGACGGCGAGAGCGGAATCCCCGAAGTCACCCCTGGGGAGTGAACGCAGATGGCCGGTGGAGACAAGTCCCGGGACAAGGCCGCGCAGCAGAAGGACCAGGCGAAGTCCAAGGCCGCCCAGGAGCGGGAGAAGGCCGACGACCGCGCCCGCCGGGCCAAGGTGGACGCCGAGGTCGAGGAGTGGAAGGCCCGCGAGATCTTCGACAGGAACTTCGACGCCTGAAGCCTGAACGGGCATGAGGACGGCGGCCCGGCCGCCGCCCAGCGGGCCGCCGCGCCCTCCTCAGTCCGCCAGAACCGCCCGCAGCTGGTCGAGGCCCCAGTCCAGGTCCTCCTTGCTGATCACCAGCGGCGGGGCGATGCGGATCGTGGAGCCGTGGGTGTCCTTGACCAGGACCCCGCGCTCCATCAGCTGCTCCGAGATCTGCCGGCCGGTGCCCTTCGCGGGGGCGATGTCGATGCCCGCCCACAGGCCCCTGCCGCGTACGGCCTCCACCGCGCCGCCGCCCACCAGCAGCCCGAGCTCGTGGTGGAGGTGCTCGCCGAGCTCCGTCGCGCGCTGCTGGAACTCGCCCGACCTGAGCATCGCGATGACCTCCAGGGCCACCGCGCAGGCCAGCGGGTTGCCGCCGAAGGTCGACCCGTGCTCGCCGGGGCGGAAGACGCCCAGCACCTCGCGGGAGGCGGCCACCGCGGACACCGGCACCACCCCGCCGCCGAGCGCCTTGCCCAGCACGTACATGTCGGGCACCACGTCCTCGTGGTCGCAGGCGAAGGTCCGGCCCGTGCGGCCCAGCCCCGACTGGATCTCGTCCGCGATGAACAGCACCCCGCGCTCGGCCGTCAGCCGCCGCACGCCCGGCAGATAGCCGGGGGGCGGCACCAGCACCCCGGCCTCGCCCTGGACGGGCTCCAGCAGCACGGCCACGGTGTTCTCGTCGACGGCCGCCTCCAGCACGGCGAGGTCGCCGTACGGGACGATCTCGAAGCCCGGGGTGTAGGGGCCGTAGTCGGCGCGGGCCTCCTCGTCCGTGGAGAAGCTGATGATCGTGGTGGTCCGGCCGTGGAAGTTGTTGTCGGCGACGACGATCTTCGCCTGCCCGTCCGGCACGCCCTTGACGCGGTAGCCCCACTTGCGGGCGGTCTTCACGGCCGTCTCGACCGCCTCCGCGCCCGTGTTCATCGGCAGCACCATGTCCTTGCCGCACAGCGCGGCCAGCTCGGTGCAGAAGTCGGCGAAGCGGTCGTGGTGGAAGGCGCGCGAGGTGAGCGTCACCCGATCGAGCTGTGCCTTGGCCGCGTTGATCAGCCGGCGGTTGCCGTGGCCGAAGTTGAGCGCCGAGTACCCGGCGAGCATGTCGAGGTAGCGCCGCCCCTCGACGTCGGTCATCCACGCGCCCTCCGCATACGCGACGACGACCGGCAACGGGTGGTAGTTGTGCGCGCTGTGGGCCTCGGCGGCTGCGATGCTGCGTTCCGTGGATGTCACCGTGTGCTCCGTTCCGGTGTGCGGGGCATGCTGCTCTTGCTTTTCTACACCCCCACCCGCACCGCAGGACCGAGTCCGGTTGCGCACCTGAGAGAATGTGCCCATGGCCCTCGATCGTCCGCGCGCGCTCTCCGGTATCCAGCCCACCGCAGGTTCGTTCCACCTCGGGAACTACCTCGGTGCCGTCCGGCAGTACGTGGCGCTGCAAGACACCCACGACGCCTACTACATGGTCGTCGACCTGCACGCGATCACCGTGCCGCAGGACCCCAAGGAGCTGCGCGCCAACACCCGCAGCGCCGCCGCCCAGCTGCTGGCCGCGGGGCTCGACCCGGAGCGCTGCACGCTCTTCGTGCAGAGCCACGTGCCCGAGCACGCCCAGCTCGGCTGGCTGATGAACTGCCTCACCGGCTTCGGCGAGGCGTCGCGGATGACGCAGTTCAAGGACAAGTCGGCCAAGCACGGCGCCGGCCAGACCACGGTGGGCCTGTTCACCTACCCGATCCTCCAGGTCGCGGACATCCTGCTCTACCAGGCGAACGCGGTTCCGGTGGGTGAGGACCAGCGTCAGCACGTCGAGCTCACCCGTGACCTCGCCGAGCGCTTCAACGCCCGTTTCGGTGACACCTTCACCGTGCCCGCGGCGCACATCGTCCGCGAGACGGCGAAGATCTACGACCTGCAGGACCCGCACGCCAAGATGAGCAAGTCGGCGTCCACCCCCAAGGGCCTGATCAACCTGCTGGACGACCCCAAGGTCTCCGCGAAGAAGATCAAGAGCGCCGTCACCGACACCGACACGGTCATCCGCTTCGACGCCGAGAACAAGCCGGGCGTCAGCAATCTGCTGACCATCTACGCCACGCTCACCGGCACGGGAATCCCGGAACTTGAGCAGAAGTACGAGGGCAAGGGCTACGGTGCGCTCAAGACCGACCTCGCCGAGGTCATGGTGGAGTGGGTGACCCCGTTCCGCGCCCGTACGCAGGAATATCTCGACGACCCGGAGACGCTCGACGCGATCTTGGCCAAGGGCGCCGAGAAGGCCCGTGCGGTCGCCGCCGAGACCCTGGCGCAGGCGTACGACAGGATGGGCTTCCTGCCCGCGAAGCACTGAGCACGGCGAGCACGCAGCAGGCATCGATCAAGCGCCGAGCGGACCGGCAGCGGCCGGCCGCGCGCCCGGGACCATGTGGCCCGGGCGCGCGGGACCAGGGAACCTGGCACCAGGGGCGGCCCAGCCGTCACACTGGCCACGGGGACACGCAGGCGCACAGGAGGGAGAACGCAATGGGGACCGTAACGCTCGGCGTTTCGATCGCGGTCCCGGAGCCGTACGGCAGCTTCCTCCAGAAGCGCCGCGAGGGCTTCGGGGACCCGCACGCGCACGGCATCCCCACGCATGTGACCCTGCTGCCGCCCACCGAGGTCGACGCCTCGTCCCTGCCCGCGATCGAGCGGCACCTCGCCGAGGTCGCGGCCCTCGGCCGCCCCTTCCGGATGCGCCTGTCCGGCACCGGCACGTTCCGCCCCCTGTCGCCCGTCGTCTACGTCAACGTGGTCGAGGGCTCCTCCTCCTGCGCCTGGCTCCAGAAGCGCATCCGCGACGAGTCCGGCCCGGTCGCGCGCGAGCTCCAGTTCCCCTACCACCCGCACGTGACCATCGCCCACGGCATCGCCGAGGAGGCGATGGACCGGGCGTACGCGGAGCTGTCGGACTTCGAGGCGGCCTGGACGATCACGGGCTTCGCGCTGTACGAACAGGGTGACGACGCGGTGTGGCGCCTGGAGCGGGAGTACCCCTTCGGGGCGACCGTGGAGAGCGGCGTCCCCAGCCAGTCGGACGTGGCCAGGCCCCCGGCGCCGTCGCGCTAGCCCAGCCGGAAACCGGCCCGTGAGGGCACCTCCCCGGAGGGTTCGGGGGGCTTTCGCGTGGCAATGTGTGGGTCCATGCAATGGCTGACCCGACTGCCCTGGATCGGGCCCCTGATCGCCCGGCTCATGCGCACCCACGCATGGCGTTCCTACGAGACCCTCGACCGGGTGAAGTGGAGCCGCCTGGCCGCCGCGATCACCTTCACCAGCTTCCTCTCCCTCTTCCCGCTGATCACCGTCGGCGCGGCCATCGGCGCCGCCATACTCAGCACCCAGCGGATGCAGGAGCTCGAACGCAAGCTCGCCGAGCAGGTGCCCGGGATCTCCGGCAAGCTCGACCTCAGCGCCCTCGTGGACAACGCGGGCACCGTCGGTGTCGTCGCCGGTGCCGCGCTGCTCTTCACCGGCCTGGGCTGGATCGGCTCCCTGCGCGAGTGCCTGCGCGCCGTCTGGGAGCGCGAGGAGAGCCCCGGCAACCCGGTCCTGCTGCGGCTGAAGGACGCGGCCCTGCTGCTGGGCCTGGGCGGGGTCGCCCTGGTCTCACTGGGCTGCTCCACGTTCGCCACGTCGGCCGTGGGCTGGGTCGTCGAGAAGGCCGGGCTGCAGGGCGTCGGCGGTCTGCTCACGGCGGCGGGCTTCTGCATCGCCGTGCTCGCCGACTTCCTGCTGATGATCTACGTGCTGTCGCGCCTGCCGGGCGTCCACCCGCACCGGCGGCCGCTCGTGCAGGGCGCGCTGATCGGCGCGATCGGCTTCGAACTCCTCAAGCTGCTGCTGAGCGGCTATCTCCAGGGAGTGGCGGCCAAGAGCATGTACGGCGCGTTCGGCGCCCCGGTGGCGCTGCTGCTGTGGATCAACTTCACGGCGAAGCTGATGCTTTTCTGCGCGGCGTGGACAGCGAGCGCCGGACAGGCCGGGAACAGCCCGTCCGGCGCTTGAGGCCGAGCGCGTCAGCGCTTCTTGCGCACCAGCTCGGGGAGTGGGTGGCGGCGGTGGACGATGAATCCCGCCACCGCCAGCGCGGCGAGCGCGCCGCCCGCGATGCCCACCGCCGTCCACATGCCGCCGCCGGACCCGGCGACCGACGCCTGCGTGCGGTCGGCGTCCGGCCGGCCCGACCCGTCGCCGGACTTGCCCGCCGTGCCCTTGGGCGGTACGAGCATGCCGACCGGCTTGACGTGCCCGGCCGCCTCGAAGCCCCAGTCGAGGAGCTTCGCGGTCTCGGTGTAGACCTCGTACTGCTCGCTCTTCTCGGGGTTCATGACGGTCACCAGCAGCTTGCGGCCGTCGTGCTGGGCGACGCCGGTGAACGTGTTGCCCGCGTTGGTGGTGGAGCCGTTCTTCACACCGGCCATGCCCTTGTACGCGGGTACACCCTGTCCGGTGAGGAGCCGGTTGGTGTTGACGATCGTGGACGACGTGCGCTTCTCGCCCTTCTTCTCCTCGTCCGGGAACTGCGCGGTCACCGTCGAGCAGTACTCCCGGAAGTCCGCCTTCTGCAGGCCGGAGCGGGCGAAGAGCGTCAGGTCGTACGCGCTGGAGACCTGCCCCTCCTCGTCGTAGCCGTCGGGGCTGACGACGTGGGTGTCGTTGGCCTGGAGTTCGTCCGCGTGGGCCTGCATGTCCTTGACGGTCTGCGGGATGCCGCCGTTCATCGTGGCCAGCGTCCGCACCGCGTCGTTGCCCGAGCGCAGGAAGACGCCGAGCCACAGGTCGTGGACGGTGTAGGAGGAGCCCTCGTGGAGGCCGACGGCGCTGCTGCCCGCGCCCATGCCCTCCAGGTCGGCGGGCACCACCCGGTGGACCTTGTCGCGGGGGAGCTTCGGCAGCACCGTGTCGGCGAAGAGCATCTTCAGGGTGGAGGCCGGGGGCAGTCTCCAGTGCGCGTTGTTCGCGGCGAGGATCTCGCCGGACTCGGCGTCGGCGACCAGCCAGGAGCGGCCGCTGAGGTCCTGGGGCAGCTGCGGCGCGCCCGGACCCAGCTGCACCTGGGGGCCGGGTTTGCCGAGCAGTTCGCCGCCCACCGTGGACATCCGGGGAGGCGGGGTCTTGGGGGCGCCCTTGCCGTCGGCCGGGTTGTCGGCGACGGCGGGAGCGGCGGTCATCAGCGGGAGGAGCAACGAGGCGGCAGCCGCGAGGGCGGCGCGGTAGCGGCGCGTCGCGGCGTACCGCGGGGGGTGTGATGTCGTCGGCACGTCCGTGAACGTACCCCGCCGCCCGTGGCCTGTGGATGGTGCCTCACCGGTGCGGGTACCGGCCGGGGACCCGATAGGGGGAGTCGGGGCGGCCGAACGCATACTGAAACGCATGCTGAGTTCTTCCGGAGAGACCACCGGCGCCTCTCCCGCCCCCGCCGTCCTCTCCCGTCGCGTGTCCTGGTTCCTGCTCGCCTTCGGCGCGTGGTCTTGGGTCATCTGGATCACCTTCGCGAAGAATCTCTGGAAGGACGGCAGCGGGCTCGCCTTCGACGATGCGGGTGACCCGACCACGTACTTCTGGGTGCATCTCCTGCTCGCCATCACCTCGTTTCTCCTGGGGACGGCTGTGGGGGTCGTCGGGTTGCGCGGGGTGCGGGCGTTGCGGCGTACCTCATAGCGGGATGATTCCGGCCACCTCCTCCGGCCGGCGCCGATCACTTGGCCGATTCCCGGGACGTACGGGCGCTCGTGTGTTTGGGTGATGCGCATCACGGGCGGAGGGGGCGTGGGGGATGCGTGCTGGCCGATTACGGACGGGTGCGGCGGCGGCCGTGGCAGCGGTGCTGCTGACGGCCGGGGCGGCCGGCTGCGGGCTGGCGTCGCCGGGCGGCGGGGACCGGGGCCCGATCACGGTCGGCACGACCGACACGGTCACCGCGCTGGACCCGGCGGGCGCCTATGACATCGGCTCCTGGGCGCTGTTCGGCAACCTCTACCAGTCGCTGCTGACCTTCACGCCCGGCTCCGCCACCCCGGTGCCGGACGCGGCGAGCCGCTGCGGCTTCCGGGGCCGGAGCCTGCAGACGTACGTGTGCACCCTGCGCGACGGGCTGACGTTCGGCAACGGCCATGAACTGACGGCGAAGGACGTGAAGTTCTCCTTCGACCGGATCCGGCGCATCCACGCCGAGCAGGGCCCCTCGGCGCTGCTGTCGACGCTGGACGCGGTGGAGACGGCCGGGGCGACGGTGACCTTCCGGCTGAAGGTGCCGGACGCCACCTTCCCGTTCAAGATCGCCACGGGCGCCGGGTCGATCGTGGACTCCTCGCTCTATCCCGCGGACGCCCTGCGGCCGGGGGCGGAGGCCGACGGCTCGGGCCCGTACGTCCTCAAGAGCTACCGGCCGGGCGTGCGCGCCGAGCTGAAGCCCGCCAAGCACTACCGGGGCGCGGTCGAGCCCAAGGGCAACGCCGTCGACGTGCGCTACTTCGCGGGGCCCGCGCAGCTGAGCGAGGCGTGGAAGCGGCGGGGCATCGAGGTCGCGGGCCGCCAGCTGCCCCCGGCGGACATCGCCCGCCGGTCGCCGTCGGACACCGGCGCCAAGCTGATGGAGTCCTCGGGTTCGGTGGCCCGCTCGCTGGTCTTCAACCTGCGGGACGGCTCGCCGGTGCGGCAGGTCGCGGTGCGCAGGGCGATCGCCGCGGTCGTCGACCGCGAGGCCCTCGCGCGCGACGTCCACCTGCGCACCGTGGAGCCGCTGTACGCGCTCATCCCGCAGGGCCTCACCGGCCACAGCACGTCCTTCTTCGACGCCTACCCGGCGCCCGACCCGGAGAAGGCCAGGACCCTGCTGCGGCAGGCGGGCATCACCGGGCCGGTGCGCTTCGGCCTTGCCTATTCGAAGGGGGCCGCCACCGACGAGGAGGCGGCCCTGCTGAAGAAGCAGCTGGAGGCCACCGGGCTGTTCGAGGTGACCACCGAGCACGTGGAGTGGGCGGAGTTCCTGGCGGGCTACGCCCGCGGCGCCTACGACACCTACTGCGTCAGCTGGCTCGCGGACTTCCCCGACCCGGACACCTTCACCACCTCCGTCGTCGGCAAGGACTCCGCCCTGCACTCCGGCTACACCAGCGCCCGGGTGGAACGGCTCATCCGCGACACCCAGCAGGAGGAACAGCGCATCCGCACCTCCGAGGACTTCCGCGCCATCCAGAAGATCATCGCGGAGGACGTGCCGCTGGTGCCGCTGTGGCAGAAGAAGGAGTACGTCCTGGGCGACGCCGACATCTCGGGCACGCAATATCTCTCGGACGGCACGGGCACCTGGCGCCTGTGGCAGCTCGACCGGATCTGACCCAGGCCGGCGGCGGGCTCAGAGGCCGTGGCGGGAGAGGAAGTCCACGATCAGCCTGGACCACTGTTCGGGGCGTTCGGCCATGACGATGTGGCCCGTGTCGAGTTCGGCGTACTCCGCGCCCGGGATGCCGTCGGCCAGGACCCGGGAGTTCCCGGGCGATACCAGGGCGTCCTGCAGGGGGGGCGATGACCAGGGTGGGCACGGAGATGCCCGCGAGGTCGCCCGTGGTGTCCGTCGTCTGCACCACGGCCGCCTGCTCGGCGGCACCGGCCGGTACGCCCTTGATCAGCAGGTTGTAGAAGGACGGGAGCTGGTCCTCGGGCATGGCGTTGAAGAAACCCGGGCTGAAGCCGCTCAGCGCGGTGAACCGTGCGAAGGCCTCCAGGTCGCCGTGCGCCAGCAGCTTCTGCCACAGGTCGAGGGAGGCAAGCACCCGGTTGTCGGCCTTGGCCAGACCCGCCGTCAGCACCAGCCCCCGCACCCGCTCGGGGTGCCGGGCCGCGAGCCGTACGGACACCAGGGTGCCCATCGAGTAGCCGATGACGGTGAAGGTGTCGAGCCCGGCCGCGTCGGCCTGTGCGACGAGCGCGTCGGCCATCAGGTCGGCCGTCAGGACGTCCGCGCGCGGGGTGGCGCCGGAGCCGGGGAAGTCGGCCGCCACCACGGTGTGGTGCGCGACGAGGGAGGGGATCAGCGTCGTGAAATTACCCGCGATGCTGCCGCCCGCACCGTGGGCGAGCAGCACGCCGGGGCCGGAGCCGCGGACCGTGGCGGACAGGGATATCGGAAGCCGTGTCATGCCGTCGAGCCTGCCATGTGACGCACCGTCAACGCATGAGGCCCCGCTCCCATGCGGGAGCGGGGCCTCATGGCCGGATGCGACCGAAGATCAGTAGCGGCGCGTGATCAGGGCGCGCTTGACTTCCTGGATCGCCTTGGTGACCTCGATGCCACGGGGGCACGCGTCGGTGCAGTTGAACGTCGTGCGGCAGCGCCACACGCCGTCCTTGTCGTTCAGGATCTCCAGCCGCTGCTCGCCGGCCTCGTCACGCGAGTCGAAGATGAAGCGGTGGGCGTTGACGATGGCCGCCGGGCCGAAGTACTGCCCGTCGTTCCAGAACACCGGGCAGGACGACGTGCACGCGGCGCACAGGATGCACTTGGTGGTGTCGTCGAACCGCTCGCGGTCCTCGGCCGTCTGCAGGCGCTCGCGCGTCGGCTCGTTCCCCTTGGTGATGAGGAACGGCATGACGTCGCGGTACGCCTGGAAGAACGGGTCCATGTCGACCACGAGGTCCTTCAGGACCGTGAGGCCCTTGATGGGCTCGATCGTGATCGGCTTGCCCGGGTTGAGGTCCTTGATCAGCGTCTTGCACGCCAGGCGGTTCTTGCCGTTGATGCGCATCGCGTCGGAGCCGCAGATGCCGTGCGCGCAGGAACGCCGGAACGTCAGCGAGCCGTCCTGGTCCCACTTGATCTTGTGGAGGCCGTCGAGGACCCGCTCCTTGGGGTCGATCTCCAGCTGGAAGTCCTGCCAGCTCGCCTCGGCCGCGACCTCCGGGTTGAACCGGCGGACCCGGAAGGTGACCGTGATGAGGTGCGAGGAGGTGGAGTCCGCCTCGAGCTTGTCCAGGGTCGTCGGGGTTGCCATCAGTACTTACGCTCCATCGGCTGGTAGCGGGTCTGCACTACCGGCTTGTAGTCGAGGCGGATCGAGTCCTTGCCGTCCGTGCCGACCTCGCGGTACGCCATGGTGTGGCGCATGAAGTTGACGTCGTCGCGGGTCGGGTAGTCCTCGCGGTAGTGACCGCCGCGGGACTCCTTGCGCGCCAGCGCGGACACGGCCATCACCTCGGCCAGGTCGAGCAGGTTGCCCAGCTCGATGGCCTCCAGCAGGTCGGTGTTGAAGCGCTTGCCCTTGTCCTGGATGGACACGTTCTTGTAGCGCTCGCGCAGCTCGGCGATCTTCTCGACGGCCGTCTTGATGGTCTGCTCGGTGCGGAAGACCATGACGTTGGCGTCCATGGTCTCCTGGAGCTCCTTGCGGATGTCCGCGACCCGCTCGTTGCCCGTGGACTCGCGCAGCTTCTCGACCTGCTCGATGACGAGCTGCGCCGGGTTCTCCGGCAGCTCGACGTAGTCGGAGCGGTGCGCGTACTCCGCGGCGGCGATGCCGGCCCGCTTGCCGAAGACGTTGATGTCCAGCAGCGAGTTGGTGCCCAGGCGGTTGGCGCCGTGCACGGAGACGCAGGCGACCTCGCCGGCGGCGTACAGACCCGGCACGACGGTGTCGTTGTCGGAGAGCACCTCGCCCGCGACGTTGGTCGGGATGCCGCCCATGGCGTAGTGCGCGGTGGGCTGGATCGGGATCGGGTCCGTGTAGGGCTCGATGCCGAGGTAGGTCCGTGCGAACTCGGTGATGTCCGGGAGCTTGGCGTCGAGCTGCTCCGGCGGCAGGTGGGTGAGGTCGAGGTAGACGTGGTCGCCCTCGGGGCCGCAGCCACGGCCCTCGCGGATCTCCGTGTAGATGGAGCGCGAGACGACGTCGCGGGAGGCGAGGTCCTTCATGACGGGCGCGTACTTCTCCATGAAGCGCTCACCGTCCTTGTTGCGGAGGATGCCGCCCTCGCCGCGGGCGCCCTCGGTGAGGAGGATGCCCATGCGCCAGATGCCCGTCGGGTGGAACTGGAAGAACTCCATGTCCTCCAGCGGCAGGCCGCGGCGGTAGCAGGCCGCCTGGCCGTCACCCGTGAGGGTGTGCGCGTTGGAGGTCACCTTGAAGAACTTGCCGGTGCCGCCGGAGGCGTAGACGACCGACTTGGCCTGGAAGATGTGGATCTCGCCGGTGGCCAGCTCGAAGGCGACCACACCGGCCGACTTCTTGACGCCGTCTACCTCGGTGATCAGCTGGTCCAGGACGTAGAACTCGTTGAAGAACTCCACGCCCTCCTTGACGCAGTTCTGGTACAGCGTCTGGAGGATCATGTGGCCGGTGCGGTCCGCGGCGTAGCAGGCGCGGCGGACCGGGGCCTCGCCGTGGTTGCGGCTGTGCCCGCCGAAGCGGCGCTGGTCGATGGTGCCGTCCGGGGTGCGGTTGAACGGCAGGCCCATCTTCTCCAGGTCGAGGACCGCGTCGATGGCCTCCTTCGCCAGGATCTCGGCGGCGTCCTGGTCGACCAGGTAGTCGCCGCCCTTGATCGTGTCGAAGGTGTGCCACTCCCAGTTGTCCTCTTCCACGTTGGCCAGCGCGGCGGCCATGCCGCCCTGCGCGGCGCCCGTGTGGGAGCGGGTGGGGTAGAGCTTCGTCAGCACCGCGGTGCGGCTGCGCTTGGTCGACTCGATGGCCGCGCGCATGCCGGCGCCACCCGCGCCGACGATGACGGTGTCGTACTTGTGGATCTTCATGGTCGCGTCAGCCCCGGGCTCTAGCGGATGTTCGGGTCGAAGGTGAAGATCACCAGCGTGCCCAGCAGGACGGTGAACACCGTGGCGGCGTACAGCAGGTTCTTCAGCCAGAAGCGGGTCGTGGCCCGCTCCGCGTAGTCGTTGATGACCGTGCGCAGGCCGTTGGCGCCGTGCAGCATCGCCAGCCACAGCATGACCAGGTCCCAGGCCTGCCAGAACGGCGAGGCCCAGCGGCCGGCCACGAAGGCGAAGCCGACCTTGGACACGCCGCCGTCGAGCACCAGCTGGATCAGCAGGTGGCCGAGGACCAGCACGACCAGGACGATGCCGGACAGCCGCATGAACAGCCAGCCGTACATCTCGAAGTTGGTGCGGGTCGACTTCGGGGTCTTCTTGGTGCGCTTGCGCGGCGCCTCGATGACCGGAGCCGGGTGGTCCACGTCGTAGAGCGACACGGAGTCGTTCACAGCGGGGGTGGTGTCAGCGGACATCTCGCGTCAGCTCCCGAACAGCGTGCGCAGCGTGTGCTGGAGCACGGGGTAGAAGGCGCCGGCCATGAGCACGACCCAGATGGCGACCACGGTCCAGAGCATCTGCTTCTGGTATCGCGCGCCCTTGGACCAGAAGTCCACCGCGACGACACGCAGACCATTGAGGGCGTGGAAGAGGATGGCGGCGACGAGGCCGTACTCCATCACATTGACGACGGGCGTCTTGTACGTCGCGACGACATCGTCGTACGCCTCCGGGGAGACGCGAACGAGAGCGGTGTCGAGGACGTGCACGAACAGGAAGAAGAAAATGAGGACGCCGGTGACTCGATGAGCCACCCATGACCACATGCCTTCCCGGCCGCGGTACAGCGTTCCAGCCGGCACGGAAAACCCTCCGGGAGCGGGGATCGGGGCCTGCCGGCTTCACTGTCAGCGGGCCCGGCCGGGTACGGTCCACCGGCCCTGGCCATCGTAGCGACGCCTTGTCGGTTCTTTCTCCCGGGGTCGTCGGGTGTGGTCAATCACGCACGTACGGCCCAGTGCGGCGCCCGAAAGGGGCCGTTCGGGGGCCTCCGCGCGCCGGATGGGCCCCGGTTTGATGATCTTCAGGCGCTATGTCCGTGGTGCTGCCGGGTGTCGTGGTTCCGGGTGCACGGAGTGTCGGGGGCGAGCCGGACCAGCCGGCCGCGGGCCAGCCGGGCGAGTTCGGCGGCGGTGACGGCGGCCTCCTCCCCGACGGAGCCGTCCAGCCGGGCGCGGAGCGCGGCGAGGGCGCGGTCGAGGGCCTCGGCGGGGCGGCAGCCGTCGAGGCACATCACGAAGACGTGGCCGAATCTGTGCTCGTAGGCCGCCTGGCCCCGGCACAGCGCGGCGAGCGCGGCGGAGCCGGCGGATATGCCGGGGGCCGTCCGGCGGACGAGCGCCGGATACGGACCGCTCTCGTCCGCGAGCGCCTCGGCGAGGTCGGCGGGGGTCAGGGCGTGGGCCGCCCGGTCGGCGGCCCGGAGCAGGGCGGCCAGATCGGGGTACGGGCGCCCGGCCACCAGCTGCCGGGCCCACCGGCGGCTGCCGCAGCAGGCCAGCAGGGCGGCTTCGGCGGCGCCGGGCACCGCGGAGTTGAGGCGGTCGAGGCCATGGCGGGCGGGGCCGTGCAGCGTGGCCTCCTCGGGAGTGCGGATCTGAAGACGTACGAATCCGCGCACAGGGGACGAGAGGCGGTGCACGGGGCCGTACGGGCGATGCGGGGCCATGCGGGACGGGACGGGCGTGGCATGCGGGTTCGTCATGCGGTTGTGACGGTCTTGTGATGCGGGGACGCGTGAGAACTCCACGGTCCGGCGTGCACACTGGGCCGCCACCGTAGCGATGGTTATCGGCCACTGTCCGACGGATGCGCGAATTTCCTTCGGACGGGCCGCTCCTGGGCGCGTGGTGGACACCCGCCACGGGCACACGCAGATTACGGTCGCCTCATATTTGCCCCAAATAGGAGGCTTTGCTCCCATGGGTCCACCAGTCAGAATCACCCGGGCGGGCGTGGTGCGGGGCACCGTCACCGGAGTAGCACTCGTCGCCACCATGACGATCATGGGCTGCCCCCGGGACAGCGCCACCCACCCCGCACGGGACGACGCCCGCTCCCCCCAGGCATCCCCCTCCTCCGCCGCCCCGTCGGCCACCGGCCAGGCACCCGTGGCGCAGGGCACCCCGCGCACCGTGCCCGCTCTGCGCTCCGCGATGCCCGCGGCCGGGCCCGGCTGGCGGCCCGCCCCCGGCGCCCGCGTCGTCACCGACCAGGCCGGACCCCTCGCCGACGAGGCCCGCCGCCTGGCCGACGAACTGAAGCTGGGCACCGCCGCCGGCCCCGCCCACCCCGGCGACATCGAACTGGCGCTGCGCCCGGACCAGGCCGGCGGCCCCGAGGCGTACGAACTGACCACGCACGACCGGAAGGTCCTGATCACCTCGCAGGGCGAGGCGGGCGTGTTCTACGGCACCCGCACCGTCCTGCAGGCCGTGCGCTCCGGCGGTGGGCTCCCCGAAGGCGTCGTGCACGACGCGCCCGACCGCGCGCAGCGCGGGCTCAACCTCGACACCGCGCGCAAGCACTTCACCGCCGCCTGGATCGAGGACCGGCTGCGCGAGATGGCCGACCTCAAGCTCAACCAGTTCGGCCTGCACTTCTCCGACGACCAGGGCTTCCGCATCGAGAGCGACACCCACCCCGAGATCGTCTCCCCGGAGCACCTCACCAAGGCCGAGGTCCGCCACATCCTCGCCCTCGCGGACTCCCTGCACATCACCGTCGTCCCCGAGATCGACTCGCCCGGCCACCTCGGCGCCGTCATCGACGCCCACCCCGACCTCCAGCTCCGCGACGCCACGGGCACCGCCCTGCGCGGCGCCGTGGACATCGCGAACCCCGATGCCGCCGACATCGTCGACGACCTGCTGCGCGAGTACGCGCCCCTCTTCCCCGGCGCGTACTTCCACCTCGGCGCCGACGAGTACCGGGCGCTGACGTACAAGGACCCCGAGTCCTCCTTCCCGCACCTCACCGAGGAGGCCCGCCGCCGCTACGGCTCCCGGGCCCGCGTCCAGGACCTCGCCACCGGCTGGCTCAACGACCGGGCGGCCGTGCTGCGCACCCTCGGCAAGAAGCCCAAGGCGTGGAACGACGGCTTCTTCACCGGCGGCGTCATCACCGCGGACAAGGACATCGAGGTCGAGTACTGGACCGGCAAGGAGCTCGGCGCGCGCGACCCGCAGGAATACCTGAACGAGGGACGCACGGTCGTCAACCTCAACGACGAGTACCTCTATTACGTGCTCGGCCAGCCGAACCAGTTCACGTACCCCACCGGGCAGCGGATCTACGAACAGTGGACGCCGTCCGTGCTGCGCGGCACCACCCCCGTGGAAGGCGGCGCGACGCCCGCGCGCGTGCCCGGCGGCAGGCTCGCGGTCTGGTGCGATCGCGCCGACGCGCAGTCACCCCAACAGGTCGCCGACGGAATCCGCCTGCCCCTGGCCGCCCTCGCCCAACGCCTCTGGAACGCGGGCCCGCCGCCTATGCCCTGGAAGGACTTCACGACACTCACTCAAAAGGTCCACTGACGGCTGCGCTGCGCCGCTTGTCCTCAAACGCCGGACGGGCTGGAAAATCCAGCCCGTCCGGCGTTTGAGGACGCGCCCGCAGGGCGCCCCCGCCGCAGGCGGCAACGGACCCGCACCCGGCAACGGGCCCGCACCCCCAGCTGCCCGGATACCCCCGCAGGACCAATAGGCCCTACCCTCCGGGAGGTACGCACGCGCACTTGAACGAGGGCCCGATGAAGATCGAATTCTTGCTGCACAACGCCTACGGCATCGGCGGCACCATCCGCTCCACCGTCAACCTCGCCGCCGCCCTCGCGGACCGGCACGAGGTGCGCATCGTCAGCGTCAACCGCCCCGTGGACGAACCCGAACTCACCATCGACCCCCGCGTGCGCCTCACACCGCTCGTCGACCTGCGCGAGGGCACGGACACCGACGAGTACGAGGCCCCCCTCAACCAGCGGCCCAGCGAGATCTTCCGGGACGAGCGCATCGACAACGGCCGGATGGCCGCTACGGCCCTCACCGACGAGCGCGTGGCCGCGCACCTCGCCGCCACCGACGCCGACGTCGTCATCGCCACCCGCCCCAAGCTCATCGGCTACCTCGCGAAGTACGGCAGCGACCGCTTCCTCCGCCTCGGCCAGGAGCACCTCACCCACGAGGCGCACGTCCCCGAGCTGCACGCCGTGATGGACCCGGCGATCGCCGCGCTCGACGCGTTCGCCACCGTCTCCGAGGCGGACGCCGGGCACTACCGCGAGGCACTCCCCGACGCCCGCGCGCGCATCCTGTCCATCCCCAACGCCGTCCCGGCGCCCGTCGCCGAGCCCTCCGACGGCACGTCGCGGACCATCGTCTCCGCGGGCCGCCTCGTCGCGGTGAAGCGCTACGACCGCCTGGTCGCCGCCTTCGCCGAGGTCGCCGCCGAGCGCCCGGACTGGAACCTGCGGATCTACGGCCGTGGCCCCGCCAAGGCCAAGCTGCGCAAGCAGATCGAGGAGCTGGGGCTGTACGAGCGCGTCACGCTCATGGGCGCCCGCTCGCCCATCGAGACCGAGTGGTCGAAGGGCGCCGTCGCCGCCGTCGCCTCCGACGCCGAGTCCTTCGGCATGACCATCGTCGAGGCCATGCACGCCGGGCTCCCCGTCGTCGCCACCGACTGCCCGTACGGCCCGCGCGAGATCCTCACCGACGGCACCGACGGCGTCCTCGTCCCGCTCGACGACGCGGACGCCGTCGACGCCTACGCCGAGGCGCTCCTGAAGCTCACCGGTGACGCCGGCCTCCGCCGCCGCCTCGGCGCGGCGGCCCGCGAGACCGCCCACCGCTACGAGCCGTCCCGGATCGCCCAGCGCTACGAAGAGCTCTTCGAGGAGCTCCGCCCCGGCTCCACGGCCGCCGCGCCCGCCCCCGAGAAGAAGGGCGGCTTCCTGCGCGGCCTCTTCGGCGGCGGCCGCGCCAAGCAGCCGGCGGCCGCGGCCCCCGCGCCCCAGGGCGACACCGCCCACCCCGAGGCCCGCTGCGCCGTCGACGCCGACGGCTCCCTGACCGTACGGCTGCGCCCGGAGCAGCTCACCGGCGCCGACACCCACGTCCTGCTCCGCCACCGCGGCACCAAGGGCAAGGAGGCCGTGCGCGTACCGCTGTCCGCCGACGGCACCGCCCGCATCGAGCGCGCCGCGCACACCATGGCCGAGGGCCGCTGGGACACCTACGTCGAGCGGGCCGGCGACAAGTCCCGGCGCCGCCTGGCCGCCGCGCTCGTCGAGCAGAAGGCGCTTCTCGGCCTCCCGCTCACCGAGGGCGCCGCCGGGGTCGCGGCCTGGGTGCCGTACGAGACCAGCGACGGCTTCCTCGCCGTCCGCACGTGGCTGCGCGAGCGGCACGCCGAGGCCACCGAGGTGCGCGTCGGCGCCGACGGCATCACCGTCACCGTCTCGCTCCACGGCACGCCCCTGGGCGACGGCGCCGAACTCGTCGCCCGGCTCCGCAACGGCGACGGCGCGGCCGGCGACGTCCGTGCGCCCCTGCGGGACGGCACCGGCGTCCTCCCCTACGAGCCGATGCAGAAGCGCATCGCCGACGAACAGGACCTCTGGGACCTCTGGGCCCGCCCCGCCTCCGGCGCCCCCCTCGTCCGCGTCGGCCGCCTCACAGGCGACTTCGCCGACCGCAAGGGCATCGACACGTTCCCGGCGGCGACGCGCGGCGAGGTGCGGCTGCGGCCGTACTTCACGGTGACGAACGACCTGACGGTGACGGTGAAGGACGCGTCAGCGGCTGACGCCGCGTAGCGGCTTCTGGGTGCGGGTCCGCTGCGCCTGCGGCGGGCTTTGTTCCCCAGCCCCGCCCCTTCCCGAAACTGGGGGCTCCGCCCCCAGACCCCCGGGGTGCGCGAATTCAGCCCGTCCGGC
>NZ_BAAABW010000001.1:264895-455179 GCF_039521185.1 Streptomyces blastmyceticus | reverse complement strand
CAACGCCCTGCGCGTGGTCGGCAAGTCCATCGGCGACGTACGCGTCGTCATGTCCGGCGCGGGCGCGGCCGGCACCGCCATCCTCAAGCTCCTGACCGCCGCCGGCGTCAAGCACGCGGTCGTCGCCGACATCCACGGCGTCGTCCACGCCGGCCGCGAGGACCTCGTCGCCGCGAGCCCCGAATCCGCGCTGCGCTGGATCGCCGACAACACCAACCCGGACGGCATCACGGGCACCCTCAAGGAGGCCGTGGCCGGGGCCGACGTCTTCATCGGCGTCTCCGCCCCCAACGTCCTGACCGGCGACGATGTCGCCGGAATGGCCGACGGGGCGATCGTCTTCGCGCTCGCCAACCCCGACCCCGAGGTCGACCCGGCCATCGCCCGCCAGACCGCGGCCGTGGTCGCCACCGGCCGCTCGGACTTCCCCAACCAGATCAACAACGTCCTGGTCTTCCCCGGCGTCTTCCGCGGCCTGCTCGACGCACAGTCACGCACCGTCAACACCGAAATGATGCTCGCCGCCGCCGGCGCCCTCGCCAACGTGGTTGCCGAGGACGAACTCAACGCGAACTACATCATCCCCAGCGTCTTCAACGACAAGGTCGCCGGTGCCGTCGCCGGTGCCGTCCGCGAGGCCGCGAAGGCCGCCGCCGCGGCTGTGACGGGCACCACGACCGTCTGACGACGGCGCGTCGCGGGCCTTCGGGCCCGCGACCTGCCCATAAGGTGTCGGGCAGAAATCAGGCCGCAGAAATGCGGCTGTATCCGAGGCTGTGCCGCTTTCCGTGTGACTCTCCAGGGTGCCGGATTGGCTTTCCCGCCACTGGTGGGGGCAGGATGCGTAACCGGGCGCGAGGGTCTGGCAACAGACCCGGGTCCGGGGACTGTCCGAGGGCCCTGGCAGCATCGGCTTCGATCTCACGCCTCATTGGCAAGAAGAACACGGGAGTACAACATGAACCGCAGTGAGCTGGTGGCCGCGCTGGCCGACCGCGCCGAGGTGACCCGCAAGGACGCCGACGCCGTCCTGGCCGCGCTCGCCGAGACCGTCGGTGAGGTCGTCGCCAAGGGCGACGAGAAGGTCACCATCCCCGGCTTCCTGACCTTCGAGCGCACCCACCGTGCCGCTCGCACTGCTCGTAACCCGCAGACGGGTGAGCCGATCCAGATCGCTGCCGGTTACAGCGTGAAGGTCTCCGCGGGCTCCAAGCTCAAGGAAGCCGCCAAGGGCAAGTAAGACCCCAGCGCGAAGGGCGGCCACCCCTGGGGGTGGCCGCCCTTTTGGCGTCTCCACGGCCCTCCAGGGCCCCTCAGACGCGCAAAAGCGCCTGTACGGGCCTCGGTGGCCCATACAGGCGCTTACGGCCCGTCAGGGCCGAACGGGTACTTCACGCCTGTCGGCGCATCAGGCTCCCGTGCCGCCGGGCAGCTCGACGTTCGCGCCCAGGCTGCGCAGCTTGTCCATGCTGTGTCTTCCCGGGGGGTGACCCCCGGACCCCCAGCCGGAGCGTCGGCCCGGCCGGGGTCGGGGCCGTCAGGCTCCCGTGCCGCCGGGGAGCTCCACGTTCGCGCCCAGGCTGCGCAGCTTGTCCATGAAGTTCTCGTAGCCGCGGTTGATCAGGTCGATGCCGTGGACGCGGGACGTGCCCTGCGCCGCCAGCGCCGCGATCAGGTACGAGAAGCCGCCGCGCAGGTCGGGGATGACCAGGTCGGCGCCCTGCAGCTTGGTGGGGCCGGAGACGACCGCCGAGTGCAGGAAGTTGCGCTGGCCGAAGCGGCACGCGGAGCCGCCGAGGCACTCGCGGTAGAGCTGGATGTGCGCACCCATCTGGTTGAGCGCGGACGTGAAGCCCAGCCGGGACTCGTAGACCGTCTCGTGGACGATCGACAGCCCGGACGCCTGGGTCAGCGCCACGACCAGCGGCTGCTGCCAGTCCGTCTGGAAGCCGGGGTGCACGTCGGTCTCCAGCGCGATCGCGTTGAGCGAGCCGCCCGGGTGCCAGAAGCGGATGCCCTCGTCGTCGACCTCGAAGGCGCCACCGACCTTGCGGTAGGTGTTGAGGAAGGTCATCATCGACCGCTGCTGCGCGCCGCGGACGTAGATGTTGCCCTCGGTGGCCAGCGCCGCGGACGCCCAGGAGGCCGCCTCCAGGCGGTCCGGCAGGGCGCGGTGGTTGTAGCCGCCGAGCGAGTCCACACCGGTGATCCGGATGGTCCGGTCGGTGTCCATGGAGATGATCGCGCCCATCTTCTGCAGTACGCAGATGAGGTCCTCGATCTCCGGCTCCACGGCCGCGTTGGACAGCTCGGTGACGCCCTCCGCCAGGACGGCGGTCAGCAGCACCTGCTCGGTCGAGCCGACCGAGGGGTACGGCAGGCGGATCTTGCAGCCGCGCAGCCGCTGCGGGGCCTCCAGGTACTGGCCGCCCTCGCGCTTCTCGATGGTCGCGCCGAACTGGCGGAGCACCTCGAAGTGGAAGTCGATCGGCCGTCCGCCGATGTCGCAGCCGCCCAGGCCCGGGATGAACGCGTGGCCCAGCCGGTGCAGCAGCGGGCCGCAGAAGAGGATCGGGATGCGCGAGGAGCCGGCGTGCGCGTCGATGTCGGCGACGTTGGCGCTCTCCACGTGGGAGGGGTCCAGGATCAGCTCGCCGGGCTCGTCACCGGGGCGCACGGTGACGCCGTGCAGCTGGAGCAGGCCGCGGACCACCCGCACGTCGCGGATGTCGGGGACATTGCGCAGCCGGCTGGGGCCGCTGCCGAGCAGCGCGGCGACCATGGCCTTCGGCACGAGGTTCTTCGCGCCGCGGACACGGATCTCGCCCTCGAGAGGGGTGCCGCCGTGGACAAGCAGTACATCGTCAGGGCCGGTCATGGATCTCGCGTTCCTGGAGTTGGGCAGGGGGCAAGAAGAAAGGGTAATGCGATCGGAGGGCCCTCCTGTATGTGTAAGGGGGGTCGGGGCATGTCATGGATTGGCAACAACACGCTGCGTTAATGGAATGGTCGCTACCGGTTATCTGGGAAGCGGCCGCTTTCGCACCGGAGTCGGCGTCCGGCCCCCGCCCCGGCCCGAAATGCGGGATCATGTGCCCATGTCCGAGGTGTCCTCGCTCACAGGACGACTGCTTGTCGCGACACCGGCGCTCGCTGACCCGAATTTCGACCGCGCGGTGGTGCTGTTGCTCGACCACGACGAGGAGGGGTCCCTCGGTGTGATCCTCAACCGTCCGACGCCCGTCGGCGTCGGCGACATCCTGGAGTCCTGGGCCGCGCTCACGGGGGAACCGGGCGTCGTCTTCCAGGGCGGCCCGGTCTCGCTGGACTCGGCGCTCGGCGTGGGCGTGGTGCCGGGGGAGGGCCACGAGAAGGGCGCCCGGGGTGCCACCGCCCCGCACGGCGACGGCCCGCTCGGCTGGCGCCGGGTGCACGGCGCGATCGGCCTGGTCGACCTGGAGGCCCCGCCGGAGCTCCTCGCGGCGGCCCTGGGCTCCCTGCGGATCTTCGCGGGGTACGCGGGCTGGGGCCCCGGCCAGCTGGAGGACGAGCTGGTCGAGGGCGCGTGGTACGTGGTGGAGTCCGAGCCCGGCGACGTCTCGTCCCCCGACCCCACCCACCTCTGGCGCGCGGTCCTGCGCCGCCAGCGCAACGAACTGGCGATGGTGGCCACGTACCCGGACGATCCGAGCCTCAACTGATGCGCGGGCCGCAGGGCGCTCCGCCGCAGGCGGCAACGGACAAGGGCACGGGTCCGGGGCGGAGCCCCGACCGCGCCGGCCCCCAGTACCCTTGGGATCCATGAGCACTCTTGAGCCCGAGCGCGGGGCAGGGACCGGCACCCTCGTAGAGCCGACGCCGCAGGTGTCGCACGGCGACGGCGACCACGAGCGCTACGCCCATTACGTCCAGAAGGACAAGATCATGGAGAGCGCGCTCTCCGGATCCCCGGTCGTCGCCCTCTGCGGCAAGGTCTGGGTCCCCGGGCGGGACCCGAAGAAGTACCCGGTCTGCCCGATGTGCAAGGAGATCTTCGAAGGCATGGGCGCCGGAGGAGACAAGGACAAGGGCGGCAAGGGCGGCGACAAGAAGTAGCCACCACCCCCCGGACCGACACCCGGCCCTCGGCCGCGCACGCCGCGCCCGGGGGCCGTTCTGTGATTTCGGGCCGTTCCGGCGCGGGACCCGGTGCGGGAAGGGGCCGGGTGGGGGAAAGATCCCGTGCATGAGCGACGACACGGATCTGATCCCCGCCCCCCGCAGCGTCGGCGGCAACGGCACGGCCGCCCCCCACGTCCTCGACGAGCACACGGCCCTGGACGCGCCCCCCGGCACGGACCGGGTCGCACACTGGCTGCGCACCACCGTCGGCCAGGCCACCCGCCTCCCCCTGGGGCCGGGCACCGACGGCAACCGCATACGACTGCGCGTCCGCCCCGGCCTCGCCGAGGAGCACGGCCCCGAGTCCTACCGCCTCACCGTCGACGAGCACACCGTCAGCATCGAGGGCGCGAGCGAGGCGGGCCTCTTCTGGGGTGCGCAGACCCTCCGTCAGCTCCTCGGCCCGGACGCCTTCCGGCGGGCGCCGGTCACGGAGCGGCGCACCTGGGAGCTGCCCGCCGTCGTCATCGAGGACGCCCCCCGCTTCCGCTGGCGCGGCATGCTGCTCGACGTCGCGCGGCACTTCATGCCGAAGGACGGCGTGCTGCGCTACATCGACCTGCTCGCCGCCCACAAACTCAACGTCCTCCATCTGCACCTGACGGACGACCAGGGCTGGCGGCTGGAGATCGCGGCGTTCCCCCGGCTCACCGAGGTGGGGGCCTGGCGGGCGCGCACCAAGCTGGGGCACCGGGACTCGCCCCTCTGGGACGAGCGCCCGCACGGCGGTTACTACACGCAGGCCGATATTCGCGAGATCGTCGCGTACGCCGCGGAGCGGCACATCACCGTCGTGCCGGAGGTGGACATCCCGGGGCATTCGCAGGCCGCCATCGCCGCGTACCCCGAGCTGGGCAACACCGATGTCATCGACACCGCCTCCCTTGAGGTCTGGGACACCTGGGGCGTCAATCCCAACGTACTGGCCCCCACTGACAACACCCTCGCCTTCTACGAGCAGGTGCTCACCGAGGTCCTCGAGCTCTTCCCCTCGCCGTACGTCCACCTCGGCGGCGACGAGTGCCCCAAGGACCAGTGGCGCGCCTCGCCCACCGCGCAGGCGCGCATCGCGGCGGAGGGGCTCGGCGACGAGGACGGGCTCCAGAGCTGGTTCATCCGCCACTTCGACCGCTGGCTCGCCGCGCGCGGCCGACGGCTCGTCGGCTGGGACGAGATCCTGGAGGGCGGTCTGGCGGAGGGCGCCACCGTCTCGTCCTGGCGCGGCTACGCGGGCGGCATCGCCGCCGCGCGGGCCGGACACGACGTCATCATGTGCCCCGAGCAACAGGTCTACCTCGACCACCGGCAGGCCGGCGGTACCGAGGAGCCCGTACCGATCGGGTACGTCCGCACCCTGGAGGACGTCTTCCGCTTCGAACCCGTTCCCCCGGAGCTCACCCCCGCCGAGGCCGCGCGGGTCATCGGCACCCAGGCCAACATCTGGACCGAGGTGACGGAGACCCAGCAGCGCGTCGACTACCAGGTGTTCCCCCGCCTCGCGGCGTTCGCCGAGGTCGCGTGGTCACGGCTGCCCGCCCCCGCGGAGCGCGACCACGCGGGCTTCGAACGCCGGATGACTGCCCATTACGCCCGCCTCGACGCCCTCGGGGTCGACTACCGGCCACCCTCCGGGCCCCGCCCCTGGCAGCGCCGGCCCGGCATCATCGGACGCCCGATCGAGGGCGCGCCCCCGATCGTGTGAGCCGCGGCCAAGCTCCCCGCCCCCACGGCGGGTCCCTGGCACGGTGGTCCTTCCACACACGCCGCAAGCCGTACAAGGGCCCCCGAACAATGGCAATCCGCACACAGCGGCGACAGAACGGAATACCGGACCATTCGCCGGGCCGAGGACGGACCGGCGGTTCGCGGACCCTCGCGACGGCGGACGCGGAAGATGTGCCAGAGTTGCCACGTCCGGGCCGACAGCACGTACCGTACGGCGGGATCAGGCGGTATCAGGCGGCAACAGTCGGGATCACCGGGGAAGGGGCAGCTGGGTTGACCACGCACGCACCGCAGGCGGCGCACACGGTGACGTTGCCGGGCTCGCTCGACGAGGCCGTGGCGGCGCTGACCGCCATGCCCGCCGCCGTGCCCGTCGCGGGCGGTACCGATCTGATGGCGGCCGTCAACTCCGGGCTGCTGCGGCCCGCCGGACTCGTCGGCCTGGGCCGCATCAACGAGATCCGCGGCTGGCAGTACCAGGACGGCCACGCCCTGCTCGGCGCCGGACTCACCCACGCCCGGATGGGGCGGCCCGACTTCGCCGCCCTGATCCCCGCGCTCGCGACCGCCGCCCGCGCCGCCGGCCCGCCCCAGATCCGCAACGCCGGGACCCTCGGCGGCAACATCGCCTCGGCCGCCCCGACCGGTGACGCGCTGCCCGTGCTCGCCGCCCTGGAGGCCAACCTCGTCATCGCGGGCCCCGGCGGCGGGCGGCGGGAGATCCCGATAGGGCATCTGCTGACCGGCTTCGACATGCTCCGTCCGGGCGAGCTCATCGGCTACGTCCGCGTGCCGCTGCTGCACGCCCCGCAGACCTTCCTCAAGGCCACCGGGCGCACGGGCCCGGGCCGCGCCGTCGCGTCCGTGGCCGTCGTCCTCGACCCCGCCCGGCGCAACGTGCGGTGCGCGGTCGGCGCCGTCGCGCCCATGCCGCTGCGCCCGCTCGACGCCGAGCGCTGGGTCGCCTCGCTCATCGACTGGGACGGCGAGCGCACGCTCGCCCCCGAAGCCTGCGCCGCCTTCGGCGACTACGTGGCCGCGGCCTGCATCCCCGACCCCGCGCCCGGACCCGACGGCGCCGACCCGGGCACCCTGCCGCCCGCCGCGCTGCACCTGCGTCGTACGGTGGCGACTCTGGCCCGCCGAGCTCTGGGGAGGGCACTCGCGTGAGTGACGAACAGCAGCCACACGCCCAAGCCGGTCCGGTCGGCTGGCAGCCGATCCCGCGGGGCGCGGAGTACGACGCGGAGGGCACCACCTTCCTGCAACTGCCGCCCGAGCTCCTCGCCCACCCGGGCGCGGCGCTGTCCGGCACCGGCACCTGGGACCCCCTGGCCGCCACCGGCGCCGGCGGCTACACCCCGCCGACGGGCGAGTCCTGGCAGCAGCCCCACGCGCCCGCGCAGGGCCAGTGGTCGGGACAGTGGGGCGCCCACGCGCCGTACGAGCCCCCGCAGCCGAACGCTCCGGCCGACGGCGGCACCCACGGCCGCGGCGCGGACCCGCACGCCACCGCGGAGTGGGCGATGCCGTTCGCGGCGCCGTCCGACGCCCCGGCGGAACCTCGGCCGGAACCCCAGGAGGCGCAGGCCGCCCACCCCGCCGACCGTACGGCCCAGGGCCATTGGACCGTCCCGGCCGCCGGTGACGACCCGGTGGACGAGTCGGGCGAATACGTCCTGCACGGCCGCCCCGCGCAACACACGGACCCGCACGACCCGGTGGCCGCGTACGCGGTCCCCCAACCGCCCACCGCACCCGGCCCCCACGACTCCGCGTACGCGCCTCCGCATCCGGCACCCGCACGGGACACGGGCGCGCCCGGGGCGGACCAGCACGCTCACGCGGGCACGCAGGCTGTGGGTGCGCAGGGTCAGCCGGGTGCGCAGGTTGTGGGTGCGCAAGGTGTCGACCTGCATGGTCCCTCGGGCGTGCAGGCCGCGGATGTGCCGGGCACCGACCCGCTCGGCCGCTCGGCCGCACAGGCTGTGGGCGCGCAGGGCACCGGCCCGCACGCTCACTCGGTCGCGCAAGGCACGGGTGTGCCGGGTGCGGATCCGCACGGACAGCCGGAGTCGCGAGGCGAGGGCGCGCAGGGCGCCGACCCGCAGGGGCAGTCCGTCCAGCACGTCGCCGGTGTGCAGGGCCTTGACCTGGACGGTCAGCCGGGTGCGCGAGTCGCAGTCGCGCAGGGCGCCGACTTGCACGGTCAACTGGGTGCACAGTCCGCGGGTGCACAGGGCGTCGACCCGCACGCTCATTCCGCCCAGCAGTCCGCCGCCGCGCAGAGCATCGACCCGCACGGTCAGCCGGGTGCGCAGTCCGCCGCTGTGCCGAACGCCGACCTGCATGGCCGGCCCGCCCCGCAGCTCACCGCCACTGAAGCCGTCGCCTCGCACGGGCAGCCCGCTCCGCAGGGCATCGCTCCGCAGGACACCGCCGCGCAAGGCATCGCTCCGCAGGGCCAGTCCGCCCCGCAGGACACCGCCGCGGCCGCGCCCGGCGCCGGCCCTCACGGTCACGGCGACCCGCACCTCTCCGCCGACCCCCAGGCGTCCGCTCAGCACGCCCCCGGCGCGGACGCGTCCGGCACGTACGTGCTGAGCGGCGGTACGGATCCGCAGGGTGCCGACCTCCACGGTCACAGCGACTCGCACGCCCCCGCGCAGTGGACCCCGCACGGCGGCAGCGTGCACGCATGGCAGCAGCCCGTCGCGGTGTCTCTGCCCGGCGACGGCGATGACGCCCTTGTGGCCGGTCCGACCGGCCAGTGGTCGATTCCGGTTGTGTCCGGGGAACCGGCGGACGAGTCCGGGGAGTACGCCCTCAGCGGCCTCGCCGGGGCGACTTCCGGGCCGTCCGACGCCGATTCCACTTCGCCCTCCGGTGGTTCCTCGCAGAACGACACCGGGGTCACCGATACGAGCGATCATCAGACCGGCGCGTGGACGCCCCCCGCGGAGCCCGTGGCCGCCGCGCAGGAGGAGTCCCCGGACGACGACGCGCCGCCTGCCGACGACCTCGCCGAGACCGGGACCGAGACTGAGCCCGAGCCCCCGCACGCAGCGGACATCGCAGACCCGCACACCGAGCACCCCTGCGCCTCGTACGTCCTCCGGGTCAACGGCACCGACCGCCCCGTGACCGACGCCTGGATCGGGGAGTCGCTGCTCTACGTCCTGCGCGAGCGCCTCGGCCTCGCCGGGGCCAAGGACGGCTGCTCGCAGGGGGAGTGCGGTGCCTGTTCCGTCCAGGTGGACGGGCGGCTCGTCGCCTCCTGCCTCGTCCCCGCCGCGACCGCCGCGGGCGCCGAGGTGCGCACGGTCGAGGGCCTCGCGGTCGACGGCCGGCCCTCCGACGTCCAGCGGGCGCTCGCCGAGTGCGGGGCCGTGCAGTGCGGCTTCTGCGTGCCCGGAATGGCCATGACCATGCACGACCTGCTCGAGGGCAACCACGCCCCGAGCGAGTTGGAGACCCGCCAGGCCATCTGCGGCAACCTCTGCCGCTGCTCCGGCTACCGAGGCGTGCTCGACGCTGTGCGCCAGGTCGTCGACGAGCGCGCGGCGACGGCTGCCGCACAGGAAGAAGCGCAGCCGGAGACGGAACAGGCACGCATCCCGCACCAGGCGGGCCCGCACGGCGGCGGCAGCGGAAAGGCATCGGCATGACGGGAACGGGCGGCATGGGCGGAATGACGGGAACGGCCGGTACGGCTGAGGGCGCCGTCACCGCGCACTCCGTCGCGTCGTCCGCCCTGTCCGGCGGCCCCGCCGAGCCGCCCCCGCACGGCCTCGGCGTCTCCCTGCCCGCCGCCGACGCGGACGCCAAGACCCAGGGCACCTACCCGTACGCCGCCGACCTGTGGGCCGAGGGCCTGCTCTGGGCGGCCGTCCTGCGCTCGCCGCACCCGCACGCCCGAATCGTCTCGATCGACACCGCAGATGCCGCCCGCATGCCGGGCGTGCGCGCCGTCGTCACCCACGCGGACGTCCCCGGCGACGGCGCCCACGGCCGCCGCGTCGCCGACCGCCCCGTCTTCGCCTCCGACATCGTGCGCCACCACGGCGAGCCGATCGCCGCCGTCGCCGCCGACCACCCGGACACCGCCCGGCTCGCCGCCGCCGCCATCGCCGTCGAGTACGACCTGCTGGAGCCGGTCACCGACCCCGAGCAGGCGTTCTCCGCCGAACCGCTGCACCCCGACGGCAATCTGATCCGCCACATCCCGCTGCGCTTCGGCGACCCCGAGGTCACCGGCGAGGTCGTCGTCGAGGGCCTCTACCGCATCGGCCGCCAGGACCCCGCCCCCATCGGCGCCGAGGCCGGGCTCGCCGTGCCGCGCCCCGACGGCGGCGTCGAGATCTACACCGCTTCCACCGACCCGCACGCCGACCGCGACCTCGCCGCCGCCTGCTTCGGCCTGGAGCCGGAGCGGGTCAAGGTCGTCGTCACCGGCGTCCCCGGCGCCATGGGCGACCGCGAGGACCCGGGCATGCAGCTGCCGCTCGGCCTGCTCGCCCTGCGCACCGGCCACCCCGTCAAGCTCGCGGCCACCCGCGAGGAGTCCTTCCTCAGCCACCCCCACCGCCACCCGACGCTGCTCCGCTACCGCCACCACGCGGACGCCGACGGCAAGCTGGTGAAGGTCGAGGCCCAGATCCTGCTGGACGCCGGCGCGTACGCCGACTCCTCCTCCGAGGCGCTCGCCGCCGCCGTCTCCTTCGCCTGCGGCCCGTACGTCGTCCCGCACGCCTTCGTCGAGGGCTGGGCCGTACGCACCAACAACCCCCCCTCCGGCCACGTCCGCGGCGAGGGCGCCATGCAGGTGTGCGCCGCCTACGAGGGCCAGATGGACAAGCTCGCCGCCCGCCTCGGCCTCGACCCCGCCGAGCTGCGCCTGCGCAACGTCATGGCCACCGGCGACCTGCTGCCCACCGGACAGACGGTGACCTGCCCGGCCCCCGTGGCCGAACTCCTGCGCTCCGTACGCGACTTCCCGCTGCCCGCCCTCCCCGTGGACGACCCCGAGGAGCAGTGGCTGCTGCCCGGCGGCGTGGACGGCGCCGGCGAGCCGGGCGCCGTGCGCCGCGGCGTCGGCTACGGCCTCGGCATGGTCCACATGCTCGGCGCGGAGGGCACCGACGAGGTGTCCACCGCCACCGTCAAGGTCACCGGCTCGGTCGCCACCGTCATCTGCGCCGCCGTCGAGACCGGCCAGGGCTTCGCCACCCTCGCCCGCCAGATCGTGCAGGAGATCCTCGGCCTCGACGAGGTCCATGTCGCCCCCGTCGACACCGACCAGCCGCCCTCCGGCCCCGGCGCGCACAGCCGCCACACCTGGGTCTCCGGCGGCGCGGTCGAGCGGGCCGCCCGGATGGTGCGCACCCAGCTCCTCCAGCCGCTGGCCCACCAGTTCGGCATGTCCACCGAGCTGCTGTCCATCGCCGACGGCAAGATCACGTCGTACGACGGGGTGCTGAGCACCACGGTCGCCGAGGCCCTGGACGGCAAGGAGCTGTGGGCCACCGCCCAGTGCCGCCCCCACCCGACCGAGCCCCTGGACGACACCGGCCAGGGCGACGCCTTCGTCGGCATCGCCTTCTGCGCCGTACGCGCCGTCGTCGACGTCGACATCGAGCTCGGCTCGGTGCGCGTGGTGGAGATGGCCGTGGCACAGGACGTCGGACGCGTCCTCAACCCCCGGCAGGCCCGCGCCCGCATCGAGGCGGGCATCACCCAGGGCGTCGGCGCGGCCCTCACCGAGAACCTCCGCACCACCGGCGGCCTCGTCCGCCGCCCCGACCTCACGGGTTACGCCCTGCCGACGTCGCTGGACACCCCCGACATCCGCATCGTGAAGCTCGTCGAGGAACGCGACGTCGTCGCCCCCTTCGGCGCCAAGGCGATCAGCGCCGTCCCCGTCGTCACCTCCCCGGCCGCGGTGGCCGCCGCCGTACGCGCGGCGACAGGCCGCCCCGTCAACCGCCTCCCGATCCGCCCGCAGGCGGCGGTGGGCGCGGGGGCCGTCTGAGTAGGCGTACTCATGTGCCTGTCACTGCCCGACGTTAATGTGTAGCCGGAAGTTACATGTTTCGTCGGGCGGTTGGGGAAGGCAGTGGTGGGACGCGCGTGAGTACGGATCCTTCGGGCGGCCTCGTCGCCGAACTGGCGTCCCTCCAGACCTTCAAGGGCCGCGTCGACGAACTCCTCACCACCCTCGGCGACTCCGAGGCGGCACCGGGACGCATCGCCGACACCCGCCTGACCGGCGCCCACCTGGGCACGGGCTTCAACGCCGCCCACGCGCTCTACGGCGCCTTCAACGACGTGCACCAGCAGCTGGAGACCCTCTCCGAACTGCTCTCCGACCAGATCGAGTTCCTGAGCCTGGCCGTGCACGGTTCCGGCGTCTCCTACGCCAATACGGACGAGGACCAGCGCGCCCGCATGTGGGAAATCCAGAACCGCGTCAAGCAGCAGTACGACCCCGGCGCGGACCCG
Source organism: Streptomyces blastmyceticus (assembly GCF_039521185.1). Classification (NCBI taxonomy): domain Bacteria; kingdom Bacillati; phylum Actinomycetota; class Actinomycetes; order Kitasatosporales; family Streptomycetaceae; genus Streptomyces; species Streptomyces blastmyceticus. The sequence goes on along the minus strand of NZ_BAAABW010000001.1, from coordinate 442,792 downwards.
TACGCGACGCACCCGACGACCGGCGACGGCAAGGGAAGGCTGTGACCGTGCCCGACGTCCCCCTGACCAACTCCCCTCTGGCGAATCCGGCTGACCCGCGCCGCCAGTTCCCTTCCCCCTTCGCCACCTACGACTTCACGTCGGTCCCCCACGAACAACTCCAGGCAATGGTCGAACCCGCCGACGCCCAGAAGGTCACCGACCTCGCCCACCGCCTGACGGCAGCCTCCACCGCCATCAAGGAACTCGGCGACGACCTCAAGAAACACATGGACCGCGTCCACTGGCAGGGCGAGGGCGGCGAGGCCTTCCGCGGCTGGGGATCCCGGATGTCCAACGCGACACTGCGACTGGGCCATTACGCGGAGAACGCGGGCACGTGGATGAACCACGCCGCGGTCACTCTTGGCCAGGTGAAGCGCGACATGCCGAAGTATTCGGCGGCGTCGAAGGCAACGGTCGATACTTACTTGAACGCCCAACCGCCGAACATGCGGGTAATCCAGGAGCCGCTGGTCGACTTGCCGGCGGTCGGGCCGGCGCCTTCGCAGCGCCAGGCTTACGAGGCGCAGAAGCGGTTGCATGACGACCACATGCATGCGGCTGAGTTGCTGAAGAAGTTGTCGGAGTCTTATAACGCGTCGGGTGTTCAGTTGATGAGGGCGGAGAGGCCGCAATTTCCGCCGGCGCCGGATCGGGTGCTGCCGCCGACCCCGAACCGTGAGGGTAAGGAGCACGTCTCTTTGCCGGGCGGCTCCGATGCGCCCCGATCCGCTGGTCCGTCCGCGTCGTCGGTCACCGGGCTCGCTGCCGCGACGGGCGGTACGACTATGGGCAGCGCGACGGCATCCTCGTCGTCCGGGCATGTCGTACGTCCCGGTGGGTCGCACGCCGTGGATCTCGACGGAGGAGTGGTCGCGCCTCATGTGCCCAGCCCTGCGCCGTACCGCGAGGGCACGGCCACCTCACGCCCGGACGGTTCTGCGGACCGGGCCCATCCCCAGTTGCCGTCGGTCCCGCTGCCTGTTCCCGGCCGTGACCGCCAGGGCCCTGGCAGCGGCGACGGCCGTGTCCCGACGTTGCCTGGTACCCGGCAGCCGACGGTTCCCGGGCGCGATTCCCTCCCCGGGCGTCCGAGCGTCTCCGCACCGGGTGTGCCGCGTGACGGAATCGTCGGCGGCCGTCTGGTGCCCCGTATTCCTCCGTCGCCGACAGGGAACCCCCCGCGGGGAGTCGTCATCGGTACGGAGCCTGGCCAGGGACGGACGCCGGTGGGGCCCGGCGGGGTAGTCGGGGGCCGTCCCCCGATGCCGCGTCCAGGCGGGGCGGCCATGGACCGGCCCTTTACACCGGGGGGATCCGGTTTGGTGGGCAACCGCCCAACAGGGGCGGGCAGCCCGGCAGCCCAGAGCGGCATGCGTGGCGGCGGGATGGCGGGGATGCCCGCCACGAGCCTGGGCAGTGCCCCTCCGGGACGACGACAAGGAAGCCGACGCCCCGACTACCTGGTCGAGGACGAGGAGACCTGGTCGCAAGGCAACAAACGTGTGGTGCCGCCGGTCATCGACTGACGCCACCTGATGACAGAGGAATTCCGCATGCGCAGTGCCCGTACTGGATGTAGTGGGCGGACGGCGACCGCCGCCGCCGTTTTCGGCATGCTGATCGCGGCATCGGTCTCACCGGCTTCTGCCGACACGATCCGCTCCCGTCAATGGCACCTGGACGCCATGCACGCCGAAGAGATGTGGGAGACCAGTAAGGGCACCGGGATCACCGTGGCAGTGATCGACACGGGTGTGGACGCGAACCTTCCTGACCTGCAGGGCCAAGTTCTTGAAGGCGAGAACTTCTCGGGGAACGAAGGAACCGCCCGCACGGACACCGATGGCCACGGAACGCACATGGCCGCGCTCATCGCCGGCACGGGCAAGAGGGGCAGCGAATTCGGAGCGTACGGCCTCGCTCCGGGAGCCAAAATCCTCCCCGTCCGCGTCGGCGGAAGTAACTTCCGCGACGATTCGCTCGCCATGGCCAAGGCGCTCCGGTACGCGGCGGATTCGGACGCCCGGATCATCAACATTTCGCGCGGCAGCCCGGGCAGGAACGCCGAGGAGGAAGAGGCGATCACCTATGCGCTGAGCAAGGGCAAGCTGATCTTCGTCGCGGTCGGTAACACTGGCGATAAGAGCAACGCGGTGGAATATCCGGCAGCATTTCCGGGGGTTTTGGGCGTGGCGGCTGTCGACCAGAACGGCACTGCGGCCTCCTGGTCGCAGCACGGTCCCCAGGTCGCTCTCGCCGCGCCGGGAGTGGGGATGGTTGCGGCGTGCCCCGGTGACTCCGGCGTCTGCCGGGGCGACGGAACCAGCGCAGCCACCGCAATCGCCTCCGCCTCCGCCGCTCTCATCTGGTCCGTCCACCCCACCTGGACCGCCAACCAGATCACCCGCGTCCTCATCAACACCGCCGGCGGCCCCGAAAACGGCAAGAAGCGCACGGACTTGATCGGCTACGGCGCGGTCCGCCCCCGCATCGCCCTCAAGGACCCGGGCGACCCCGGCCCGGCGGACGTGAGCCCGCTTCCGGGGCCGGAATCGAAGTCTGCCGCCGGAAAGGTGCAGAAGCAGGCCGCTGCCCCCAAGGACGACGACGGTCTGAACGCCACCTGGATCGCTGTGGGCATCGGCGCAGCCGCCCTGCTAGGCGCAGCCATCACCACCCCGATCCTCATCGCCCGCCGCCGCGGGATCTGAACAACCCATCACTTTCACCTTGCCCGTCCCACAGGGGGAGCCCTCACGATGTCCGACGCCCGAATACGCCTGGCCTCCGCCGGAGGAGACAGCGGCACGCACAAGGCGAGCCAAAAGCCCTGGACCACCGCCGGAGGTGTCGCGGGCGAGCTGCACGAGGACATGAAGTCCGCTCTCACGGACCTCGAGCACGCCCACGACGGCATCAAGTCGGGAACGACGGGCTTCGCGAGCGCGTCGGCACTGAGCGGAATACTCGGCGGCTGGGGCGACAGGCTCGGTGCCGTACGCGACGAGTGCCACGGACTTGACGGCACTTTGAAAACGGTGGGGACGAAGTTCGGCGAGAACGACGTCAAGGTGCAGGAGTCGTTCGACGCGACCAAGTCGAAGATCGACGCCTACAGCCAGCCGAAGCAGGGGCACTGATCCACGATGGTCACGATCGATGAGCTGACCAAGCTGGACAGATCCAAGTTCACCAAGGCGGCGGATGCTTGGTCCAAGGTGAGCAACCGCGCCAGTGCGGCGATGGGCCGGGTGGAGGGCGAAATGCTGGCCACGCTGGACGACACCCAGAAGGGCGATGCTGCGACTGCTGCCCTCAAGAACCTCAGGCGGTTGGGTAAAAACTATCGGTACATCCACACCGAGTGCGGCCTCATACGAACGGCCCTGACTGGTCTGGCTGAAGAGCTGGAAGGCCCACAGAACAAGCTGAAGCAGGCACTCAAGGATGCCGAGGACCTGAAGTTCACGGTCAACCCGGACGGCTCGGTCAAGTACCCGACGACAGAGGCGACGAAGGTCCCGTTCGTCCAACAGCCGGCGCGCTCCGGGAACGTGCCGCTGATCGGTAAGCCGGACCCCAACCAGGCCAAGGCGCAGGAGATCGCCGATCGCATCGCGGCGGCGGTCCAGGGCGCGACGGAGATAGACGGCCGCTACGCCAAGGCGCTGAGTAAGCTCAACACCAACGGCAAGCTGGATCAGACTGATTGGGCCGACATGGCCCGCGACATGAAGGACGTCCGCGCCGCGGCGGGCAAGCACTTCTCAGAAGACAAGATCCCCAAGGGCAAGTCGCCCAAGGAGAACGCCGAGTGGTGGTCGAGGCTCTCTCAGGCTGAGAAGGATGAACACATTGCCCTGCACCCGGACAGCATAGGCGCGCTTGACGGCTTGCCCTCCGCTGTCCGTGATGATGCCAACCGCGCAGTGCTTCGCGAGCAGTACGAGGAGACGAAGGCGGAGCTGAGCGCGTGGGAGAAAAAAGAGCCGTGGCGGGTAGGTCCCCAGGGACTGCCGACCCCGGAGTGGTTGGAATGGAAAAAGCAACTGGATTTGCTTTCCGGGGGCGTGAAAGGCATGGAGGCGATTCAAGAGCGATTCGATGAAACCGGAAAACGGGGATTGCCTGAGGCCTACTTGTTGAGCTTTGACACCAAGGGGCGTGGTCATGCGGTGATCGCTAATGGGAACCCGGATACCGCCACCCATACTGCGGTTTATGTTCCAGGGACAGAGGCTCGGCTTGGGAGTTTTGGGGGTGACGTCAAGCGTATGACCGATATGTGGAGAACCGCCCATTCCATGGCCCCTTCGGAACAGGTCTCGACGATTACCTGGCTGGGATACATTGCGCCGAAAAATGCTCACCCGTTTACAGATGGCGAGCTCGTCCCTTCGGCAACCGATACGCGGTTTGCCTACAACGCCGCTCCGGGCCTCGATAGGTTCCTCGGTGGCATACGGGAGGTGCAAGGCGATGCCAATCATAGTCACACCACGGTCATAGGTCACAGCTATGGATCAACGGTTATCGGGGCAGCTTCGATTAAAGGCGACCTTGGGGCGGATGACATCATCGCGGACGGTAGTCCGGGGATGCTTGTGAAGCGAGCCGACGATCTCGATGTCCCTAAGGGGCATGTTTGGTCGGAAGCAGCTTCTGTGACGAAGGATCAGGTTGCCACTTTTGGGAGGTACTTCTTGGGTGGGCCGCTCATGATCACGCCTTCTGACAGGGGGTTTGGTGCCAACATCATGGCAACCGATGCTGGTGGGCATGGGAACTACTTCGACAACAACTCCACAAGTCTGAATAACCAGGCGGCTATCGTTGTTCAGAAATATGGAAAGGTGCAGCGTGACTAAAGGTAGACGCCGGAATGGATTCTCCGGGCGCCTTCTGGTTTTGTTGGCTATCGTGGTATTCCTCGCAGTTTCATCGGGATGTGGAAAAATGAAAGATTCGGACGATCTCGGCTACACGCCAGACGTGAGAGATGTCGAGAGTGTGCGAGGCGAAGCGAATCAGCTCTCCAGTAGTCTTCTGGATGTCATTGCTTTGAAGGGTGATGTCACTCAGCCTGGCCCCGGGGTTGCGGTCTGCGGCGACAGGGACGCTGACAAATTCTACAAGATTCACCATCCCTGGTCCCTCAGAGGCGTTCCTTTCGAGGAAATGAGCCACGCCATGGAGAGGCTGAAGGCCGAGCTTCCCAAGCGGGGTTGGAAGGTCGTCAAGTACGGCCCCGACAGTAGCCCGTCCCGGAGCCTGGAGCTGATTGCCAACTCCACGGAGCGGAAATTCTCCGTCAACGTATCGCTTTATGACGGGAGTAAGGCGGGTAGCTCGGAAGCCTCTAGCGCCAAGGAAGACCTGCTCATGGTTGATCTCGTGTCCGCCTGCTTCCGTGTCCCGGAAGGTAAGACGGCCGGATATTGAGTACCCCACAAACGCGAGGTGCGGACCGTCGACGAGCAGTTGGGAAGTCACGCCGGTCGGGGACACATCCAGGTTGGCTGTTCAAGCTGCGATCGGCCGGTGAGGCGGCCGGGTCGGAAGGATTGGGCGCACGCGCTGGTGGCAGTTCCCCTATCTCGTGGTCAGGTTCCAGGAAGCGGGCTTGTGGTAGTGGCTCGGGCTGAAGCTGAATCGTAGTTGTGAGGCCTCGTTCGGGGTGGTGAACGCGAACTCGCAGTCGGCCGTCTTGCCCGTGGGCAGCTCGCGGGGGCAGGAGCGCAGGTGAGGGTCTCTCACCTCGTCGTTGTCGTTGCTGTCGTCACTGCCCCAGTGATGGCCCTCGCTCATGTCCAGCGTGTAGTTGCTTTCGTTGGTCACGGTGACCGCGACCCGATAGGCGTGCTTGCCCGGTGAGTAGCCGCTCGCCCCGGTGCTCGGGGTGAAGTGGCGTACGGGGCCGGCCGTGATTTTCACCCTGTCCGAGTAGGTGGCGGAACCGGTTCGTGCCGGGGTCATGCTGTCGCTTGCCTCGTTCACGAAATAGGGGTCCACCTCGGATTGGTGGCGAATGCAGCCGCCGTCGGTCGTGAGTCTCATGCCGACGGAGTACGGGTCGGGGGTGAGGGTGATGGTGATGCCGTCCTGGTCGGTGGTCGTGATGCCGGGGAGGTTCTTGCCGGGGCCGGAGTCTGAGGGGGCCACGTCGCGAACCTTCCAGCCGCGGTGCTCCCACGCGGTCCGGATTTCCTTCAACTGCGTCAGGTAGGCGTCCCGTCCGGAGAACGACAGATCCCATTTGTACGCGGGCTGATCGCGGGTCACCCCGATGTCGTCGAAACCGAAGTCGTCCACGCACGAGGTGCTGCCGGGGCCCTTCTCGAAATGGTCGGGGTCCCCTACTTCGGCGGGCAGTTGCGCCACGGCACGTTTGCCGGCCTGCCGGGTCTTGATGTCACGCTCGTGGTACTCGGGCGCAGTGCGTATCGGCCCGCCCGCCATGTCCTGGAAGAAGTCATGGATGGTGATGGCCGCCCAGCCGATCAGGGCGACCGTGCCCAGAAGGATCATCCAACGGAACACGATGACGCGGCGGCTTACTGTCTCGCTCGCGGTGGGCTCTGATGTCGGCTGTGTTGTCTCCATATGGAGATCCCATCCGATGCGCCCTCGCGGCAGCAGGGATCAGCTGCTCATCCGTGTGAGTAGGTGTACTCAGGCCTACCTTCTCGCGTACGCGAGGACAGAGCCAACTGCCAGAGTCAGCCCCACGAGGCCGATTCCCAACTGCACCAGAATCTGGAGTACTCCGGCGCCGTCTGCCGTACTGCGGATCGCCCCGGCCAATCCGCCCACGGCTGCCATGATTCCCAGGACCAAGGTTCGGTGCCCCAGGAGCGAGTCACCAGGTCGGGGGCGAGTGCGGTGTTCGTGGCGGTCGCGCCTCATCGGGTGATCTCCCCTACCGCGGCCCATGTGCCCATGAGCAGCAACATCGCAGCGATCCACGCGAACGGTGCTATGGCCCGGCGGGAGCAGAGGCCCCAGGTGCCGAGGGCGGCGGCGGTTGGGGCGGTGAGCATGGGGATGAAGACGACGGCCTGTTGAGCTCCTATGGAGCAGATGAGCTGCGTGTCGCCCTCATTGCAGCCGTCGCTCGCCATGGTCGAGAGAGGGAGAACGCAGAAGGTGACGGCCGCGAACAACCAAAGGATGGCCCCTCCGACAAGCTTGGCAGCTGTGCTCGTCGAGTCGTTGTGTTGTCCGGCTCGCGGCGGCTGGATGTCAGGCGTCAAGGTCATGTTCGTGACGGTAGGTGGGCTGTTGGCGGCACACATCCGTACGGATACCTAGAGGCTTGTCAGCCGGCGCCTATTCGGTCTTCGGCGACGGCCGTGATGAATGAGGACCAAGCGCGCGGTGCGAGTGTGAGAGTCGGCCCCTGGGGCTTCTTGCTGTCCCGTACGGGGACGACGGCCCGGGAGGCGATGCTCCCCGGTGCCCATTCCAAGCAATTTCCGCCTTGGCCACTGCTGAAGCTCGACTTGACCCAATCTATGTCGCAGAGGTCCGGGGCGTCACTCATCTTGCCAGTTCCTCCATTGCTTTGTGCATCTCGATCAAAGACTGTGCTGGTGAGAGGGCATCGGCGCGAAGCCGCTCGTAGTCTTCGTTGCCCAAGTCGACAGTGGCCGTTGAGTCGACGACTCGCCCCATGCCGCGCGCTTCGGTGTAGAGAGCCGGAGGCTGGTCGTCGAACCGGAGCAACGTAAATGATTCGCCTGCCGGGGGCACTCCCGTGGTGAACGGGAGTACTTGAAGGGTGACATGGGGCGAATCCGCCACCTCCAGCAGGTAGGTCAGTTGCTCACGCATGACGGCCGGGCCGCCGATCACCCGCCGAAGACAGGACTCGTCCAGGATCACCCACAGGAGCGGGGGAGCGTTCCGCTCCAGTACCTCTCGTCGTCGCATCCGGCCTTGCACCCGTTCAGTGGTCATGCTGGGGGTTTCACGTGGGAAGGCGCCGTGGAAGAGCGCGTGGGCGTACTGCTCGGTCTGCAGGATGCCCATGATGAGGTACGAACTGAAGTCGAGGATGTGGGTGGCCTTCGCCTCGAGTTCCAGGTAGGGAAAGAACCACTCGGCGTGCCGTCCCTGCCGTGAAGCCCGTTCCCATAGGCGCATGAAAGTTCCAGGCGTGCCAAAGACCTTGTCGCAGTGCGCAGCAAAATCAGGGCTCCCGATCCGGTCCCCCTTCTCCACCATGGCCACGTACGACTGCCCGTACTGCATCCCCGCCCCAAGCTCCCGCTGGCTCATGCCGCGCTGCGTGCGCCACTCCCGTACCTCCTCTCCGTACGGAGAGCCCGAACTGTTGAACGGCTTGGTCAAGGCCCAACACCCCCTGATCACGGCCTAGTTGTGATGCCTTCAACTCTGGCCCTCCAGGCAGCCGCAGGCAACTCTGGTTGCTCTACACGGAGGTTCCCGTTCCGTGCGAGCGGGACGCATGGAGGTTCGAACGCGATGACGGAGATGACGTACCGCCCCGGCGCGCACGTGGTCGATACGCACAGCGGAAGGGTCAGTGAACTCGTGGCCGGTGACGGCCCCGCCGTACGGCTTCGTCCACCCGGCGGAGGGGGCGAATGGCTCGCTCGTGCGGACGCGCTGCGGCTTGCTCATGCCGATGAGCTGAAGCAGGCACGCGGGTCGGTTCGTGGGGAGAGCGCGTCGTGCTGATTCCGCCGCTGATGCCTCCGACGGTCGTGCCCGCGGCGTACGCGACCCGTAAGTCGGAACCTCCTTGCCCCCGGTGCGTCGAGTGGTTCGCGGCCCTCAAGTCCGCTTGGCGGCACGGCGACGCCGACGGGGGCGCGGTTGCCCGGCGGGAGATCGTTGCGCACTTCGATGCGGCACACGCCACGTAGTGGGCGCGTGGCACGCTTGTCGCCATGGATGAGCAGTCATGGGCCCCCACGCGCTGCCCGGCGAGCCGTATCACGCGACCGACATGTGCAGCGGGTGCGGATCGGTCGCGCAGGGCATCCGCGGCCCCGGCACTCTGATCGCCGCGCTGTGGGTGCCGCTCGCGACCGTTGTCGGTGTGATTGCTTCCTGGTAGGTGCAGAGCATCGACCGCGACTGGGTCGAACGGCAACAGGCAGCATGTCGGCACATGCCTTTCCCGAAGGCGGAACATGTCGCTGCATGGACAGGGCCGGTGCTCGGGATTTCCGCGGTCGTTGTCTGCGTACTGCTCGCCAGGCGGATCCGTCGGCAGTACGGCGTCCCGCTCCGGGGGACGAAGCGAGGGCTGGTGGCTTACATCGGTGCGTGGCCCGGCGTGCTGACGATTCCGCTGGAGCTGTTCCTGCTGTACGCGACGTACGCGCCCGTCGAGTCGGGTCCCGTCCTGGGCGACTGCGGGTAGCACCCCGGCCGACCATCCCCGGACGGAGCCCAGTTCGCGGCGGGCAGCGCGGCGACCGCCGCCCTATGTTCTGCCGCCACCTGGAGTTCGCCCACCGGCACAGTGGCCCCGAGGCGCCGATAAACGTTCGATCAACAGATCGCGCGAAGAAAAGCCCCCCGAGAAGATCCAGCCGATCCTCCGAGGGCCTTTCCGGATCACCTGTTCGAGGACGTGCAAGGGGTATCCGCCTGCGGAGTTCGCGATAAGGGGACAATCGCCCCGGCAAGATCCCAACTTGTGGCGGGCCTCACAGAAGGATCAGGACACGGACTTCCGGGATCTTCGTCTGACGCCCGCCGGATGAACATCGCAACCAGCAACCGATGTTCTCGCCCTGTCGGCGCTCCGGGCTGCCCGTGGATCACAACGTCCCTGGTATGGCGGCGATTTGAGAGGGCCACGGATGAAGGCGAACGGTGTCAAGAGGGCCGCACCAGCCGGAGATCGATAAACGACGTGAAACAAGTCCGGCCGCTTCAGCGGCCCTTCGGCTCGAATGTCGGGCCGGGCTCCGGAGGCGGGTCAATACTTTGGGTCGTCCGGCCATGGCGCACGATTTCGCCTGTTCCGTATGGCTATGCCATCGACCGCCGGACAGCGAAATACACGAAATCCCGACCAGAGACTGGAGTACCCACATGCGCAACCACTTACTCCGCACCGCCACCGCCGTCGCGCTCGCCGCCCTGGCGGTCGGCGGGCAGGCCGTAACGACGTCCGCGTTCGCCGCGAATGGCAAGGCGGGGGCCGCCCCGGCCGTCGACTGCCGGGCGGGCGTCAACTGCACGAAGGTCGGGTCGGGTTACGGCAAGGCCACCTCCGTCGCCCGTGTGGGCAACACGGCCTACGTGTCCGACGGGAACGACGGCTACGTCCACGGCGTGGACCTGGCCGGCGGGCGGACGACCAGCCGCACGCGGGCCGCCGGGAACGCGGAAGGCGTAGCGGTCGACGGCGACACCCTCTACGTCGCTGGCGGTCTCTCCCACACGCTGGTCTCCGTCACCGTGGGGTCCCGCGAAACCCCGCGCACCATCGCCACGGACCTCGACTACCCGCGTGGCGTGGCGCTGGACGGCGCAGGGAATGCGTACGTCACGGACAAGGACCACCTCTACAAGGTGAATCTGAAGACCGGCGAGAAGACCTCCGTGGCCATCGTCTGGGGCGCCTACGGAGTGGCCCTGGACGGCAAGGGCAAGGCCTACGTCACGGGCGCGTACGGTGACGAACGGCTGACCGAGGTCGACCTCGGCAAAGGTACGACGCGGGACGTCGCCGTCAGGCTCCCGGGAGCCCGCCACGTGGCGCTGGACGGCGCCGGTCACGCCTATGTCGTGGGCAGCTACGGGAAGCTGACGAAGGTCACGCTCTCCAACGGCGACAAGGAGGTCATCTCCACCGGCCTGAGCGATCCGCGCGGGCTGAGCCTCGACCTGTCCGCCGGTGACATCTACCTCACCGACGCGGACACGGGCGCCCTGTACCGCGTCTCCGGCGTTCTGGAACCCACCGGCCCGCTCAAGGCGAACGTGGTCCAGCGCAAGGCGGTGGAGGGTCGTCCGGGCCAGGAGTGGCTCTACCCGTCCGTCGTCGTGGAGAACACCGGCAACCGCCGGATCGGCACCGAACGCGTCCTGGTCGAGGCGCCGCCGGAGATGCTGTTCATGGACAACGAGCTGACGTTCACGCGCTACGACGACGAGAGCAAGGAAATCCACGTGCAGTGCACGCCGTCGTCGACCAAGCGCACGCTGACCTGCCCCACGGTCAATCTCGACCTCGACCCCGGACGCAAGTGGGCCGTCCTGTACCCCGCGATGTCGATCAGGTCCGAGGCGCGCCCCGGTGACGCCTACGTCAACTTCAAGATCGGCAATCCCGTGTTCGCCGAGGGCACGTCCAAGGTGAACATCAAGCGCTGACCGGGCGGCCGCGTACCGGCCCCTGACCGGGGCCGTCGACCAGCTCCCTTGGGGCGACGACCCCTTCCTTCTCCACCAACTACCTGACCGACTTCTCGACGAACGACCGAAAGGACGCGACGGTGCCCCACGTCGTGGCGTTGATACCCGCCCACAACGAGGCCGAGCGGATTCCGGCAGCGCTGGAAGCACTGGCCCGGCAGGAAAGAGTCCCCGACGCCGTCCACGTCGTGGCCGACAACTGCTCGGACGACACGGCCGCGGTCGCGGCCCGGCACGGTGCGCACGTCCTGCGGTCCGAGGACAACCGGCACAAGAAGGCCGGCGCCCTCAACCAGGCACTCGACCGCATCCTGCCCGATCTGGCCGACGACGACCTGGTCCTGGTGCAGGACGCCGACACCGCCCTGTCGCCCACCTTCGTCACGAGCGCGACCGGCGCGATGGCGGCGGGCGTTGGTGCTGTCGGCGGCATCTTCTACGGCGAGGGCGGAGGCGGTCTGCTCGGGCTGTTGCAGCGCATCGAGTTCCACCGGTACGCACGGGAGATCACCCGCCGCGGGCACCGGGCCGATGTCCTCACCGGCACCGCCACCATGTTCCGCGTCGCCACCCTCCGGCAGATCCGGCAGGCCCGGCACGACGGCCGCATCGGCGGCGGCACCTCCTACTACTCCCTGGCCTCCCTGACGGAGGACGACGAGATCACCAAGGCGGTACGGACTCTCGGCTACCGCACGGTCTCGCCCGTGGGCTGCGACGTGGTGACGGAAGTGATGACGACCGTCCCCAAACTGTGGCACCAGCGCATGCGCTGGCAGCGCGGAGCGCTGGAGAACCTGCGCGACTACGGCTGGACGCCGGTCACCGCGCCGTACATCGTCCGCCAGGCGTTCATGGGACTGTCCGTCGTCTTCCTCCTGCTCTACATCGCCTTCACCTGCTGGATGTTCGCCCGGGGGCGACCGGAGTTCTCCCACTTCTGGATCGCGATAGGGCTGCTGTTCGTGACGGAGAAGGTCGTCACCGCACGCTCCGCCGGCTGGCGCTCCCAACTGCTCGCCGCGACCCTCGCCGTCGAACTTCTCTACGACATGTTCCAGCACGCCGTCTACCTGCGTTCGCTGTGGGACATGCTGCACCGCCGCGAAGAGAGCTGGCGGGCCACCTGAACCACCTGAACCACCTGTGAACCACCCGAAAGGAACCGGAAGACCGTGTACACGAAATTGCTGCCCACCACGACCGCGGGATTCGGCGGGGCGTCGGCGCTCGTCCTGCCCGACTCCGCCTTCGGAATCCTCGCGTCGTTCGTCGCCTCCACCACGCTGCTGATGGCCGCCGTCTCCGTGACCAAACTCCTGCCGAGCGTTCGGCGTCACCGATGACCGCGCGGCGCCCATGGCACGCTTGTCGCCATGGATGAGCAGTCATGGCGCCCCCACGCGCTGCCCGGCGAGCCGTATCACACGACCGACACGTGCAGCGGGTGCGGATCGGTCGTGCAGGGCATCCACGGGCGGTGGACCTGTCCCAACTGCGGTGCGTGCAGCCCCTATCAGGAGCCGCCGGAGGGGTGGGCCACGGAGATCACGGCGGAGGAGCTGGCCACCAATACGGTGGGCTACGACGTGTGACGCAGAGGCCGTGACCGGAATCGAACCGGCGTAACTCGCTTTGCAGGCGAGTCCCTCAACCACTCGGGCACACGGCCGTGTTGTGTGCTTGCTCCTTGAGCGTAAGGGGGTGGCCGAGGGGGAGCAATGGGTGCAATGCGACTGACACAACCCGTTCATCCGGCGTCGGAAGCCAGGAATTCCTCCACCAGCGGGCGGAAGAGGTCCGGTTCGTCCACCCAGGGATAGTGGCCGACCTCGTGCAGCGGGCGCAGGACCGCCTCGGGGAAGGAGGCCGCGACGAGTTCGCCCGCGCGCATGCCCGTGACCGCGTCGCGGTCGCCGGTGATGACGAGCACCGGGCAGCGTACGTCGCGCAGGCCGTGGAGCAGGGCGAGGCGGGACGGTTCGTCGACGCCCTGCCAGAAGCCGGCGCGGGGGACCGGGCCCAGCTGGTCGCCCTCCGCGGCGGCGTGCGCGCGCTGGGGTGCGTCCCAGCGGCCGTACGCCATGGGGGCCGCGCGCCGCAGCAGGTCGCGGATCTCGTCCATGCCGGTGGCCGTGGGGAGCGTGTGCACGGCGACGTACGCGTCCGTCCACCAGTCCTCCGTGGCGCGGGACTCGAAGATCTGCTCGGCGTCGTCCGGGAGCTCGCCCTGGAGCCTGGAGCCGGGGGTGACCAGGATCAGGCGGCTGAGCCGGTCGGCGTGGGACGCCGCGTACGCCTGGGCCGTCGCGCACGCGGCGTCGTGGGCGAGGAGGGCGAACCGCTCCAGGCCGAGGTGGCGGCGCAGCGCCTCCAGGTCCTCGGCGAGCGCGGGGAAGGCGTAGCCGCCGGGGTCGGGGGAGGGCGGCGAGGAGCCGGTGCCGCGGCTGTCGGGGACGACGAGGGTGTGGCGGGCGTCGAGGCCCCCGAGGTCACCGAGGTACGCGGCGTCCCGGCCAGGCCCGCCGGCGAGACAGACGACGGTCTCCCCGCCGGCCCCGCCCTTCGCTTCCAGCACGCGGTACGCCAGCTCTGTCGAGTCATACGAGGTGTAATGCCGCACAGGACCACCTTGCCCCAATTGTCCGTCGATCCAGAAGTGACTCCCCGCTCACTCCCCTGCTCCCCCAAATTCCGCTTATGATTCCCGTGTGTTCGACACCCGGCACATCAAGACGTTCCACGCGGTGGTCACCGCCGGGTCGTACTCCGCGGCCGCTCGCGCGCTCGGTTATACGCAGCCCGCGATCACCCAGCAGATCAAGGCGCTGGAGCGCGCGGTGGGTACCCCGCTCTTCGTGCGGGTCGGCCGCCGGATGCGGCTCACGGACGCCGGTGAGGCGCTCACCCGGCACGCGGAGACGATCCTCGACAGCCTGACGGCGGCGCAGCAGCAGATGAGTTCGCTGACCCGGCTGCGGGCGGGGCGGGTGCGGGTCTGCGCGTTCCCCAGCGCGAGCGCCACCCTGATCCCCGAGGCGATGGCCCGGCTCGCGGCCGAGCACCCGGGCGTCCGGGTCGAGCTGCTGGAGGGCGAGCCGCCCGACTCGATCCGCCGCCTCGTGCGCGGCGAGTGCGACATCACGCTCGCCTTCACCTACCCGGGCCTGCACGAGCAGGTGCCGGACGAGGTGGTCGAGATCCGGCTGATGGAGGATCAACTGACGGTCCTGATGCCCACCGGGCACCCGCTCGCCCGCCGCCGCGCGGTCAAGCTCGCGGACCTGGCGGAGGAGCGCTGGATCGCCGGCTGTCTGCGCTGCCGCACCAACTTCCTGCACGAGTGCGCGGAGCTGGGCTTCGCCCCCGACATCGCCTTCACCACCGACGACAATCTCGTCGTGCAGTCGCTGGTCGCCGAGGGGCTGGGTGTCGCCATGATGCCGGGTCTGGTGCTTTCCTTTTTGCGCCACGACAAGATCACGGGGCGGGCGCTGGATCCGGCGTCTCGGCGGCAGGTGTCGGCGTATGTGCTTCGCGAGCACTTGAGGATTCCGGCCACGGTTCTTGTCCTGGACGAGCTCAAGGCTGTCGCGGCGCGGCGGGTCGGCTGCTGAGCCCGCTGAGGCAGGCTTTTTCCCCAGCCCCGCCCCTTCCCGAAACTGGGGCTCCGCCCCAGACCCCCGAAGCAGGTGAATACATAAGCCCGCTTTTACCTCCCGTCAAGAAACTGTCGTTGGACTGATGGATCACCGCGGCCGACGCTGCAGGCATGACCACACCCACCGCAGCCCCGACGACCGCGCGCATCGACCAGCTCGTCGACGACGTACGCGAGGCCGTCGGCCGCGGGCTGCCGCCCGACACGACGGCATACCTCGTCGGCGAGCGGCTCGCGGCCCACCTCGGTTCCTCCGATCTGCTCACGCCCGAGCAGCGCGAGGGCGACCCGGACCACTACCGGCAGCACATCCTGCACGCCGAGCACGACGGCAGCTTCTCGATCGTCGCGCTCGTCTGGCTGCCCGGCCAGGAGACGTGTATCCACGACCATGTGTCGTGGTGCGTCACGGGAGTTCACGAGGGGACGGAGAGCGAGCGCCGCTACCGCCTCGTGCCCGACGGCACCACGGCCCGCCTCGTGGCGACCGAGGACGTGGTCAACGGCCAGGGCGACGTCTGCGGCTTCGCGCCGCCGGGTGACATCCACCGGGTGCGCAACGCCTGTTCGTCCACCGCCATCTCGATCCACATCTATGGCGCGGACGTCTCCCGCCTCGGCAGCAGTGTCCGCCGCGTCTACGACCTGCCGGCCGACGAACTCTGATGGCCCTGATCTCTCCCCGTACGAAACCGGCCGCATCGCAGGCCCCCGCCGCCACGCGGAGCAAGCTCCCCGGGCTCGCCATGGCCGCCGCCGGTGTCGCCGTCGCCTGGGGCGTCCACCGGCTCGTACCCGCGGTCCCCATGCTCACCGCCGCCGTCGTGCTCGGCATCGCGGCCGCGCACATCCCCGGCGTACGGGACCGGATCCGCGGCGCGGGGCGGCCCGGTCTGACGCTGGCGGGCAAGCGGCTGATGCGTGTCGGCATCGTGCTGCTCGGCCTCAAGCTGAGCGTCGGCGACGTGCTCGGGCTCGGCTGGGCCACCGTCGCGATGGTGGTCGCCGTGGTGGCGGCCACGTTCTTCGGGACGCTGTGGCTCGGGCGGCGGCTGGGGCTGCGCGGTGACCAGCCGCTGCTGATCGCCACCGGCTATTCCATCTGCGGCGCCTCCGCGATCGGCGCCGTCAGCGAGGTGTCGGGCAGCGACGAGGAGGACGTGGCGACCTCGGTCGCCCTGGTGACGCTGTGCGGCACGCTCGCCATCGCCGTACTGCCGCTGCTCCACCACCCGCTCGGCCTGGACGACGCGCAGTTCGGGCGCTGGGTCGGCGCGGGGGTGCACGACGTCGGGCAGGTCGTGGCGACCGCGCAGACCGCGGGTCCCGAGGCGCTCACCGACGCCGTCCTCGTCAAGCTGATGCGGGTGGCGCTGCTCGCGCCGCTCGTCGCGGCGGTCGCGGTGTCCGTACGCAAGCGGCGGCAGGCGGCGCCCTCGGACAAGCGGCCCGCGCTCGTGCCGCTCTTCGTTCTCGGCTTCCTCGCGATGGTCGGCGTGCGCACCACCGGCCTGGTGCCGGGCGGGGTGCTCGACCTCGCGCAGCACGCTCAGGAACTGCTGCTCGCGGCCGCCCTGTTCGGGCTCGGCAGCGCGGTGCACCTGCCCACGCTGGTGCGGACCGGCGGGCGGGTCGCGGCGCTGGGGCTGTGCTCGTGGGTGGTGATCGCGGGAGCGTCGTACGGGGGAGTGCTGCTCACCACGTGACGCGTCGCGACGACGAGGCCGTGATCATCGGGTCGTGAAACTAGGACCGAAGACCGAGCGGATCTGGTTCCCGCGACAGGCGTCAATTCGCGTTTCGGTTCTTACGCTGAACCAATGACCGCCGCCGAATCCCCTGACGCGATGAGCACAGCCGAATCCATATCCGCCGACATATCCGCCGACATATCCACTGGTGCCGCGCAGGACGCGGACGTGGCGCAGGGCGTCCTCGGACGCTCCTACCGGGCGCTGACGTTCGGCATCATCTCCGTCGTCTCCCTCATCGCCTTCGAGGCGAGCGCGGTCACCACCGCGATGCCCGTCGCGGCCCGGGCCCTCGACGGCATCGGGCTCTACGCCTTCTCCTTCTCCGCCTTCTTCACCGCGAGCCTGTTCGCGATGACCCTCTCGGGGGAGTGGTGCGACCGGGCGGGCCCGCTGGCACCCCTGTTCACGGGGATCGCCGCCTTCGGCACCGGACTCGTCGTCGCGGGCTCGGCCCAGCAGATGTGGATGTTCGTGGCGGGCCGCGGCATCCAGGGCATCGGCGGCGGCCTGGTCATCGTCTCGCTGTACGTCGTGGTCGGGCGCGCCTACCCGGAGCGGCTGCGGCCCTCGATCGTGGCCGCCTTCTCCGCCGCCTGGGTGGTGCCCGTGATCGTCGGCCCGCTGGTGTCGGGCACGGTGACCGAACAGCTCGGCTGGCGCTGGGTGTTCCTGTCCATCCCCGTGCTGATCCTGCTGCCGCTCGCCGTGATGCTGCCCGCACTGCGCCAGCTGCCCGCGGGGGAACGCGCCGAGGCCATGGACCGGCGCCGCATCCTCCTCGCCCTCGCCGTCGCGGCGGGCGCCGGGCTGCTCCAGTACGCCGGGCAGGACCTGCGCTGGCTCTCGCTCGTCCCGGCCGCCGCCGGCCTCGGCCTGCTCGCCCCCGCGATCCTGCGGCTGCTGCCGAAGGGCACCTTCCGCGCGGGCCGCGGGCTGCCGTCCGTCATCCTGCTGCGCGGCATCGCGTCGGGCGCCTTCCTCGGCACGGAGAGCTTCATCCCGCTGATGCTGGTGACCGACCGCGGCATGTCCGCCACGACGGCCGGGCTCTCCCTCACCGGCGGCGGCCTGACCTGGGCCCTCGGCTCGTACACCATGAGCCGCCCGCGCCTCGTGCCCCACCGCGAACGGCTGATGGGGCTCGGCATGCTCCTCATCGCCACTTCCATCGCCCTGGCCTCGACCGCGCTGATCGGCGGCGTGCCCGCGTGGATCGTCGCCCTCGCGTGGACCGTCGGCGGCTACGGCATGGGGCTCACGATCGCCGGCGGCAGCGTGCTGCTGCTCAAACTCTCCCGCCCCGGCGAGGAGGGGTCCGACGCGGCCTCCCTCCAGATCTCCGACGCGCTCGGCAACATCACCCTCGTCGGCTCGGGCGGCGTCCTCTTCGCCGCCCTCGGCGGCGGCGCGGACGGCGCGGCTCCCCCGGGGGACGCCTTCGCCGTGGTCTTCCTCACCATGGCGGCGGTCGCCCTCGTCGGCGCGTACGTGACGACACGGTTGCGGCCCCGGGGATAGGCGGGCCTCCCGGGGGAGACCGGACTGTGACCTCGGTCCCACCGCCGGGTGAGGGCGGGCCGTCCCTCCCGGGTTCCGCCGCCGACGCGGGTAGGCTGACGCGGTTGCCGATCGCCGAGCCAGCCGACGGAGACCGTGACTACCACCACCGCCAACCACCACCTCTCGCCCGCCTTCCCCGGCCGGGCTCCTTGGGGTACCGCGAACAAGCTGCGCGCCTGGCAGGAGGGCGCGATGGGGAAGTACGTACAGGAACAGCCCCGCGACTTCCTCGCCGTCGCCACCCCCGGCGCCGGGAAGACCACCTTCGCGCTCACCCTCGCCTCCTGGCTGCTGCACCACCACGTGGTGCAGCAGGTGACCGTCGTCGCCCCCACTGAGCACCTCAAGAAGCAGTGGGCGGAGGCCGCGGCCCGCATAGGCATCAAGCTCGACCCCGAGTACAGCGCCGGCCCCCTCGGCCGGGAGTACCACGGCGTCGCCGTGACCTACGCCGGTGTGGGCGTGCGGCCCATGCTCCACCGCAACCGCTGCGAGCAGCGCAAGACCCTCGTCATCCTCGACGAGATCCACCACGCCGGTGACTCGAAGTCCTGGGGCGAGGCGTGCATGGAGGCGTTCGAGCCCGCGACCCGGCGGCTCGCGCTGACCGGCACGCCCTTCCGCTCGGACACCAACCCCATCCCCTTCGTCACCTACGAAGAGGGCAACGACGGCATCCGCCGCTCCGCCGCCGACTACACCTACGGCTACGGCAACGCCCTCTCCGACGGCGTCGTCCGGCCGGTCATCTTCCTCTCCTACAGCGGCAACATGCGCTGGCGCACCAAGGCGGGCGACGAGCTGGAGGCGCGCCTCGGCGAGCCCATGACCAAGGACGCCGTCTCGCAGGCCTGGCGCACGGCCCTGGACCCGCGCGGCGACTGGATGCCGAACGTGCTGCGCGCCGCCGACCGCCGCCTGACCGAGGTCCGCAAGGCCATACCGGACGCGGGTGCCCTCGTCATCGCCTCCGACCAGGAGTCGGCCCGCGCCTACGCCAAGCTCATCCGCGAGATCACCGGCGAGGGCGCGACGCTCGTGCTCTCCGACGACAGCGGCGCCTCCCAGCGCATCGACGACTTCGCGCACTCCGACTCCCGCTGGATGGTCGCCGTCCGCATGGTGTCCGAGGGCGTGGACGTGCCCCGCCTCGCGGTCGGCGTCTACGCGACGACGATCTCCACCCCGCTGTTCTTCGCCCAGGCCGTCGGGCGCTTCGTGCGCTCCCGGCGGCGCGGCGAGACCGCGTCCGTCTTCGTGCCGACCATCCCCACGCTGCTGACCTTCGCCAACGAGATGGAGGTCGAGCGCGACCACGTCCTCGACAAGCCGAAGAAGGACGGCGAGGAGGACCCGTACGCCGAGTCCGAGAAGGAGCTGGCCGAGGCCGAGCGGCAGCAGGACGAGGACACCGGCGAGGACGACCAGCTCTCCTTCGAGGCCCTCGAATCCGACGCCGTCTTCGACCGGGTGCTCTACGACGGTGCCGAGTTCGGCATGCAGGCGCATGCGGGCAGCGAGGAGGAGCAGGACTACCTGGGCATCCCCGGACTGCTCGAACCCGACCAGGTGCAGATGCTCCTGCAGAAGCGGCAGGCACGCCAGATCGCGCACAGCCGCAAGCGCCCGGACACCGAGGCCGACCTCCTCGAACTCCCCGCCGAGCGGCGGCCGGTGGTCACCCACAAGGAACTCCTCGAACTGCGCAAGCAGCTCAACTCCCTCGTCGGCGCGTACGTCCACCAGAGCGGCAAGCCGCACGGCGTGATCCACACGGAACTCCGCCGCGTCTGCGGCGGCCCCCCGAGCGCGGAGGCGACGGCGGGCCAGCTGAGCGAACGCATCCGCAAGGTCCGTGAGTGGGCCACCCGCATGAAGTAGCGCGCGGCGGGCTGGAAGTGGCCGATCCGCTCGGCACCTTCGAGCCCGCCCGTCCGGATAGTGGAATCCACCCACCGGTATTCGTAAATCCGGCCCGCCGTGACCGGATGTTGGGCAGACTCTTCCGCTGAGCGGACCGGCGGCGCTACGGTGCCGGTCACGCACACGCCCCGTGGCAGCGCCGCCGCGGAGCGCAGCCGGTGCCATGCGACAAGCGGCCGGCGGCCTCTCCTCGCGCGCTGCCGGAACGGGACCGGCAGTGCATCCCACCGCGATGAGGGCCGCCACTCATCGGAGGAGGGGCGTCGTGACAGCGGAAACCTCGCAGACGCTCGACAGAGGACTGCGTGTCCTGAAACTGCTCGCCGACACCGATCACGGTCTGACCGTCACCGAGCTCTCCACCAAGCTCGGCGTCAACCGGACGGTTGTCTATCGACTGCTCGCCACCCTGGAACAGCACGCACTCGTACGCCGCGACATCGGCGGTCGCGCACGGGTCGGACTGGGGGTGCTGCGGCTCGGCCGCCAGGTCCATCCGCTGGTGCGGGAGGCGGCCCTGCCCGCGCTGCGGTCGCTGGCCGAGGACATCGGCGCCACGGCCCACCTGACCCTGGTCGACGGCACCGAGGCCCTGGCCGTGGCCGTCGTCGAGCCGACGTGGACGGACTACCACGTGGCCTACCGCGCGGGTTTCCGCCACCCCCTGGACCGCGGGGCCGCGGGCCGGGCCATACTTGCCGCGCGCCGCGGCGAGGCGGACAACCCGGGGTACGCGCTGACGCACGGCGAACTGGAGGCGGGGGCGAGCGGGGCGGCGGCGCCGCTGCTCGGCGTCCTCGGCATCGAGGGGAGCGTCGGCGTGGTGATGCTCTCCGACTCGGTCCCGGACCGGGTGGGCCCGCGCGTCATGGAGGCGGCGAAGGAGGTGGCGGACGCGCTGCGCTGACGCGGCCCGCGGCTGCCGGGTGCGGGTGGTGGTCGGGTGGGCGCCAGGTAGATTCGGTCGCATGCCTGCTCCGACCAGCACCCGCGCACGCCTGGCGATCTGCGCCGCCCCCTTCGTCGCCCTGCTCGCCGTCGCCGCGTTCGTACCCCTGCCCTTCGCCATCGCGCAGCCCGGTACGACCGTGAACGTGCTGGGCACGGACGAGGGCAAGCCGGTGATCACCCTCGGCGGTGCCGAGAGCAGGCGGACCACCGGGCAGCTGCGGATGACCACGATCCAGGCCACCGGACCGCGCGTGGACGTGAGCCTGCGCGAGGTGATCAGTGGCTGGTTCCGTACGGACCGCGCGGTCATGCCGCACGACTCCGTCTACCCGGTCGGCAACTCCGACAAGGAGGTCGAGGCGCACAACAACGCCGAGATGCGCAAGTCGCAGGACGCCGCATCCGAAGCGGCCCTGCGCTATCTCCACAAGTCCCCCGACCAGGTGAAGGTCGGGCTCAGCCTCGCCGACATCGGCGGCCCGAGCGCCGGCCTGCTCTTCACCCTCGGCATCATCGACAAGCTCGACGGCGACGGGCGCGGCGGCGACCTCACCGGGGGCCGGACGATCGCGGGCACCGGCACGATCGAGCCGGACGGGACGGTGGGGGCGGTCGGGGGTGTGCCGCTGAAGACGCTGGCGGCGAAGCGGGACGGGGCGACGGTGTTCCTGGTGCCCCGGGGGGAGTGCACGGACGCGTCGGCGAATCTGCCGAAGGGGCTGCGGTTGGTGCCGGTGGAGAAGCTGACGGATGCCGTGACGTCGTTGAAGGACCTGGCGTCCGGCCGCGAGGACAAGATCCCCACCTGCTGAGCGGCGCAGGCGCGGCCCGGGTCATCCGTTGCGGATGAAGCCCTCGCTCACCAGCCAGTCCCTCGCCACGTCATGCGGGTCCTGGCCCTCCACATCCACCCGGGCGTTGAGCTCGCGCGCCACGTCGTTCGTCAGCTTCGCCGTGATCGGGTCGAGCACCTCCCTGATCGCCGGATACTTCCGCATCGCAGCGGAGTTGATCTCCGGTGCCGCGTTGTAGTTGGGGAAGAAGTGCTTGTCGTCCTGGGTGACGAAGAGGTTCATGGCCTTGATCCGGCCGTCCGTGGTGAAGACCTCGCCGAACGTGCAGGAGCCGCCGCCCGAGACCTGGGTGTAGACGATCCCGCCGTCCATCTTCTGGATCCGGGAGGCGGGGATGTCCATGCCGTACCTCTTCGCCATCCCCGGCAGCCCGTCGTTGCGCGCCGCGAACTCGCTCTCCACGCACAGCGTCACGGCCGCCGGGTCGCTCTTCGAGAGCCTGGCGACGTCCGACAGGGTGCGCGTGCCGTACCGCTTCTCGTTCGCCTGGTTCAGCGCCAGCGCGTAGGTGTTGTTGAGGGCGGCGGGTGCGAGCCAGGTGATGCCGTTCTTCGCGTCGGCGTCCACGACGGCCTGCCACTGGGCGTGCGGGTCGGTGATCGGGGTGTCGTGGCCGAGGTAGGTGATCCAGGCCGTGCCGGTGTACTCGTACATCCCGTCCGCGCCACCGGACTTGACCGCCTCGCGGGCGCCGATCGAGCCCTGGATGTTGGTGCGGTCCAGGACGTGCGCGCCCGCCGCCTTGAAGGCGAGGCCCATGATCTGGCCGAGGATGATGTTCTCGCTGAAGTTCTTCGACGCGACGGTCAGGTCCGCGCCCTTGAGCGGCAGGCCCTGGCCGATCGAGCCGGGCCGCACGTCGTCGACCATCGGGGAGCCGCTGGTCAGCCCGCAGCCGCCGAGCGTGAGGGGGAGCAGCAGCGCGCAGCCGAGGGCCGCCGCCGCGAGGCCCGTACGCCGTGTCGTCGCCGTCACCTCAGCCACCTCCCTCCAGGCCGCGCGGCCTCAGCAGGATCTCGGCCAGTGACGCCAGCCAGTCCACGACCAGCGCCAGCGCCACGGTCAGCACGGACCCCAGGACCAGGACCGACATCCGCTGGTTGGTGATGCCGGACGCGATCAGGTCGCCGAGCCCGCCGCCCCCGCCGAAGTAGGCGAGCGTCGCCGTGCCGACGTTGAGGACGAGCGCGGTGCGCACGCCCGCGAGGATCAGCGGTACGGCCAGCGGGAGTTCGACCCTGCCCAGCACCCCGAGCGCGGACATGCCGATGCCGCGCGCGGCCTCCACCAGCGTCGGGTCGATGGCCCGCAGGCCCGCCATGGTGTTGGCCAGCACGGGCAGCACGGCGTAGATCACGATGCCGACGAGCGCGGCGCGCATCCCGATGCCCATCCAGATCACCAGCAGCGCCAGCAGGCCGATCGCGGGGGTGGCCTGGCCGATGTTGGCGACGGCCATGACGACGGGCGCGGCGCGGCGCACCCGGCGGCGGGTGAGCAGGATGCCGAGCGGGATGGCGATGATCAGGACGAAGAAGGTCGAGACGACGGTGAGCACGATGTGCTGGCGCAGCCGCAGCCAGACGTTGCCGTTGGCGATCGAGTTGCGGGCGATGGAGTCGAGGTCCGCGCCCTGGAACCAGAGCCAGGTGGCGAACAGGACGGCGAAGACGATCACCGGGAGGACGGTCAGTTTCGGCCAGGTGAGGCGACGGCTGTGGTCGCCGGCCGCGGTGTCGTCCGGCGGCCGCCCGCCGCCCGGGCCTCCGCCGGTGCGGTCGCCGTGGTCGAGGGCCGGGTCGTCGAGCCCGCCGAGGTCGCGGAACGCGACCCCCCGCACCTCGTGCTCCCCGGCGGGCCGCTGCCCGTCGGGTGGCCGCCCCGGCTGTCTGTGCCACGTCATGCGGCCCTCCCCCGTACGCCCGCCACCGGACGAGCCTGCCGCGCCCTCACTCCGATTCCCCCGGTTCCCCCGGCGTGCCGCCCTCCTGTTCCTGGCGGGTCTGCTGGGCGCGCTGTTCCTCCAGGCGGTGCTGGTGTTCCACGGCGTCCAGGCGGTCCTCCTCCAGGAGTTCGTGCACGGAGTTCATGAGGGTCTCCATGTCGACCACCCCCTCGTACTCCCCGCGCCGCCCGGTCACCGCCACCCGCCCGGCGTTGTCGATGAGGACCGCCTCCAGCGCGTCGCGCAGCGTCGCGTCGCGGGTGACCGTGTCGTGCACCAGGGTCCCGGCCCGCGCCAGTGAGCCCTTGGCGCGCATCAGGTCGCCGCGGCGCAGCCACTTGTACGGGCGGCGGTGCCGGTCGAGGAGCAGTACCTCGTTGGTCGTGCCGGTGCGCAGCTTGTCGAAGATGGACTGCAGCGGGTCGTCGATGGTCGCGGTGGGGAAGGCGACCACGCCCACGTCCCGTACGCGGGTGAGGTTGAGCCGCTTGAGCGCCGCGCCCGCGCCGACGAAGCCGGAGACGAAGTCGTCGGCGGGGTTGGTGAGGATGGCCTCCGGGGTGTCGAACTGGGCGATGTGCGAGCGCTCGCGGAGCACCGCGATCCGGTCGCCGAGCTTGATGGCCTCGTCGAAGTCGTGGGTGACGAAGACGATCGTCTTGTGCAGCTCGTGCTGGAGCCGGATCAGCTCGTCCTGGAGGTGGTCGCGGGTGATCGGGTCGACGGCGCCGAAGGGTTCGTCCATCAGGAGGACGGGCGGGTCGGCGGCCAGCGCGCGGGCGACCCCGACGCGCTGCTGCTGACCGCCGGAGAGCTGGCGCGGATAGCGGCCGCGGAACTCGCCGGGGTCCAGCCCGACCAGGTCGAGCATCTCCTCCACCCGGGCGCCGATGCGCGCCTTGGACCAGCCGGTCATCCTCGGTACGAGCGCGATGTTCTGCGCGACGGTCATGTGCGGGAACAGGCCGGACGACTGGATGGCGTAGCCGATCTTGCGGCGCAGCTTGACCGGGTCCATGTCGGTGACGTCCTCGTCGTCGATCCGGATCCGGCCGGACGTCGGCTCGATCAGGCGGTTGATCATCTTCATGGTGGTGGTCTTGCCGCAGCCGGAAGGGCCGACGAAGACCACCAGCTCACCGGCCTTGATCTCCATGTTGACGCAGTCGACGGCGGGCGCCGAGGTGCCCGGATAGCGCTTGGTGAGGTTCTCCAGCTGGATGGTGGCGCCCGAGGGCGCGCCGGCCGCGGAGGGGGCCGGTCCGGGCTCAGGCACGGATCCCCCTCGGGATGGTCAGCCGCCCGATCAGTACGTACGCGGCGTCGAAGAGCAGGGCGAGCACGACGATGCCGAGCGTTCCGGCCAGCACCTGGTTGAGCGCGTTGGCGCTGCCCAGCGAGGAGATGCCGCGGAAGATCTCGTTGCCGAGGCCGGGCCCGGAGGCGTACGCGGCGATCGCGGCGATCCCCATCAGCATCTGCGTGGCGACCCGGATGCCGGTGAGGATCGGCGGCCAGGCGAGCGGCAGCTCGACGCGGAACAGCCGCGCGAGCCGCGACATGCCGATGCCCTTCGCCGCGTCGACCAGCGAGGGATCCACCCCGCGCAGCCCCACGATCGCGTTGCGGACGATCGGCAGCAGCCCGTAGAGCACCAGGGCGGTGACCGTGGGCGCGACGCCCAGCCCGGTGAGCGGGATCAGCAGGCCGATCAGGGCCAGGGAGGGGATGGTCAGCAGCGTCGCGGTCGCGGTGACCGCGAGGTCGCCGGCCCATTCGCTGCGGTAGGTGAGCACGCCGATCGTCACCCCGATCAGGGTGGCCACCACCATGCACTGGAAGACGGCGCTCGCGTGCTGATACGTATCGGCCAGCAGCTGGGCGTGCCGGTTGCCGACATATCTCCAGAAGCTCACCCGCTCACTCCTCGCCATCGCCGTGTGCCGTCGCCGGGAGAGTCGTCGCCGAAAAGCCGCGTCAGGGCCGGTAGGGGTCCTCCGACGCCTGTTTCACCAGAGGGATGATCCGCAGGGGAACCGCGTTCTCCATCACGATCGCCGTGGAAGCCCGGACAATGCCATCAAAACCCACAACCCGGTCGATCACACGCTGGAGGTCGGCGTTCGAGCGTGCGACCAGTCGGCAGAGCATGTCCCCGTGTCCGGTCGTGGTGTGCAGCTCAAGCACCTCCGGGACCGTCGCCAGATGGGTCCGCACGTCCGCGCCCTGGCCCTGCTTGATCTCCAGCGTCGCGAAGGCGGTGACGGGATAACCGAGCGCCGCCGGGTCCACGTCGGGCCCGAACCCCCGGATCACCCCCTGAGCCTGCAAGCGGTCGAGCCTCGCCTGCACGGTACCGCGCGCGACTCCCAGGCGGCGAGAGGCCTCCAGCACCCCGATGCGTGGTTCCTCGGCGAGCAGCTCGATGAGCCTGCCGTCCAAACGATCGATCGCCATGGCCGCCTCCCTGTGGTCATCGTGTACAGAACGCCCGGCGTAACCGTGCATACGCTATGCATCCTGCCCAGTAAATGCGCGAACTATTGCGCACCTTGTGGATCGGCGGGAACCTGCGGCCATGACACAGACCACGGATCACACCCTTCACACCGCTCGGCAGGCCGACCCCTTCCCGGTCAAGGGGATGGACGCGGTGGTCTTCGCCGTCGGCAACGCCAAGCAGGCCGCGCACTACTACTCCACCGCCTTCGGGATGAAGCGCGTCGCCTACTCCGGACCGGAGAACGGCAGCCGCGAGACCGCGAGTTACGTCCTGGAGTCCGGCAGCGCCCGCTTCGTCTTCACCTCCGTCATCAAGGCGGCCACCGACCACGGCCGCTTCCTCGCCGCGCACGTCGCCGAGCACGGCGACGGCGTCGTGGACCTGTCCATCGAGGTGCCGGACGCGCGCGCCGCGTACGCCTACGCCGTCGAGCACGGCGCCACCGGCGTCAAGGAGCCGTACGAGCTGACGGACGAGAACGGCACGGTCGTCCTCGCCACCATCGCCACCTACGGCCAGACCGTCCACACCCTGGTCGACCGCTCCCGCTACACCGGCCTCTACCTCCCCGGCTTCGAGACCGTGGAGCCGATCGTCGAGCCCGGCCCGCGCCGCTTCCAGGCCATCGACCACTGCGTGGGCAACGTCGAACTCGGCAAGATGGACGAGTGGGTCTCCTTCTACAACAACGTCATGGGCTTCACCAACATGAAGGAGTTCGTGGGCGACGACATCGCCACCGAGTACTCCGCGCTCATGTCGAAGGTCGTCGCGGACGGCACCCGCAAGGTGAAGTTCCCGCTGAACGAGCCCGCGATCGCCAAGAAGAAGTCGCAGATCGACGAGTACCTCGAGTTCTACGGCGGCCCCGGCGTGCAGCACATCGCGCTCGCCACGAACGACATCGTCGCGACCGTACGGGCCATGCGGGCGGCCGGAGTCCAGTTCCTGGACACGCCCGACTCCTACTACGACACGCTCGGCGACTGGGCGGGCGAGACCCGCGTCCCCGTCGACACCCTGCGCGAACTGAAGATCCTCGTCGACCGCGACGAGGACGGCTACCTGCTCCAGATCTTCACCAAGCCGGTGCAGGACCGCCCGACCGTCTTCTTCGAAATGATCGAACGCCACGGCTCGATGGGCTTCGGCAAGGGCAACTTCAAGGCACTCTTCGAGGCGATCGAGAGGGAGCAGGAGAAGCGGGGCAATCTCTGATCTTCGCGCGGTGTCGTCAAACGCCGGACGGGCTGGAAAATCCAGCCCGTGGGGGCACCTCCCAGCGGTAGCTGGGGGAGTTTGAGGACCGGGGTCCGGGGCGGAGCCCCGGTTTCGGGAAGGGGCGGGGTGGGGGAACAAACCCGCTATGGACGAACTCATCGGCGCGCTGCGCGCAGCGCTCCCCGCGGAAGCGGTGCTGACCGACCCCGACGTCACCGCCTCCTACGCCCACGACATGGCCAGCTTCTGCGAAGCGGGAAGACCCGCCGTCGTCGTACTGCCCCGCACCGTCGAGCACGTACAACACATCATGCGCACAGCAACAGCGCACCGAGTCCCCGTCGTCCCGCAGGGAGCCCGCACCGGACTCTCCGGCGCGGCCAACGCCAGTGACGACTGCATCGTGCTGTCGCTCGTGAAGATGGACCGGATCCTGGAGATCGACCCCGTCGAGCGGATCGCCGTCGTCGAACCCGGCGTCGTCAACGCCGTGCTCTCCCGCGCCGTCGCCGAACAGGGCCTCTACTACCCGCCCGACCCGTCCAGTTGGGAACAGTGCACCATCGGCGGCAACATCGGCACCGCCTCCGGCGGCCTGTGCTGCGTGAAGTACGGCGTGACCGCCGAGTACGTACTCGGCCTCGACGTCGTCCTCGCCGACGGGCGGCTGCTGACCACCGGCCGCCGCACGGCCAAGGGTGTTGCCGGCTACGACCTCACCCGCCTCTTCGTCGGCTCCGAGGGCAGCCTCGGCGTCGTCGTCAAGGCCGTACTCGCCCTGAAGCCCGCGCCGCCCCAACAGCTCGTGCTCGCCGCGGAGTTCCCCTCCACCGCGGCCGCCTGCGAAGCGGTCCGCGAGATCATGGGCCGCGGGCACGCGCCCTCGCTGCTTGAGCTGATGGACCGCACCTCGCTCCAGGCCGTCAACGCCATGGCCCACATGGGCCTCCCCGAGAGCACGGCCGCCCTGCTCCTCGCCGCCTTCGACACCCCCGACCCCGCGCCCGACCTGGCCGCCGTCGCCGAGCTGTGCACCGCCGCCGGGGCGACGGAGGTCGTACCCGCCGACTCGCCCGCCGAGTCCGAACTGCTGCTCCAGGCGCGGCGGCTCACCCTGCCCGCCCTGGAGGCGCTCAAGGCCGCCACGATGATCGACGACGTGTGCGTCCCCCGCTCACGGCTCGCCGCGATGCTCGACGGCACGGCCGCCATCGCCGAGAAGTACGGCCTCACCATCGGCGTCTGCGCCCACGTCGGCGACGGCAACACCCACCCCGTCGTCTGCTTCGACCCCGCCGACGAGGACGAGGCGCGGCGCGCGCGGGAGTCCTTCGACGAGATCATGGCGCTGGGTCTCTCGCTGGGCGGCACGATCACCGGGGAGCACGGGGTGGGCGTCCTCAAGCGGGAGTGGCTGGCGCGGGAGCTCGGCCCGGTGGCGATGGAGGTCCAGCGCGGCATCAAGGCCGTCCTCGACCCCCTGGGCATCCTCAACCCGGGCAAGGTGCTCTAGCCCTCCGGGCACGGCGCTTTCACACCTAGGTCAGACGTCCGTTTCCCGGGGCGCGGCCCCGGGCCCCGCTCACGCGCCCAGGATCTCCCGCAGCGTCTCGTCCAGCGGCACGTGTTCGGAACCCGGCGCCACCGCCCGGAGTGTCCGCTCCAGCCACCCCGTGACCGCTCTCGCCGACGCTTCGAGCAGCGCGTCCCCGTCCGGCGACGACAGCGCCATGCAGACGACATTGCGCCCCTCCGCCACCGTCGGCCACACCCGTACGTCCCCGTGCCCCGCCGGGCGGAAGAGGCCCTCCATGAGCAGGTCGCGCGCGAAGGTCCAGCTCACGGGGGAGTCGGAGGTGACGTGGAAGGTGATGTTGACGGCGTACGGATCGGCCGTGCGATAGCTCAGCCGGCAGGGCACCGGAATGGTGCGGTCCGGCGACAGCACCAGGTCGATCTCCAGCTCTCGTTCCACCACGGTGTGCATGAAGTGCGCCCTCTCTGCTCTGCGTTCCTCGGTGCGTGGCCCCTCGCGAACGGGCCCGCACCGGATAGAGCGCGCCGACCCCCACACCATTACGCGACTTCGCATCATCGATTCCCGAACTTCTCACGCCCACCGGTCGCACGTGTGAGTGGTCCCGCCCGCGGGACGGCCGCAGAGGAGAGAGCCGTCTGGTAGACCTGTCCGGAGCGCCCCGGGTTGCCTTTTGTGCATTGAGGTCACGAGGTACCGGAGCAGCGCGCAGGACGTGACGCGCGTGCGGCAGACTGAGGGTCCGCCAGCCGCCCGCCCACGACACGACACCCAGCACGGCCGAGCAGATACGGGACATCGGACACCATGAGCGCTCCTACCTCAGGATCCGCCGACAGCAGCCCTGTGGAGGGCTTCTACCCGGACCCGTCCATTCCTGGCTATATCCGGTACTGGAGCGGCGCCGCCTGGGTGCCCGGCACGAGCCGGCCCGCGCCCGCCGAGGGCGAGCCGCTGCCCGCGCCGCCCACCGGCTTCGCGCCGTCGGCGCCCGCGCTCGCCGCGCCGGTGCCGCCCACCCCGGGGCGTTCGGAGTCCACGCCGCCGGGCGGGCCGCTGCCGGAGGAGACCGGGCCGATGTTCCTGGACGAGGAGCCCGCCCTGCGGGAGGCCCGTGCGGAAGCGGTGGATCCGCGCACCGGCGACGGCGGTGCCCGACGCGGCGCCCGCGCCCCTTGGGACGACGCGAGCGGGCCGATGATCCCCGCCGCCCGCGACCCCCGCGTCCCCGCGGCCCAGGAGGCGCGTACGCCGGACGGCCCGCCGTCCGGGCGGAGCGAGGCCCCGCCCGCCGCGGGCTCCGGTGCCCGGCCCGGCGGGACGATCCAGCTGCGCGCGTCCTCGAGCCCGCAGCCCGTCGCCTCGCCCGCGCCGCAGCCCTGGCCCGACCGCCGCGGCGAAGGCGCGCCCCGCCCGCAGGAGGCGCCGCCGCGCGCCCAGGAGGCCCTGCGGGACGCCTCCCGCGACCGGCAGCGTCCCGAGCGGGAGGCGCCCGTCCTGCCGCCCGTCCCCGAGCGGCAGGCGCTGCCCGCCCCGGCGTCCGAGCGGCCCGCCTCCGGCGGCTGGGCGCAGCAGGTGCACCAGTTGGCGCAGCAGAAGCCCGCCGCTCCGGCGCGGCCCCGGACGGGCACCGCGCCGCGGGGCGGCGAGGCCCCCGCGCCCTGGAAGCCGCCCAAGGACGACCCGTTCCTGCGGGCCGCGCAGGAGCAGGGCCGGCCCGCCCCGCTCGGCCGCCGCCTCCTGGCGCGCCTGGTCGACTCGGCCGTGCTCGGCGCTGTCGTGGGTGCCGTGGCCGTGCCGCTGTGGAACAAGGCGGCCGACCACATCGACACCAAGGTGCAGCAGGCCAAGCAGTCCGGGCAGACGGTGACGGTCTGGCTGCTCGACGGCACCACCGGCCCGTATCTCGGCATCGTGCTCGCCGTGCTGCTGGTGGCCGGGCTGGTCTACGAGGCGCTGCCGACCGCCAAGTGGGGTCGCACGCCGGGCAAGAAGCTGTGCGGTGTGCGGGTGCTGGGCATCGAGTCGCACGACACCCCCTCCTTCGGCCAGGCCGTGCGGCGCTGGCTGGTCTACGGCGTGCTGGGCGTGCTGGCCGTCGGCGTGCTCAATGCCCTGTGGTGCCTGTTCGACCGGCCCTGGCGGCAGTGCTGGCACGACAAGGCGGCCCGTACGTTCGTGGCGTCCAACAGCCGCTGAGCGCCCGGCGCGCCACTGCACTCGAACGGCATACGGCCGGATGCGGCCACCGGAGCGGTGGGTTCTACTCGGGGCATGAGCACCGGAGAGCCGCCAGAGGACGACCCGTTCCTGAAGAAGCCGTCCGAGCCGCCGCCCTCCGGCGGCCCGGGCCCCGGCCCCTACGGCGGCCCGGGTGCGGGCGCTCCGGGCGGTGCCCCGGGCGGTGGCCCGTACGGCAGCGCCTCAGGCGGGGTGCCGCCCTCCGGCGGTCCGTACGGCGGTGATCCGTACGGCGGTGCCGGTGCTCCCGGCGGCGGGCCCGGCAATCCCTACGGCGACCAGTTCGGCGCCACCGACCCGCTCGCGGGCATGCCACCGCTCGCGGCCCGCTGGCGGCGGCTCGTCGCCCGGATCATCGACGGTCTGCTCGTGTCCATCCCGGTCAGCGCCGTCTTCTCGGCGGCCACCTGGGGCTGGGACTGGGACCTGGCGAACAACAACGGCAAGTCGACCAGCCTCGGCATCATCATCGCCGTCGTCTACTTCGTCTACGAAGGGCTGATGCTGACCACGCGCGGTCAGACCGTCGGCAAGATGGCCATGCACATCCGGGTCGCGATGCTGGAGAACGGCGCGGTCCCCGAAGGCACACCGGGTTGGACGCGCGCCGCCGTCTACTCCCTGCCCGAAGTCGTCCCCTGCTGTGGCTTCGTCTTCTGGCTGGTCAATGTGTTGTGGTGCACGTGGGACAAGCCATATCACCAATGCATTCACGACAAGGCGGCCAAGACCGTGGTGGTCTCAACCGCGCAGTGAGTGCTCGCTCATCCGGGCCTCGGCCGGAAGGGGCCCGCGCTGTCCCGGCACCCGCTCCGCCCCGGCCGCGCGGGTCCTGCGGACCCTGGCACGGAGGGACGTCCGGGGCATCGGCACGGTCACGGCGACCAGCAGTCCGAGCGTGAGGGCGACAAGGGCAATGACCGCGATCCCGGGCCCTGTTCGCGTCTGCGACAGCAGCAGCATGGCGAGGGTCGAGATGACGACGGTGGCCGAACCATAGGCTATCTGTGCGGGGGTCGGACGCGGCATGGCGGGATCCGTCCTCGGGGCAGCGTGTGGGGTGCGGAGCCGACTGGTGCGTACACCAAAACGACTCTACGGACCTGTCTGCCCGAGCGGAACTGCTGGTAAGCGTGACCTAATCCACGGTCTTGGAGCACGGGGGGCGCACACGGACACGCGCCTGTCCAACAGGTGAGATGGCCGCGCCCGTTGATGTCCGAAATCCGTAACTTAAAGATCGCATAACGTACTTGCTGTTGACGTCCGCAGTCAAGATCTGTCTTTTCCTGTGCGTCTCCTGTCAAATACCTCCACGGTTGTTACAGGGGAGGTCAAAGACAAGTGAAGAGCAGCCAACGGAGGGTCGTCAGATCCGCCGCCGTGGCCACGGTCGTCGCGCTGGGCGCGGCGACCCTTTCGGCGCAGGTGGCGAGCGCGACCGGAGCGGCAGGGGCGGACCGGCCCGCCGCCGTCGAGCGCCATGACCCGGCGCAGGCCCCGCAGGGCGTCGAGCACGACCTCAAGGGCCCCTTCAGCAAGAAGAACGAGGCGCAGCGCAAGGCCGCCCTCGACAAGGTGCTGGCCGGGGACGCGAAGACCGAGCAGCGGGGCGGCTCGCAGGTCGTCCAGCTGGGCAAGGGCAAGTACGTCGAGCTGGCCCGGCAGAAGACCGACAAGATCTTCACGATCCTGGTGGACTTCGGCGACAAGGTCGACGACACCACGATGTACGACCCGGACGGGCCGGACGGCCCCAAGCCGCCCGTGAAGAAGTACGGCGGCACCCCGGGCCCGGCGCACAATCAGATAGCCCAGCCGGACCGTGCGAAGGACAACAGCACGGCCTGGCAGAAGGACTACAACCGCCAGCACTACCAGGACCTCTACTTCTCGCACGACAAGAAGAAGGAGTCCCTCGCCAAGTACTACGAGAAGCAGTCCTCGGGCCGCTACTCGGTCGACGGCCAGGTGACGGACTGGGTCAGGGTCCCGTGGAACGAGGCCCGTTACGGGTCCAACTACTGCGGCTCCACCAACTGCCCCAGCGCCTGGGACCTGGTGCGCGACGCCGTCAACAAGTGGGTCGAGGACCAGAAGGCCGCGGGCCGCAGCGACGCCGACATCAAGGCGACGCTCGCGCAGTACGACCAGTGGGACCGCAACGACTACAACCACAACGGCAACTTCAACGAGCCCGACGGCTACATCGACCACTTCCAGATCGTGCACGCCGGCGAGGACGAGTCGGCCGGCGGCGGCGCGCAGAAGACCGACGCCATCTGGGCCCACCGCTGGTACGCCTACGGCTCCGACGCGGGCAAGACCGGTCCGGCGAACAACAAGGCCGGCGGCACCCAGATCGGTGACACCGGCGTCTGGGTCGGCGACTACACCATGCAGCCGGAGAACGGCGGCCTGGGCGTCTTCGCCCACGAGTACGGCCACGACCTGGGCCTCCCCGACGAGTACGACACCACGGGCAAGGGCGAATCGTCCGTCGACTACTGGTCGTTGATGTCGTCGGGCTCCTGGCTCGGCACCGGCAAGGACTCCATCGGCGACCTGCCCGGCGACATGAGCGCCTGGGACAAGCTCCAGCTGGGCTGGCTCAATTACGACAAGGCGAAGGCGGCGACGAAGTCGACGCACAAGCTGGGCGTGGCGGAGTACAACACCAAGGACAAGCAGGCGCTCGTCGTCGACCTGCCCGACAAGGCGGTCAGGACCGACGTGGTGAAGCCCGCCGAGGGCAGCAAGCAGTGGTGGGGCGGCCAGGGCGACGATCTGAAGAACACCCTGACCCGCAGCGTCGACCTCACCGGCAGGTCCAAGGCGCAGCTGGACCTCTCGGGCTGGTGGGACATCGAGGCCAACTACGACTACCTCTACGCCGAGGTCTCCACCGACGGCGGCGCCGACTGGACCCCGCTGGAGGGCACCGCCGACGGCAAGGCCATCACCCGCGACGGCGGCGACCGGCCCGCGCTGACCGGCACCTCCGGCGCGTACAAGAAGCTGGCGTACCCGCTGGACACCTACGCGGGCAAGAAGATCGACCTGCGCTTCCGCTACCAGACGGACGGCGGTACCTCCGGCAAGGGCTTCACCGCGGACGCCATCAGCCTCACCGCCGACGGCGCGACCCTCTTCACGGACGGTGCCGAGGGCGACGACAACGGCTGGACCGCGAAGGGCTTCTCGCGCATCGGCGAGTCCTTCACCAAGGAGTACCCGCAGTACTACATCGCCGAGAACCGCCAGTACGTGTCGTACGACCAGACCCTCAAGGTCGGCCCGTACAACTTCGGCTGGAAGAGCACCAGGCCGGGCTGGGTCGAGCACTTCCCGTACCAGAAGGGCCTGTTGATCTGGAAGTGGGACACCTCGCAGCCCGACAACAACGTCGGCCTGCACCCGGGCACCGGCCGCATCCTGCCGGTCGACGCCCACCCGAAGGCGGAGAAGTGGGCGGACGGCTCGCTGATGCGCAACCGCTTCCAGGCGTACGACTCGACGTTCAGCTGGTTCCCGGCGCAGGGCTACACCGTGCACAACGACGGCGTCGCCACCCGCGTCAAGGGCAAGCTCGGCACGCCGGTCTTCGACGACCGCAAGGGCTCGTACTACGACGAGAGCAACCCGACGGGCGGGGTGCGGGTTACTGACACCAACACCCGGATCCGCATCCTCACCGAGGCGCTGAACGGCTCCACGATGACGATCCAGGTGGGCCCGTCCACCAAGTAATCCCCTCGAAAACCGCGTTTTCGCAGGTCAGAGACGTATCGGCCGTCGCCCTCTAGCGGGCGGCGGCCGATCGCGTTTAGATGACTGTCGTGACGCCCTTATTGACACAGGTGGGGGAGAGGTGGCGCGGATGGCGGGTGGCGGGTTCATGAAGCTGCCGGGCGGCAGCGTGGTCGTCGCCCTGTCGCTGCCGACGCCTCCGGGCGGCGCCGCACCGGCCGGCGGGCGCGTGCGGGTCCTGGTCCACGCGGTGAACCGCGCGCGGGCGCTCACCCGCCTGCGCAACCTCGGCCTGCGGGCGGTCTACCTCCGGGGCAACAGCGAGCCGCCCACACCGGACGAGATAACCGCCGTGCTGCACCACCCCGACGGCCTGGTGTGGCGGGCGGACCCGGGCGACGACACGGAGTCCTGGCATCCCATAGCGACCCTCTTCCCCCGCCGCCGACGCGCGGGCGCGGCCTAGTGCGGCCCTGCGGGCGGCTCACCCGCCGGAGACGACCGGCTTGCCGCTGAGCTCGACGCCCGCCGACCGCAGCTCCTCCAGGGCCTTCTCCGTCGTGTGGGGGGCGACCCCCGCCGTCAGGTCCAGCAGGACGTGCGTCGCGAAGCCCTCCGCCCGCGCGTCCAGCGCGGTGGCCCGTACGCAGTGGTCCGTGGCGATGCCGACGACGTCGACCTCGGTCACGCCGCGCTCGCGCAGCCAGTCGCCGAGCGTCGTGCCGTTCTCATCGGTGCCCTCGAAGCCGCTGTACGCCGCCGCGTAGGCGCCCTTGTCGAAGACGGCCTCTATGGCGCCGGAGGCGATGACGGGCGCGACGTTCGGATGGAAGCCGCTGCCCTCCGTGCCGGCCACGCAGTGCACCGGCCAGGTGTGCTCGAAGTCCGGATGGTCGGAGAAGTGATCGCCGGGATCTATGTGGTGGTCGCGCGTCGCGACGATGTGCCGATAGCCCGGGGCGGCCTCACCGACGAGATCGGTGATGGCGGCGGCCACGTCGGCCCCGCCGGCCACCGCGAGGCTGCCGCCCTCGCAGAAGTCGTTCTGCACGTCGACGATGATCAGTGCACGCTGCATAGTGCGGATCCTTTGTGAAGGGCCCTCGGCCGACAGTGCGGATCAAGTCGCTGTGACCGAGGGTAGTGACTCCCGTGGCGTATTGGGAGGGGGTCTCGGCGCACCCGGGCCGCGCACCCGGACCCGCGCGCCCAGGTCAGCCCGCCGGACCCGCCCGTCAGACGTACTCCGTGGGCAGCACGGGCTCGCCGCGGGAGAGCTGGGTGGCCGACATCGGCAGCCCCGCCCGCGCCGCCGTGTGCCGGTCGCGGGCCGCGTCCAGGGGCTCCCGGGCGACGGCCTTGCCGTCCCGTACGAGCTCCACGAGCAGCTGCCGGTCCGCGAGCTCCGCCGGCACCGGGCCGGTGCCCACGACCTCGGCCTCGGCCACGCCGTCCGCGTCGAGCCGGCGGGCCGCCCACTTGCGGCCGCCGATGGAAGTCTTGCCGCCCATCGACTTCTTCGCCACCGGCCGCAGCTCGGCGTCCGGCTCGCCGGAGTCCGCGCGGGCCACCAGCTTGTAGACCATCGAGCAGGTGGGGTGCCCGCTGCCGGTCACCAGCTGGGTGCCCACGCCGTAGGCGTCCACGGGGGCCGCGGCCAGCGAGGCGATGGCGTACTCGTCGAGGTCGCTGGTCACGACGATCTTCGTCTTGAAGGCGCCCAGGGCGTCGAGCTGCTGCCGCACGCGGTAGGCGAGCAGCAGCAGGTCACCGGAGTCGATCCGCACCGCGCCCAGCTCCGGGCCCGCGATCTCCACGGCCGTGTCGACCGCCTCGGTCACGTCGAAGGTGTCCACCAGAAGGGTGGTGCCCCCGCCGAGCGAGTCGACCTGTGCGGTGAAGGCGTCCCGCTCGCTGTCGTGCAGCAGCGTGAAGGCATGCGCACTGGTGCCCACCGTCGGAATGTTGTATCGGAAGCCTGCCGCCAGGTCGGAGGTGCTGGCGAAGCCGCCCACGTAGGCGGCGCGGGCGGCGGCGACGGCCGCCAGCTCGTGGGTGCGCCGCGCGCCCATCTCGATCAGCGGCCGGCCGCCCGCGGCGGCCGACATCCGGGAGGCCGCGGCGGCGACCGCCGAGTCGTGGTTGAGGATCGACAGGATCACCGTCTCCAGCAGCACCGCCTCGGCGAAGCTGCCCTCGACCCGCATGACCGGCGAGCCGGGGAAGTAGACCTCGCCCTCGGGGTAGCCCCAGATGTCGCCGCGGAAGCGGAAGTCGGCCAGCCATGCGAGCGTGGGCTCGTCGACGATGCCCCTGTCGGCCAGGAACGCCAGGACGTCCGCGTCGAAGCGGAAGTTCTCCACGGCGTCCAGGACCCGGCCGGTGCCCGCCACGACGCCGTAGCGGCGGCCCTCGGGCAGCCGGCGGGTGAAGACCTCGAACACCGAGCGGCGCTCCGCGGTCCCGGCCCGCAGCGCGGCCTGCAGCATCGTGAGTTCGTAACGGTCGGTGAAGAGGGATGTCGACGGCACAGCCACCGGCAGTCCCAGGTCCGCAGCGTTCACTTCGCCCTACCTCGCATTTCCCGTCCTGCTCCTTCGCGACGATGCTACCGCGAATACTCGTCACTCTGACGATTTCTAGGAGGGCCGTTTGCCGGGACCCCGTTTGTGCGGCGGCCGGGCGTGAGTGGCAGCATGGGAGGCGTGAGCGTTGCCCCTGTTGAGATCGAACGTCCCGAGTCGAGCGAGGCGCCCTACGCGGTGGCCGAGCCCGACGTTCCCTGGGTCACGTTGGTTCACAACGACCCCGTCAACCTTATGAGTTATGTGACGTATGTCTTCCAGGCCTACTTCGGATACCCCAAGGACAAGGCACACAAGCTGATGCTCGACGTCCACGAGAAGGGCCGCGCCACCGTTTCCAGCGGCAGCCGCGAGGAAATGGAGCGTGACGTGCAGGCGATGCACGGATACGGCCTGTGGGCGACGCTGTCGCAGGACCGCTGATGGCCGGGCACTTCGAGCCGCTCGCGGGCGGCGGGGCCGCCGTCGCCCTGGACGAGGTCGAGATCTCCATCCTGCGCAGCCTCGCCGTGCAGCTGCTGGAGCTCGTCGGGCCGGGGGACGGGCACGGCCCGGACGACGCCGACCCGCTCGCCCGCCTCTTCGCGGAGGGCCCCAGCGAGCCGCCCACCGACCCCGCCCTCGCCCGGCTCTTTCCCGATGCGTACGGTGAGCCGGGTGCCCGGCAGGATCCGCAGGAGCGCGCGCACGCGGCCGAATTCCGTCGCTACACGGAGAACGACCTGCGGGCCCGCAAGCGTGAGGACGCCCTCGGCGTCGTCCGCTCGCTGGACTCGCTGACCGTCGGCGGCGACCGGGGCGCGGTGCTGCGGCTCTCGCCGGAGGACTGCCGCCAGTGGCTGGGCGCGCTCAACGACCTGCGGCTCGCCATCGGCACCCGGCTGGAAATCGCCGACGAGGACGACAGCGACACCCTCTTCCGGCTGCCGGACGAGGACCCGCGCAAGCCGATGGTCATGGCGTACCTCTGGCTGGGGGGCCTGCAGGAGACCCTCGTCGAGGCGCTGATGCCCTGACGGGGGCGCCCGCGGGGCCCTCCTGCGGACCCCGCGATTCCGTCCGGAATGCGAACACTCCTCGAGGGGTGTTCGCTCAGCGAACGCTCAATTCCGGATAACGATCGAGTTACCGTAGTGGCCGCCAATGGGCGGCCTTTTTACTTTTGTCCTACTTTAAATGTGGCCTCGGCCACACGCGGGTAGACGATCTCATTGCGCCACGTGATAAATCTTCACGACCTGCCTCCGCGACGCCACCCATGTCGCGGCGGGAGCGCTTCGCCGGCCGACCGTCGGCATGCAGGACTCCATCCGGGGGGATCTGGACCCGGTCCGAATTGCTCGGACCGGTATGGAGAAAGGCGCACCACCATGACCTCTGAGCAGGTCGCGGACCGCACCGCCAACGCGGAGGCCGCACGGCAGGACGGAAGCGGACAGGACGCTTCCGAGGGTTACCAGCGGGGACTGGGCAACCGCCAGATTCAAATGATCGCCATCGGCGGAGCCATCGGCACCGGCCTCTTTCTCGGCGCGGGCACGGCCATCCACAAGGCCGGACCCAGCCTGATCCTGGCCTACGCGATAGCCGGCCTCGTCATCTTCTTCATCATGCGCGCGCTCGGCGAGCTGCTCATGTACCGCCCGGTCTCGGGCTCCTTCTCCGACTACGCCCGCGAATTCCTCGGCCCCTTCTGGGGCTATGTGACCGGCTGGACGTACTGGCTCTTCTGGGTCGTCACCGGCATCACCGAGGTCACCGCGGCCGCGACCTACGTGAACTTCTGGTCCAAGGGCAGCATCCCCCAGTGGGCCTCCGCCCTCGGCTTCACGGTCGTCCTCTACTTCGCCAACCTGATCTCCGTGAAGCTCTTCGGCGAGCTGGAGTTCTGGTTCTCCATGGTCAAGGTCACCGCCATCATCGGCATGATCCTGATCGGCATCGGCGTCATCACCCTCGGCTTCTCCGACGCCGGTGACACCGCCACCTTCACCAACCTCTGGTCGCACCACGGCTTCTTCCCCAACGGCATCAAGAGCACCCTGATGACGTTGCAGATCGTGATGTTCGCCTTCCTCGCCGTCGAGCTCGTCGGCGTCACCGCGGGCGAGGCCAAGGACCCCAAGAAGACGCTCCCCAAGGCGATCAACACCGTCCCGTGGCGGATCGCGGTCTTCTACATCGGCGCGCTCATCATCATCCTCGCCGTCGTCCCGTGGACCGAGTTCATGCCCGGCGTCAGCCCCTTCGTGGCCGCCTTCGAGAAGATCGGCCTCCCCGCGGGCGCCGGCATCGTCAACTTCGTCGTCCTCACCGCGGCGCTGTCCTCCTGCAACTCCGGGATGTACTCCACCGGCCGCATGCTGCGCGACCTCGCGCTCAACGGCCAGGGCCCGAAGTTCTTCGCCCAGCTCACGAAGAACGGCCTGCCGCTGCGCGGCACCACCGCCTCCGCCGCGCTGATGCTCGTCGGCGTCTGGATCAACTACCAGTGGCCCGGCCAGGCGTTCACCTACGTCGTCTCCTTCGCCACCATCTCCGGCATGTGGGCCTGGATCATGATCCTCGTCGCCCAGCTCCGCTACCGCCGCCTGGCGAACGCGGGCGTCCTGCCGCAGTCCGAGTTCAAGGCGCCCGGCGCACCCTGGACCAGCCTCTTCGCACTCGCCTTCATCTTCATGGTGATCGTGCTGATGGGCATCGACAAGGACTCCCGGGTCTCGCTCTACTGCGCCCCGATCTGGGCCGCCCTCATGGTCGTCTCCTACTACGGCCTCAAGCGCCGCAACCCGGAGGCGTTCGTCCGCAAGTCCTCCGAGCACTACGCGCAGCTCGCCGCGGCCACCCGCGCCGAGGCGGAGCACGCGGCCTGACACAGGCGCTCGCAAGCACCGGGGCCCGCCCGTACCTCCCCAGGTACGGGCGGGCCCCGGTGCTTATCCTTGCCCCCATGCTGACCATCACCCAGGACCTCCACGACCGGATCGTCGCCCACGCCCGCGCCGACCACCCCGACGAGGCGTGCGGCGTGGTCGCGGGTCCCGCAGGCGGCGACCGGCCCGAGCGGTTCGTCCCCATGCTCAACGCGGCCCGCTCGCCCACCTTCTACGAGTTCGACTCGGCCGACCTGTTCAAGCTCTACCGCGAGATGGACGACCGCGACGAGGAACCCGTCGTCATCTACCACTCGCACACCGCCACCGAGGCCCGCCCCTCCCGCACGGACATCAGCTACGCCGGCGAGCCCGGCGCCCACTACGTCCTCGTCTCCACCGCCGACACCGACGGCGCCGGACCCTTCCAGTTCCGGTCCTTCCGCATCGTCGACGGCGAGGTGACCGAGGAAGAGGTCCGCGTCGTGACTGCCTACTGAGACCACGAGGTCCGCATGCCGGGACGAACTTCCGGGGCGCGCACAGGGAATCGATACGATGCGCCCATGGTTGCCGACAACGTGAGCGACAGGACGCCGGGCAGCACGCTGCTCACGGCGCGGCTCCACGTCGACCTGTGCCGGCTCGCCGGTGCGCTGTGTCCGCGCGGCGCCGCCGCGTGACCCCCGCGGCGCGCACGCCTTCCCGTCGCCGCCCCTCCCCGCACTCCGACAGGAGCACACCCATGGCCATCGAGGTCCGCATCCCGACCATCCTCCGCACCTACACCGACGGCAAGAAGGCCGTCGAGGGCGAAGGAGCCACGATCGACGAGCTCTTCAAGGGCCTCGACGCCCGCCACCCCGGCATCCGCGAGCGCCTCGTCGACGAGTCGGGCGAACTGCGCCGCTTCGTCAACGTCTACCTCAACGACGAGGACGTCCGCTTCCTCGGCGGCATCACCACCGAGCTCGGTGACGGCGACAGCGTCACCATCCTCCCGGCGGTCGCCGGCGGCATGGTCTGAGCGGCGGGAGCCCCGTGCGCTACGACAGCCCGCTGGCAGCGGTCGGCAACACCCCGCTCGTCCGCCTGCCGCGGCTCTCCCCGTCCGGCACCGTCCGGATCTGGGCCAAGCTGGAGGACCGCAACCCCACCGGCTCGGTCAAGGACCGGCCCGCCCTGCACATGATCGAGCAGGCCGAGCGGGCGGGCCGGCTCACACCCGGCTGCACCATCCTGGAGCCCACCTCCGGCAACACCGGCATCTCGCTGGCCATGGCGGCCCGCCTCAAGGGCTACCGCATCGTCTGCGTCATGCCGGAGAACACCAGCGAGGAGCGCCGCCAGCTGCTCGCCATGTGGGGCGCCGAGATCATCCCCTCGCCCGCCGCGGGCGGCTCCAACACCGCCGTACGGATGGCCAAGGAGCTGGCCGCCGAGCACCCCGACTGGGTGATGCTCTACCAGTACGGCAACCCCGACAACGCGGGCGCGCACTACGCGACCACCGGCCCCGAGATCCTCGCGGACCTCCCCGAGATCACCCACTTCGTCGCCGGTCTCGGCACCACCGGCACCCTCATGGGCGCCGGCCGCTACCTGCGCGAGCACGTCCCCGGCGTACGGATCGTGGCCGCCGAGCCCCGCTACGACGACCTCGTCTACGGGCTGCGCAACCTCGACGAGGGCTTCGTGCCCGAGCTCTACGACGAGTCCGTGCTCACCACGCGCTTCTCCGTCGGCTCCGAGGACGCCGTCCGCCGCACCCGGCAACTCCTCGCCGAGGAGGGCATCTTCGCCGGGGTCTCCACCGGCGCCGCCCTGCACGCGGCGCTCGGGGTGGCCCGCAAGGCCGAACGGGCCGGTGAGCGCGCCGACATCGTCTTCATCGTCGCCGACGGCGGCTGGAAATACCTCTCCACCGGCGTCTACACCGCGGCCACCGACGAAGAGGCCGTCGCCGCCCTGCAGGGCGAACTCTGGGCCTGACACCGCCCGACACCGTCTGCCCCGCGGGTGCGCCGCCGCCCGCGGGGCAGGGGCGGGACCAGCCTGGCCGGGAGTAGTCTCGACACCGCCGCCCCGCGGCATACGCGTCCGTACCGGTGACTTCAACCACAACCGAACCTCGCGGAGGAGCGACCGCCGACTTCGCGCCTTACGCTCGACGGACCGCATGGCCCCCCGTAACCAGCCCACGGAGGTTCAGGCCCGCATGAAGCTCACCGTCGTCGGATGCTCGGGGTCGTTCCCGTCCACGGAATCACCCTGTTCGAGCTACCTCGTAGAGGCCGACGGCTTCCGGCTGCTCCTCGACATGGGCAACGGCGCCCTCGGCGAATTGCAGCGCCACGTCGGTCTCTACGACCTCGACGCCATCCTGCTGTCGCATCTGCACCCCGACCACTGCATCGACATGTGCGGCTATTTCGTCGCCCGCTACTACCGGCACGAGGGCGGCCGGGCGGAGGCCATCCCCGTCCACGGCCCGGAGGGCACCGAGCGGCGGCTCACCACCGCCTACGGCGACGTGCCCGACGAGAGCTGCATGGCGGAGGTCTTCGACTTCCGCACCCTGAAGCCGGGCAGCTTCACCCTCGGCCCGCTCACCGTCCGCACGGACCGGGTCCGCCACCCCGTCGAGGCGTTCGCGTTCCGGGTCGAGCACAACGGCAGCGCGCTCGTCTACTCCGGCGACACCGGCCCCTGCCAGGCCCTCCACGAGCTCTCCGTGGGCGCCGACCTGCTGCTGTGCGAGGCGTCGTTCACCCACGGCAAGGAGGACATCCCGGACCTCCACCTCAACGGCCGCGAGGCCGGGGAACACGCCGCCCGCGCCGGTGTCGGACGGCTGGTGCTCACCCATATCCCGCCGTGGACGGACCCGCTGACGAACCTCCGCGACGCGCGGTCCGTCTATGCCGGACCGGTTGAGCTGGCACAGTCGGGCGCCGTCTACGAGATTTAGCCGAGGTAATGGCATTTAAAAGGCGATAGCGAGAAGGGCCCCTGGAATCCATGGGATTCCAGGGGCCCTTCTCGCTGTTATCGATTCCGGGATTTCCCGGGGGAGTGTCAGGCCTTGAGCTCGGCCGCTTCTTCCTCGGATTCGCGGCCCGGCGTCTTCAGATCGAACTTGATGATGGCGAAGCGGAAGACCACGTAGTAGACCGCCGCGAAGCACAGACCCACCAGCGCCAGCAGCCACGGCTTGGACGCGATGCCGAGGTTGAGCAGGAAGTCGATCGCAC
The DNA here is from genome assembly GCF_039521185.1 of Streptomyces blastmyceticus. NCBI lineage: Bacteria > Bacillati > Actinomycetota > Actinomycetes > Kitasatosporales > Streptomycetaceae > Streptomyces > Streptomyces blastmyceticus. Next base: position 398,732 of record NZ_BAAABW010000001.1, on the reverse strand, counting down.
CGGCCGAGAAGCCGAAGCCGTCCTTCATGCCGAGCGCCCAGGTCAGCGCCATCGAGACACCGGTCAGCACCGCGTGGATCGCGTACAGCACCGGGGCGATGAACATGAAGGTGAACTCGATCGGCTCGGTCACGCCGGTGACGAAGGCGGTGAGCGCGAGCGAGAACATCATGCCGCCGACGACCTTGCGGTTCTCGGGGCGGGCGCAGTGCACGATCGCCAGGCAGGCGGCCGGCAGCGCGAACATCATGATCGGGAAGAAGCCGGTCATGAACTGGCCGGCGTTCGGGTCGCCCGCGAGGAAGCGAGCGATGTCGCCGTTGACGGGGCCCTTGGGGCCGTCGTAGGAACCGGCCTGGAACCACGGGAAGGAGTTCAGCAGGTGGTGCATGCCGATCGGGATCAGCGCGCGGTTGGCGACACCGAAGATGCCCGCGCCGACCGCGCCGGAGCCGACCAGCCACTCACCGAAGTTGTGCAGACCCGTGCCGAGCACCGGCCAGATGTAGCCGAAGGCCACGCCTATGAGGAGGCCCGCGAAGGACGACAGGATCGGCACGAGGCGGCGGCCGCCGAAGAAGCCCGCCCAGTCCGGCAGCTTGGTGCGGTAGAAGCGCTGGTAGAGCAGCGCGACCACGAGGCCCATCACGATGCCGCCGAGGACCTTGGCGTCGACCGCCTGTTCCACCATGGCGACCTTGTGGTCGACCACGGCCTCCTTCTTCGGCAGGCTGCCGTCGGTGAAGGTGCCGAGCACCTTCTGGAAGACCAGGTAACCGGCCACGGCGGCCAGCGCGGTGGAGCCGTCCGACTTCTTGGCGTAGCCGATCGCGACACCGACGGCGAACAGCAGCGCCATGTTGTCGAGGATGGCGCCGCCACCGGCGGACATGAACTCGGCGATCTTGTTCAGGAACTCCGGGAAGGACTTCCGGCCCAGCATGTCGTCCTGGCCCAGGCGGACCATCAGCGCGGCCGCGGGCAGCACCGCGACCGGCAGCATCAGGCTGCGGCCGATGCGCTGCGCGACTGCCATGGCACCGGAGCCGAACTTCTTCTTCTCCGGCGCGGCGTCATCAGGCGCCGTCTTCGCCGCCTTGGCGCTCTTACTCATCGGATTCCTCCAGGTGAGGCGGGCGCTCGGGGGGAAGGGGGGACGGCCCGCAATCTGGTCTACACCACTCAGTGGTTTAGACCTGTTGTAGCACGTGAGTCAGGGATAAAGGAATCCATCGTTCCCGGTGGTCTCGGACACAGCGCGGAACCCCCGCCGGCCCGCACGGCAAACCGTCCCCGGGCCCAAGGCCCGGGGACGGCGTTTTTCCTGCAACAGCGCCGCTAAACCCAGCGCAGTGTCACTGGCTCCTCACTTCACGTTCCTCTTTACTTCACGTTCTCCTGCTCGATCTCCTCCGCCAGCTCTTCCGGCTCACGCCCCGGGGTCGGCAGATCGAACTTCGTAATCGCGAACCGGAAAAGCGCGTAGTAGACCACCGCGAAGCACAGCCCGATCGGAATGATCAGCCACGGCTTCGTCGCCAGCCCCCAGTTGATGACGTAGTCGATCAGCCCCGCCGAGAAGCTGAAGCCGTCGTGCACCCCGAACCCCCACGTCACCGCCATCGACACACCCGTCAGCAGCGCGTGGACGACATAGAGCGCCGGGGCGATGAAGAGGAACGAATACTCCACCGGCTCCGTGATGCCCGTGACGAACGACGTCAGGCCGACCGACAGCATCATCCCGCTCACCGCCTTGCGGCGGTGCGGCTTGGCGCAGTGCGCGATCGCCAGCGCCGCGGCGGGCAGCGCGAACATCATGACCGGGAAGAAGCCCGTGGTGAACTGCCCCGCGTGCGGGTCGCCCGCCAGGAAGCGGTTGATGTCACCGTGCACCACCGTGCCGTCCGGCTTGGTGTAGTCGCCGAACTGGAACCACATGAAGGTGTTGAGGAACTGGTGGAGCCCGACCACCAGCAGCGCGCGGTTGGCCACACCGAAGACGCCCGAGCCCGCCGACCCCAGATCCGACAGCCACTTGCTGAAGCTCGTCAGCGCGTCACCGACCGGCGGCCAGACCCACAGGCAGATCACCGCGAAGGCCAGCGCCACGAACGACATCAGGATCGGCACCAGCCGCCGGCCGTTGAAGAAGCCCAGCCAGTCCACCAGCCGCACCCGGTGGAAACGCATCCAGAACCAGGCGCTGAGCAGCCCGATGACGATGCCGCCGAACACCCCCGGGTTCTGGAACGTGGCCGGGGACGCCGCCCCCGCGCCCGTCACACAGACCCCGCTCCACAGCCCCGCGCCGCCGAACTTCGTCTCGTGCGGACAGTCCTCGGGGAACTGGTGCAGCACCGAGAAGTAGACGAGGAACGCCACCACCGCGGCCAGCGCCGTCGAGCCGTCCGACTTCTTGGCCATGCCGATGGCCACACCCACGCAGAACAGCAGCGGCAGCCCGAGCCCCGAGTCCAGCAGCGCGCCGCCCGCGCCCGCGAAGACCTTCGCGACGTCCGTCCAGCCCAGCCCGTCCTTGCCGAAGACGTCCGGCTGCCCGAGCCGGTTGAGGATGCCCGCCGCCGGCAGCACCGCGATGGGCAGCTGGAGGCTGCGGCCCATCTTCTGCAAGTTCTGGAAGAGGCCCTGCGTCCATGTCTTCTTCCGTGGGGCCGCCGCGGCGTCCGAACTCATCTGCGTCCCTCCGCCTGCCGCCCCGGCGGCAGTCCACTCGGTGCTTTGCCGCATACTGGTGTAGACCACTTGCGGTGCCTGTCGGGCCTCCCGGAGCGCAGCGCCGGTTGGTCGTCATCTTTCGCTAGATGGCGGACAAACGCCCACGTAACTGGGCTGAACGTGGGTTACCGTGTGAAAGCCGGTCGGCGAGACCGCCGAAGGGCCAGAGACAACCAGGAGCGCACATGGCCACCAAGGCTGAGAAGATCGTCGCCGGGCTCGGCGGGATCGACAACATCGAAGAGGTCGAGGGCTGCATCACCCGCCTCCGCACCGAGGTCGCCGACCCCTCCCTCGTCGACGAGGCGGCCCTGAAGGCCGCCGGCGCCCACGGCGTCGTCAAGATGGGCACCGCCATCCAGGTCGTCATCGGCACCGACGCCGACCCGATCGCCGGTGAGATCGAAGACATGATGTGAGCCACTGAGCTCCTCCGAAGGGCCCCGTTCCCCGGTCCGTACCAACCGCTCCCCGGTTCGTACGTGAACCGGAACGGGGCCCTTCGCGTTGCCTATAGGCTCATCACCATGTCTCGCATCGACGGCCGCACCCCTGATCAGCTCCGCCCCGTGACCATCCAGCGCGGGTGGAGCAAGCACGCCGAAGGCTCCGTCCTCATCTCCTTCGGGGACACCAAGGTCTTCTGCACCGCCAGCGTCACCGAAGGCGTGCCCCGCTGGCGCAAGGGCACCGGCGAGGGCTGGGTCACCGCCGAATACTCGATGCTCCCGCGCTCCACCAACACCCGCGGCGACCGCGAGTCCGTGCGCGGCAAGATCGGCGGCCGCACCCACGAGATCTCCCGCCTCATCGGCCGCTCCCTCCGCGCCGTGATCGACTTCAAGGCGCTCGGCGAGAACACGATCGTCCTCGACTGCGACGTCCTCCAGGCCGACGGCGGCACCCGCACCGCGGCCATCACCGGCGCGTACGTGGCACTGGCCGACGCGATCACCTGGGCCCAGAACAAGAAGCTGATCAAGCACGGCCGCCAGCCGCTCACCGGCACGGTCTCCGCCGTCAGCGTCGGCATCGTCGGCGGCATCCCCCTCCTCGACCTCTGCTACGAGGAGGACGTCCGCGCCGAGACCGACATGAACGTCGTCTGCACCGGCGACGGCCGCTTCGTCGAGGTCCAGGGCACCGCCGAGGCCGAGCCCTTCGCCCGCGACGAGCTCAACGCCCTCCTCGACCTCGCCGTCGGCGGCTGCGCCACGCTCGACACCGCCCAGCGCGAGGCGCTCGCCCGGACCCTGGAGGAGACCGGGTGAAGCGCCTGATCCTCGCCACCCGCAACGCGGGCAAGGTCACCGAGCTCCGCGCCATCCTGGAGGCGGCCGGCCTCGGCGTCGAACTCGTCGGCGCCGACGCCTACCCCGGGATCCCGGACGTCAAGGAGACCGGCGTCACCTTCGCCGAGAACGCCCTCCTCAAGGCCCACGCCCTCGCCCGCGCCACGGGCATCCCGGCGGTCGCCGACGACTCCGGCCTGTGCGTGGACGTCCTGAACGGCGCCCCCGGCATCTTCTCCGCCCGCTGGGCGGGCACCCACGGCGACGACAGGGCCAACCTGGACCTGCTGCTGGCCCAGCTCGGCGACATCGCGGAAGAACACCGCGGCGCCCACTTCGCCTGCGCGGCCGCCCTGGCCCTCCCCGACGGCACGGAACGCGTCATCGAGGGCCGCCTGGAGGGCACCCTCCGGCACACCCCCTCGGGCACGGGCGGCTTCGGCTACGACCCGATCCTCCAGCCATTGGGCGAGACACGGACGTGCGCCGAGATGACGGCGGAGGAGAAGAACGCGATCAGCCACCGCGGCAAGGCGTTCCGGGGGCTGGTGCCGGTGGTGCGGGAGCTTTTGGGGTAACAACGCCGAGGAGCGCGGCACCGATGCGGTGCCGCGCCCCTCGCTGTGGGCCCGGTGGGACTCGAACCCACGACATACCGGATCTAAACCGGCATCCTCTTTACCAGCTGGGATACGGGCCCGTGGCGCCTACTGTACTGTGCCTCGCCGTGCCCGCGTGCGGGTACTCAGACTGGTGGGACGGTGCGGTGGCGTCGACGCCCACCTCGGCACCATGTGCTCGTGAGCGCGTGGCAGTTGGGGCAGAGTATCCGCAGGTTCTTGGCCCGGTCGTCACTCCAGTCGCCATTGACGTGGTCGACCTCAAGTGCCAGGGGCCGACCGTGCCATACGGGGCCGATTCCGCAGTTCGCGCACTCTTCGGAGACGCCGATCTCGCACAGCGCGCGGCGAAGCAGCGCCGATTTCGTGCGGTTCTTACGGCTGTGCTTCACGAGCACTTGATGCGGTGCCTTACGGCCCGTGCCCGGCTTGCCCCGCTGGTGGGCTTGGCCAAGGAAGTGTTCGGTGCTGAGGCCGTCCTCGGCCACCCATTCATGGAACAGGTTACGAGTGTGAGTGTTGTCAGGCCTGCCCAGCCGTCGCAGCGTTTCCGCTATGGAGGTCGACCTGCAGATGGTGTGCCGTAGTTCGTCGGCAGACGGTCGAGGTTTACTCCCATGCGGACCGCGTCGCACGAAGTGGGAAACATCGATGCCGAAGTGCTCGAACCGCTTGAACAGATGGCGGCGGAGCTGGTGATAGGGGTGGGCACCGCAGAAGGCGATGACCGCATCGATGTCGGCGCACTGGGCTGCTGCGACGGTCAGGAGTTCGCGCGTGTACCGGACGCCGCTGCGCGTCACGCCGCACCTTCTGTGCCATGTGTCTGAGTCGACCTGCGACGTCGCCCCTTGGCCCGGCCGCGGTAGGTGTCAGTCGCCGAGTGGCAGTTGGGGCAGAGCAGGCGCAGGTTTTCAAAGCAGTTGTTGTGCCAGTCTCCGTCGACGTGATCGACTTCGAGTGGCAGGGGCTGTCCGCACCATTCGGCGATCCCGCATTGACCACAGCATTCGGGCGTGCCGAGTGCCAGCATCGCTCGCTTGAGCCTCTCGCTCGGTACGCGACGTGCATTGGCAGGGTTCTGTCGAACCAAGAGCTCCTGTGGGGTGGATCGACGGCGGGTCCCCATCGATGCCCCGGTTCGGGTTGGTGGCCTGAAGTGGGATGTATCGATCCCGAAACTCCGGATGCGGCGGCTGATGTGTGCGTGGTGACCGCCGACGACTTCGATCCCGAGGTGCCGAAGTACGCCGTTCACGCTGACCGACTTCGCCACGGCGGCTTCGAGGACTTCTCTTGTCCACCGCACCCCCTCCCGCTCGAAATGCGACGTCTCGACCCCCAGCCTCTTCATGCGCTCAAAGACATAGCGCCGCCTCGAACTTTTCGGGTCCACCCCAAGCTTCTCCAGCGCCTCCGACAGCGTCCGCGACGATCGCGCGGCCTCGGCAAGGCGCTCCCTGGTGTACGGACTGACCGGCATGTGCTCCCCCTCCCGCGCGTCCCGGAGGGGCGAGGGCACGGCCGGCGGCCGTACCCCGTTCCCGTCCGGTGTTCGCGACAGTTGCGTCTTTTGGGTACGGCCATCAGAGGACAGCCTCGTACACATCAACGACCGCACTGCTGATCGGTTACGCCAAACGATGCCGGCCGTCAGAACTTCGGGTCCGGGGACTGCGACGCTGCGATCTGTGCCGCCTCCTCCTTCGTCGAGACCGACGGTGGCGAGCCCTCCAGCGGCTGGCGGGCCGTTTCCTTCATGCAGGCCACGGCCACCATGCCGACCAGCGCCGCGCCCATCGTGTAGAAGGCGGGAGCCATGTCGCTGCCTGTGGCGCCGATGAGGCCGGTGATCACCAGGGGGGTCGTGCCGCCGAAGAGGGACGTGGAGAGGTTGTAGCCGATGGACAGGGAGCCGTAGCGGACCGCGGTGGGGAAGAGCGCGGGGAGGGCCGCCGACATGGTGCCCAGCAGGCAGACGAGGGGGAGGCCCAGCATCAGCATGCCGCCGGAGACGGCGACGACGCTGCCCTGTTTGAGCAGCAGGAACGCGGGCGCCGACAGCAGTACGAAGCCCGCCATGCCCGCCATCAGCAGCGGCTTGCGGCCGATGCGGTCGCTGAGCCGCCCGACGAAGGTGATCACCACCATCAGCAGGGCCATCGTGGCGATCAGGACGACGAGGCCGTGGGTGTCGTCGTAGCCGAGCCGGTCGGTCAGATACGTCGGCATGTAGGAGAGCAGCATGTAGTCGGTGATGCCGTACGCCCCGGCCAGGACGACGCACAGCAGCAGCCGCTGCCACTGGGTGGTGAAGATCTGTTTGAGTTCGCCGCCCTCGCCGCCCGAGGGCTCCTCGGCGCTCTCCTCCTCCAGCTTCCGGAAGGCGGGGGTGTCCTCCAGCTTCAGCCGCAGGTGGAGGCCGACGAGGCCGAGCGGCCCGGCGACGAGGAAGGGGACGCGCCACCCCCAGTCGTCCATCGCGCCGGAGCCGAGCACGGAGGTCATCACGGTCACGAGCCCGGCGGCGCCGATGTAGCCCGCGAGGGTGCCGAGTTCGAGGAAGCTGCCGAAGAAGCCGCGGCGCTTGTCGGGCGCGTACTCCGCGATGAAGGTGGCCGCGCCGCCGTACTCGCCGCCCGTGGAGAAGCCCTGGAGCATCCGGAAGCAGATCAGCAGGACGGGCGACCAGAAGCCGATGGCCGCGTAGGAGGGGATGAGGCCGATCGCGCAGGTGCCGACGGCCATCAGGACCATGGTCAGCGCGAGGACGCGCTTGCGGCCGACGCGGTCGCCGAGCGGGCCGAAGAAGAGGCCGCCCAGGGGGCGTACGAGGAAGGCCACGGCGAAGGTGGCGAGGGAGGACAGCAGGCGGACGGTGTCGCTGCCGGAGGGGAAGAAGACATCGCCGATGGTGACCGCGAGATAGCTGTAGATCCCGAAGTCGAACCACTCCATGGCGTTGCCGAGCGCCGCCGCCTTGACCGCGCGTCTGACGGTCCGCTCGTCGGTCACCGTGATGTCCGTCCGACGGAGGCGGGGATTCCGGCGGCGGACGACGGCTCGGAAGAGGGCCGGGTGCCGTTTGACGGCCTCCGGGTCGTGGCCGGATGAGGTCTCGGTGCTGCTGCCGGTGGGCACGGCTTCGGTGTCCTCTCGTGCTCGGCCGCGCTCGGGTGCGGCAGTGCTCGTACGGGCGTGGTGCGTCTGCGCGCTGCGCGCCGACTCAAACCGGTCCGGGGCCCGTTCAGGAGATTGGTCACGTCGGCGGCGCGCGGCCCGCGACTTCTTTGCGTAGAACCTGATATAGGCATGAAGGGAACGCGCTGCCCGATTTCCCCGTCAGTCAGGGCAGGGGTCCCCCACATCCCGCCCCCAGCGATCCCCACCGAGGAAGAGAGGCCGATGGCCGACCGTGCCGAGCCCCGCCGGGCCAGCATGCGCACTGTTCTGGCGATCTTCGCGGTGGTGACCGTCCTGGCGCTCGGCGGTGTGTGGCTGAGCCAGGCACAGGACCGGGCGAGCGCGGTGTCCGACGCGCCGAAGACGGCCGCGGCGCAGAAGTCGCCGCAGCCGGTCCGCGAGGTGCCGCAGGACACGGTGGAGGCGGCGAGCCCGGAGGGGCTGCCCGGCGTGCGGGAGTGCGGGCTGGGGTCGGCGACCGTCGAGCCCGAGATCATCACGCTGAACTGCTCGAACACCGGGATGGTGGCGAGCGGCATCAAGTGGGCGCACTACGGGGCGGACGGCGCGGACGGCCGCGGTGTCGTCCAGGTCTCGGGCGCCGCCAACGGCGCGGCCTCGTCGACCTACCCGGCCCGCTTCCGGCTGTACGGCGCGAAGAACGTCGACGGCGTGCTGGCCTTCACCGGAATCGACGTCGACTACACCGGGGCCACGCCCATGGGGGAGTCGAAGGAAACGTACTCGATCGCGTGATGGGCATCCGTGGCCGGATCGCTCTGGCGCTCTCCTTCGTGACCGCGCTCGCCGTGGTGCTGCTCGGCATCGCCGTGCACCACATCTCGGCGGTGGAGCGCGCGCGGCAGGCGCAGTCGTACCAGGACGACCTGCTGAGCTCGGCCCTCCAGGTCTACCAGCGGGACGGGCTGCTCGCGCTCGGCGCGCAGTTGGACGACTCGACGCTGCCGGTCCCGCTCGCGAAGCGGGTGGCGAAGGGCCGGCCCGGTACGTACATCAGCGACGGCGCCGACCCGCGGGTGTGGGCGGCGACGTCGGTGGGGGACGGCAAGGTGCTGTCGGTGTCCGCGCCCTATCCCGACCGCGACCCCTTGCAGAAGGCGCTGGACAAGGCGCTGCTGGTGGCCGGGGCGGCGACGGTGGCGCTGATGGCGGTGGTGGCGTGGTTCGTGGCGCAGAGCCTGTCGAGACGGTTGCGGCGCAGCGCGGCCGCGGCGCGGCGGATCGCGGCCGGTGGCGCTCCGGACGCGGAGGCGCTGCTGACGGGCGGCCGGGACGAGGTCGCGGAGCTGGGCCGCTCGGTGCACCACATGGCGGCGTCGCTGGCGGCGCGGGTGGAGGCGGAGCGAGAGTTCACGGCGGACGTGGCGCACGAGCTGCGGACGCCGGTGGCCGGTCTGGTGGCGTCGGCGGAGCTGCTGCCGCACCCGCGGGCGGTGGAGATGGTGCGGGAGCGGGCGCAGACGATGCGGTCGCTGGTGGAGGACCTGCTGGAGGTCTCCCGGCTGGATTCCGGTGTGGAGCGGGCGCAGCTGGACCCGGTGGAGCTGCCGTCGCTGGTGCGCGGGATCGTGAAGCGGGCGCGGGGGCAGCGCGGGGTCGACGACGTGTCGGTCGAGGTGGTCGGCGAGGGCCGGATCGTGGCGACGGACGCGCGCCGGGTCGAGCGGATCCTGGTGAACATCCTGGGGAACGCGGCCAAGCACGGGAAGCCGCCGATCGAGATCCGTGTGGAGGGCACGCGGATCGTGGTGCGGGACCACGGCGGCGGCTATCCGCCGGAGCTGGTGGACCAGGGTCCGCGGCGGTTCCGTACGGCGGCGCCGGAGCGCGGCACCGGGCACGGCCTGGGTCTGACGATCGCGGTGGGCCAGGCGGTGGTGCTGGGGGCGAGCCTGGAGTTCGGCACGGCGGAGGGCGGCGGCGCCCAGGCGATCCTGGACCTCCCCGAAGCGGATCCGCCCGCGGCGGACGTGTGACGGGCCGGAGGATCCGGCCCGTCACACGGAACGGTTACAGCCCCAGGTCCTTGATGATCTTCGCGACGTGGCCGGTGGCCTTGACGTTGTAGAGGGCGCGCTCCACCTTGCCCTCCTCGTCCACGACGACCGTGGAGCGGATGACCCCGGTCACCGTCTTCCCGTACAGCTTCTTCTCGCCGTACGCGCCGTACGCCTCCAGCACCTTCTTCTCGGGGTCGCCGACCAGCGTCACCTTGAGCTCCTCCTTCTCGCGGAACTTCGCGAGCTTCTCCGGCTTGTCGGGGGAGACGCCGATGACGTCGTAGCCGTGCCCGGCGAGGAAGTCGAGGTTGTCGGTGAAGTCGCAGGCCTGCTTGGTGCAGCCGGGCGTGAGGGCGGCGGGGTAGAAGTAGACGATGACCTTGCGCCCCTTGTGGTCGGCGAGGGAGACCTGTTTGCCGTCCGCGTCGGGCAGGGTGAAGGCGGGGGCGGTGTCGCCGGGCTGAAGTCGCTCGCTCATGAGGGTCTCCTCGTCGGGGTTCGCGCGGGGTGCCCCGCGTGGGCTGTCCGGTCCCCGAGACTAGTCAGCTCCCCGATCGGGGGTGCCGTGGGGCACGGGGTCCGGTGAGCTGACAGACTGTCGTCATCACTCATCATCACTCTTTTCGAGACGACGGAGGCAGCGCGGTGTCGGATGCCAGGACCCCTGCGCAGATCGAGGCGGACATCGCCCGCAGGCGGAACGAGCTCGCCGTGACGCTCGACGAGATCGGTGTGCGCATGCACCCGAAAACGATCGTGGGCGATGCGAAGGCCAAGGTTGCCGCGAAGGTGGACCACACCGCGGGCCGTGCCTTCGTGGCGGCGAACCGGCTGGTCTTGGACGTGCGGTCCCGTTTCGTCGCCGAGGACGGTACGCCCCGGCTGGAGCGGATCGTGCCGGTGGCGATGGTCGCGGTGGGCGTGGTCGGGCTGCTGACGGTCTCCTCGCGCCGCCGCCGGGCGTAGGTCACACCGGCGGATCCGCGGCCCGCGGCCTCGGGGCCGCGCTCGGGCGGGTACGGTCATGGCGTGAGTACGCATACCACCCACGACAAGCTGCCCATCCGGATGCTCCACGACCGGGTGCTGGTCCGGACCGACATCCCGGAGGGCGAGCGCCGGTCCAGCGGCGGCATCGTCATCCCGGCGACGGCGGCGGTGGGCCGTCGGCTGGCGTGGGCGGAGGTCGTGGCGGTCGGGCAGAGCGTGCGCACGGTGGAGCCGGGCGACCGGGTGCTCTACGACCCGGAGGACCGCGCCGAGGTCGAGGTCCGCGGCGTGGCGTATGTGCTGATGCGCGAGCGGGATCTGCACGCGGTGGCCGCGGAGCGGCTGGAGGGTTCCGAGGACTCCACGGGGCTCTACCTCTGACGTACGGGGCCCGGCCGAAAGAGCGGCCGTCCGGATTCCCCACTTTTTGATACCGTCGGAAGAAGCCCGACGAGACGCGCCGTACCGGGTCAGGACAAGACGACGCACCCCTGTAGGAACTTTCCACGGAGGTGCCGTCATGGCATGGATCCTGCTCGCTGTCGCGGGTCTGCTCGAGGTCGCCTGGTCGATCGGTATGAAGTACACCGACGGGTTCACCAGGCTCTGGCCGAGCGTCTTCACCATCGCGGGTATCGCCGCGAGCATGTTGCTGCTCGCGCAGGCCGCGCGCTCGCTGCCCATCGGTACGGCCTACGGCGTGTGGGTCGGCATCGGCGCGGCCGGTGCGGCGGTGTTCGGTATGGCGGTGCTGGGCGAACCGGCGACCGCCGCGCGGATCTTCTTCGTCGTGCTGCTGCTGGTGGCGGTGGTGGGTCTCAAGGCGACCTCGGGCCACTGACGGGCCCGGTGCCGCCGGGGGTCAGTATTCGCCCAGCAGCGAATCCCGCTCGCCCCCGTGCCCGCCGCGCCCGGCGTCCTTCGGCTCGTTCGGGAAGAGCGTGAAGGGCGGCAGGGTCGGGAGCCCGGTCGGTGGCCCCGGCAGGGTCGGCGGCCCGGTCGGCGGGCGCGGCGGTGCCGAGGTCCGCGGCGGGAAGTTGCTGGGCGGCGCGGACGCCGAGGGCGGTGCGCTGGTCTCGGGCGGTGCCGAGGTCGTGGGCGGTTCCAGGGAGGGTTCGGGGACGCCGCCGGCCGTCTGGAGGTCGAAGTCCTTGACGGCGGTGCCTTCCAGCGCGACCTCGGTGTAGGCGGCCCAGATGTCCGCGGGCGCGCCGCCGCCGTTGATGCGGGGCAGCCCGGTCGCTCCGTAGAGCGACTTCTGGGTGCCGGTGTCGGAGTCCTGGCCCATGACCGCGACGACGGTGGCCAGGTCGGGGGTGTAGCCCGCGAACCAGGCGGCCTTGTCCTCCTCCGCCGTGCCCGTCTTGCCGGCCGCGGGCCGCCCGGCGGCCTGTGCGGTGGAGCCGGTGCCGTTGTCGACGACGCTCTTGAGGACGGCGGTGGTGGTGTCGGCGGCGCTGCGGGTGACGGCGCGCTTGGGTTCCTTGCCGGGCAGCTCGACGTTCTCGCCGCCCTTGGTGACCTTGTCGACCAGGGTGTACGGGCCGTGCCGGCCGTGGTTGGCGAGGGTCGCGTACGCCTGGGTCATGTCGAGGACGCTGGCCGTGGCCACGCCCAGCGCGATGGAGGGGTAGGCGGTCAGGTCGGGGGTCTTGGCGGGGATGCCGAGGGCGACGGCGGTGTCCTTGACCTTGCCGGGGCCGACGTCCTGGGCCATCTGGGCGTAGACGGCGTTGACGGAGAGGTCGGTGGCCTTGGTGACGGTGATCTGTCCGTACGACTTGTCGTCCTCGTTGGCGGGCGCGTAGCCGACGGGGCCGTTCCGCCCTTGCACGGGGCGCTTGTTGGTGCCGTCGTAGACCGTGTTCGGGGTGATCGCGCGGCCGTCCTGCGTCGTGGAGTCGTTCTCGACGGCCGAGGTGAAGACGAAGGGCTTGAAGGTGGAGCCCACTTGGTAGTCGCGGCGGGTGGCGTTGTTGACGTACTGCTTGGTGTAGTCGATGCCGCCGTAGAGGGCGACGACCCGGCCGGTCGTGGGGTCGATGGAGGCGCCGCCGGCGCGGACATAGCGGTCGACCTGGCGGTCCTCGCTGAGGTCGTCCATCAGCTGCTTCTGCACGGCGTTGACGAAGGCGTCCTGCTTCTTCTTGTCGATCGTCGTGGTGATGCGATAACCGCCGCGGGCCAGCGTCTGTTCGTCGACGATCTTGTTGTCGGTGGTCAGGTAGTCCTTGACGGCCTCGACGAGATAGCCGCGCTGCCCGGACATGCCCAGCCGCGGCTTGGACTTGCCGGGGGAGGGGAACTGCATGGCGGCCCGCTCGGACGCGGTGAGCCACTTCTTCTTGACCATGCCGTCGAGGACGTAGTTCCAGCGGGCCGTGGCCCGGGGCTTGTTCTCCGGGTGCGCGCCGACGTCGTAGGCGCTGGGGGCGTTGAGGAGCGTCGCCAGATAGGCGCCCTCGGCGGCGTCGAGCTTGTCGGAGTCCTTGGCGTAGTACGCCTGGGCGGCGGCCTGGATGCCGTAGGCGTTGCGCCCGAAGTAGCTGGTGTTCAAATAGCCTTCGAGGATCTCGTCCTTGCTCTCCTCGCGGTCGAGCTTGATCGCGATGAAGAACTCCTTCACCTTGCGGCTGACGGTCTGCTCCTGGCCCAGGTAGTAGTTCTTGACGTACTGCTGGGTGATGGTGGAGCCGGACTGCTTGCCCTTGCCGGTCGCGGTGTTCCACGCGGCGCGCAGCATGGCCTCGGGGTTGACGGCGGACTCGGAGTAGAAGTCGCGGTCCTCGGCGGCGAGCACGGCGTGCTGGACGACTTTGGGGACCCGGCTCAGCGAGACGCTCTCGCGGTTGACCTCGCCGTCGCGCGCCAACTGGGTGCCGTCGGCGTAGAGATACACATTGCTCTCTGCGGTGGCCGCCTTGTTGGCCGGGGGGATGTTCACCAGCATGTAACCGGCGACGAGACCGCCCGCGACGAGCAGGACGATCAGCAGGAAGCCGCCGAGGACCATGCGCCAGGTCGGCAGGAGCCTGCGCCAGCCGGTGCGCCTGGGGCGGCGGGGTCTGCCGGAACGGCCGGGACCGGTGGCGCCGTTCGGGGGCCGGCCCGCCGGCCGGGAGCGCTCATCACCGCCGTCCGGCTGTTGCTGTGACTGCTCGTCGCTCATGTCTTTAGGGACTCCTCGGCCGCCCCCGGGGTTGTTCGGCCACGGTGAGCGGTGTTGTGTCGGGCGGTTCGCTGTGCGTCGTACGCCCCGTCGGACACTTTGGCATCATGCGTTCCGAGTCGGAGGGACGTAGCGCACGTGAGACGGCACTGAAGAGCCGAACGGGTCAGGCCGACCACTCCCAGGAGTGAAAAATGCGTGGTCGGCGGCCGATCCGTGCGGATAGGCTCCAGCGCTTTGAGGTCAGCGGACTATCGAGGTTCAACGACGGGAGGTGTCCTGGGATGCGGCTGTATGCCGCTGTCGCGGTGAGCGGATTCCGCCGGTATGCGACCTATCGCGTCGCGACCGCCGCCGGCGTCTTCACCAACACCGTCTTCGGCTTCGTCATCGCCTATACGTTCATCGCCCTGTGGGACGAACGGCCCCATCTCGGCGGGTACGGGCAGGCGCAGGCCCTCACCTTCGTCTGGGTCAGCCAGGGGCTGCTCGCCGCCATGGCGCTGCTCGGCGGCGGCTTCCAGGAGGAGCTCCAGGAGCGCATCCGCTCCGGCGACATCGCCGTGGACCTCTACCGCCCCGCCGACCTCCAGCTGTGGTGGTTCGCCGCCGACCTCGGGCGGGCGGCCTTCCAGCTGCTCGGCCGCGGGGCCGTGCCCCTCGCCGTCGGCGCGCTCTGCTTCGAACTGGCCCTGCCCGCCGACCCCCTGGTCTGGCTCGCCTTCCTGCTCTCCTGCCTCCTCGGCTTCGCCGTCGGCTTCGGCCTGCGCTTCCTGATCGGGCTGTGCGCCTTCTGGCTGCTCGACGGGGCCGGGCTCAACATGGTCAGCGCGCTGACGGGCATGTTCTTCTCCGGGATGCTGCTGCCCCTGACGGTCTTCCCCGGCTCCTTCGGCGCGACCGTGCGGCTGCTGCCGTGGGCGGCGATGCTCCAGGTCCCGGCCGACGTCCTGCTCGGCCTGCACACGGGCGCCGGGCTGGCCCGCGCGCTCGCCTTCCAGGCGGGCTGGGCCGTGCTCCTGCTGGCCGCCGGGCGCGCCGTGCAGTCCCTCGCCACCACCAAGGTGGTGGTCCAGGGTGGCTGACCGGTTCCCCGTCGCGGCGGGGCTGCGGGGGTACGGGCTCGTCGTCGCGATGTGGGTGCGCTCCACGATGGCCTACCGCGCGTCGTTCGTGATGACGACGATCGGCAACTTCGCGGCCAGCGGCCTCGACTTCGGCGCCATCCTGCTGATGTTCTCCCACATCGACGCGCTCGGCGGCTTCTCCCTCGCGGAGGTCGCGCTGCTGTACGGGGCGAGCAGCTGCTCCCTCGGCCTCGCCGACCTGATGCTCGGCAGCATGGACCGGATCGGGCAGCGGGTGCGGGACGGCACGTTCGACACGCTGCTGGTGCGCCCGGTGCCGGTCCTCGCGCAGGTCGCCGCCGACCGCTTCGCGCTGCGCAGGCTGGGGCGGATCGGCCAGGGCGCGCTGGTCCTGGGCTGGGGGGCGGCCCACGTCGACGTCGCGTGGACGCTGCCCAAGGCCCTGTTCACCGTGGTGATGGTGGTCAGCGGGGCGGCCATCTTCGCGTCCCTCTTCATCGCGGGCGCGGCGTTCCAGTTCTGGGCGACGGAGGCGGCGGAGGTGCAGAACTCCTTCACCTACGGCGGTTCCACCCTGCTCCAGTACCCGCCCACCGTCTTCGCGACGGAGCTGGTGCGCGGCGTGACCTTCGTCGTCCCCCTGGCCTTCGTCAACTGGATGCCCGCGCTGCGCCTCCTGGGCCGCGAGAACCCCCTGGGCCTGCCGGGCTGGGTCGACTTCTGCGGGCCCTTTGTCGCGCTTCTCATGCTCACGGGCGCGGGACTGCTGTGGCGGGCGGGGCTGCGGAGCTATCGGAGCACGGGGAGCTGAGAGGTGGACAGTGGACGGTTTCATCGAACTCGACGGTGTGGAGAAGGTGTTCGACGTACGCCGGAAGGCCGGTTTCCTGCGCCGCGAGCGGCACCGGGTGCGGGCCGTGGACGGCATCAGCTTCTCCGTCCCGCACGGCGAGATGGTCGGCTACATCGGCCCCAACGGCGCCGGGAAGTCCACCACCATCAAGATGCTCACCGGCATTCTGACGCCCAGCGGCGGCCGGCTGCGCGTCGCGGGCATCGACCCCTCCCGCGAGCGCACGAAGCTGGCGCACCGCATCGGTGTGGTCTTCGGCCAGCGCACCACCCTGTGGTGGGACCTGCCGCTGCGGGACTCGTACGGACTGGTGCGCCGCATGTACCGCATCCCTGACGCCCGTTACCGCACCAACCTCGATCGCTGCATCGAACTCCTCGACCTCGGCGAGCTGCTCGACGTCCCCGTACGCCAGCTCTCCCTCGGTCAGCGGATGCGCGGCGACATCGCGGCGGCGCTGCTGCACGACCCCGAGGTGCTCTATCTCGACGAGCCGACGATCGGCCTGGACGTCGTCAGCAAGGCGAAGGTCCGGCAGTTCCTCCGCGAGATCAACGCGGAACGCGGCACGACGGTGCTGCTCACCACGCACGACCTCACCGACATCGAGCAGTTGTGCAAGAGGGTGATGGTCATCGACCACGGCCGCCTCGTCTACGACGGCGGGCTGACCGGCCTGCACGCGACGGGCGGCGGCGAACGCACGCTCGTGGTCGACCTGGAACGCGAGCTCCCGCCGATCGAGAACGTACCCGGCGCCCGCACGGTCAAGGTCGAGGGCCCCCGCCAGTGGCTGGCCTTCCCCGCGGACCACAGCGCGGCCCCGATCGTGGCGGCGGTGGCGGAGCGCTATCCGCTGGTCGACCTCTCGATCAGGGAACCGGACATCGAGGACGTGATCGCCAAGATGTACGCGGAGCGGGGCGTGTGACGGAAATTTCAGCCCGTCCGGCGCTTGAGGACAGCGCGGGGCCGCACCCGAACACTCAGAGCGCCGTCACGGCCTCACCCCTGAGCGCCTCGATATCGATCGCATCGGCCATCACCCGATACCCCGCATCATTCGGATGCAGATGGTCCCCCGAGTCATACGCCGGAAGAAGCGCCTCCGGATCCACCGGATCCCGTAGCGCCCGGTCGAAGTCCACCACCGCGTCGAAGACCCGCCCCGACCGGATCGTCTCGTTGACGCGCTGCCGGGTGACCTCCTGGAGGTCCACGGCCCCCTTGTGCCCGCCGAACGGCGTCAGCGTCGCGCCGACGACGCGCAGCCCCCGCGCATGGGCCCGCTCGACCAGTTTCCGCAGGCCCGCCACGATCCGCTCCGGATCCTTCTGCTGGGGCGTGCGCAGGATGTCGTTGACGCCGAGCGCCATGACCACGACACGGACGCCCGCGCGGCTGAGGACGTCGCGGTCGAAGCGTTCGAGCCCGCTGGCGTTGTTCGCGGGCGGCGGCCCCGCATTGCTCAGCAGGACGCGGTTGCCGCTGATGCCTTCGTTGAGGACGCTGTAGCGGGGCGCGCCGGGCTCGCTGCGCAGCCGGGCGGCGAGGAAGTCCGGCCACCGGTGGTTGGCGCCGGGCGTGGAGTTGTAGCCGACGGTGATCGAGTCGCCGAAGGCGACGACCGCGCCGCGTGCCTCCTGGGACCAGACGTCGACGGCGGTCAGATAGCGCCAGGCCTGGAACTTGGTGGTGTAGCCGGCGCCTCTGGTGTCCTCGGCCTGGTCGCCGTGGGCGACGTAGGAGGTCTGGCGCGACTGGTTCTGATAGGTGACCGGGCCCGAGGGCGTCGGGGAGTACGTGGTGACCAGCAGGTCCGCCCCGGCGGTCACGGCCAGCTGCACGGGGTCGCTCAGCAGCGTCTGCCCGGGCGGGATCGTCGCCGTCGGCTGCCCGCCGAAGCTCAGCCTGCGCATGCTGCCCGGGACGGCGGCGGGGGAGCCGTTGGCCGAGGCCAGGGCCAGGGAGGCGTGGGTGACGGGCAGCGGCTGCGCGCCGTAGAGGTTGGAGAGCTGGATCCGGGCGGCCGTGCCGCTGACGCCGTTGTGCACGACATTGCGGATGGACAGCCCGGGGTAGCCCCGGCGGGTGTTCGGTTCCGCGCCGGACGGCGCGGTGGACCAGGAGCCGACCCACTCCCCGGAGGCGGCCGGGGCGGCCGTGCCATGGGCCTCGTGCGGCCTCGCCGCCGGGCTTTGGCCATGGCCGCCGACGCCGACGAATATCGCGGTCGAGACGAGAATCACCACGGCTGCCAGTGCGGCGAGTACGGCATAGGCCGTACCGCGGGGCAGGGGTGGCCTGTTCATGGCGGGCTTCTCCTGGGAGTGGCGGAGCACGACGCTCCGGTGCGGAACCGGGGACGAAACAGCGACTGATCAGCAACAGCGCCCTCGCGGTCCGATCGCCGTTCCATGATCCCACGGGGGCCGGGGGGCGCGCCTGTCGGCCGGTGGGGTCACGCAACGTGTCACATGCGACTTGTCAGACGCCGGGAACTCCCGGTCCGTTCCCTGAGTACCTCGGGTAGGGACAATGCACGTGAAGACGGCTGGAACGGGTGGTGCGGATGGAACGGTCCTCTGGCGATGGTTCGGGTACCGCCGAAGGAGTGATGCCCGCGGGCGCGGGCGGTCTCACGTACAGCGCCGCGGATGAGGAGAAACGCCGCGGAGTGCGCCGTATGAAGGGGATCGCGACCGGGCTTCTGCTCCTGGTCGCGCTCGTCTACGCCCTTGCGAAATGGGGGCAGTCCTCGGGCGCGGGCCCCTGGGCCGGCTATGTCGCGGCCGCCGCGGAGGCGGGCATGGTGGGCGCGCTGGCCGACTGGTTCGCCGTCACCGCGCTCTTCCGGCGCCCGATGGGGCTGCCGATCCCGCACACGGCGATCATCCCGACCAAGAAGGACCAGCTGGGGCAGAGCCTCGGCGAATTCGTCGGCGAGAACTTCCTCTCCGGAGATGTCGTACGCGTAAGGCTGCGCACTGTCGGCATCGCTTCCCGGCTCGGCGCCTGGCTCGCCGAACCGGAACACGCGGACCGCGTGACCGCCGAACTGGCCACCGCGCTGCGCGGCGCCCTGACCGTCCTGCGCGACTCCGACGTGCAGGCCGTCGTCGGCGAGGCCATCACGCGCCGGGCCGACGCCCAGGAGATCGCGCCGGGCCTCGGCAACATGCTGGAGAAGATCGTCGCCGACGGCGGCCACCGCAGGGTCGTCGACCTGGTGTGCGTACGCGCCCACGACTGGCTGATCGCCCATGGCGACTCGGTGATGCAGGCGGTCACCGGCGGCGCGCCCGGCTGGACGCCCCGTTTCGTGGACCGCAAGGTCGGCGAGCGTGTCTACAAGGAGCTGCTGCGCTTCGTCACGGAGATGCGCGACATGCCCGAGCACCCGGCGCGCGGCGCCGTCGACCGCTTCCTGGAGGACTTCGCGCGCGATCTCCAGTCGGATACGGACACCCGGGCCCGGGTCGAGCGCCTGAAGTCCGAGGTGCTCGGGCGCGGCGAGGTGCAGGACCTGATCGCCTCCACCTGGAGCTCCCTGCGCGCCATGATCGTCGCCGCCGCCGAGGACGAACGCAGCGAACTCCGCCTCCGCGTCCGCGCCGGACTCCTCTCCCTGGGCGCCCGCATGTCCACCGACGACCGCCTCCGCGCGAAGGTCGACGGCTGGCTGGAGGACGCGGCGGTCTACGTCGTCACCACCTACCGCGGCGAGATCACCGCCCTCATCACGGACACGATCGCGAGCTGGGACGCGGACCACACGTCCCGCAAGATCGAGGCCCACATCGGCCGGGACCTCCAGTTCATCAGGATCAACGGCACGGTGGTGGGGGCACTGGCGGGCCTGTGCATCTACACGGCATCGAGGCTGGTGGGGGCGTGACCAGCCCCCCGCCGGCCCGCACCTGTGGAGCCTCCGTGAACAACGGGCGCGGCTAGGGTCAACTCCGTGCTGAAACATCCCACCTTGCTGTGGTTGCTCATCCCATACGCCCTCTTCCTAGGGGCTCTCCCCCTCGTGGACCGGGTCCACCCGACAATCCTCGGCCTCCCCTTCCTCTTCGCCTGGCTCCTGCTGGCAACGCTCCTCACCCCCGCCGCCGTCTACCTCGCCTGGCGCGGCGACCGCAAGCGAGGCCGCGTATGAACGCCACCGTCGCCACCTCCGTATTCGCCGGCTTCATGGTGCTCACCGTCGCCCTCGGCCTGCTGGCCGTGCGCGGCAGGGGAGCGGGCGGGGGGCTCGCCGAGTGGTCGGTGGGCGGCCGCAGCCTCGGCACGGTCTTCATCTGGGTGCTGATGGCCGGTGAGGGCTATACGAGCTTCAGTTACCTCGGCGCGGCGGGCTGGGGCTACAACTACGGCGCCCCGGTGCTCTACGTCATCGCGTACATGTCCTGCGGCTACGCCATCGGCTACGTGGTCGGCCCGACCCTCTGGTCGTACGCCCGCGAGCACGGTCTCGTCACCATCACCGACATGGTCGCCCACCGCTACAACAGGTCCTGGCTGGGCACCCTGGTGGCGATCCTGGCGACGGTCTGCCTGCTGCCGTACATCCAGTTGCAGATCACCGGCATGGGCGTGGTCGTCTCGACCATCTCCTACGGCGCGATCAGCCTGAACTGGGCCTACTTCATCGCCTTCGCCGTCACGACCGGCTTTGTCGTGGTGAGCGGGCTGCGCGGCAGCGCCTGGGTCTCGGTCCTCAAGGACGTACTGGTCATCGGCACGCTGGGGTTCCTCGCGATCTACGTGCCGCTGCACTACTTCGACGGCTACGGGCCGTTCCTCGACCAGGTCGTGGCGGAGAAGCCGGAGTGGCTGACGTTCACGGGGCACGGCGGCAGCGGGCTCGGCGGCGGCTGGTTCGTGACGACGAGCTTCCTCAACTCCCTCACCGTCGTCATCTTCCCGACGACCGTGGCCGGCTATCTGGGCGCGCGGAACGCCGACGCGCTGCGCCGCAACGCGATGCTGCTGCCGTTCTACAACGTGCTGCTGTTCGTGCCGATGCTCCTCGGCATGGCGGCGGTCTTCGTGGTGCCGGGGCTCACCGGAGCGGGCTCCAACCTCGCGCTCTTCAAGCTCGTCGTGGACTCGTTGCCCGCGTGGGCGGTCGGGCTGATCGGGGTGGCGGCGGCGCTGTCGTCGATCGTGCCGATGGCGGTGTTCATGCTGGTCATCGGCACGATGTGGGGCAAGAGCGTGCTCGGGGTCATGCCCCGGCTGGCCGGGCGCCCCGACCGGCAGAAGACGGGTGCCCAGGTGGTCGTCGTGGTCGCGGGCGCGCTGGCCCTGCTGCTGACGTACACCGCGCCCAACACGCTGGTGAGGCTGTCGCTCATCTCGTACGAGGGCATGGCCCAGCTCGTCCCCATGATCCTGTTGGGGCTGGTGTGGCGGAAGCTGACGCTGTGGGGGGCCATGAGCGGCCTGGTGGCGGGCGGGGCGCTGGTGTGTGCCCTGGTCTTCACCGAACACGACCCCGTCTGGGGCGTGAACGCGGGAGCGCTCGCCCTCGCCGTGAACGTGCTGGTGGCGCTGGCCGTCTCCTGGTGGGGACCGCGCCCGCGCCCCGAGGACGCCGCACGGCCCGACAGCGAGGTGCTGGCGAAGGATCCCGGGCCGGGTGAGGCCGTTGTCAGTGGCACGGTCTAGCATCGGAACGAGCGAATGACTGAACGAGTGTCGGGCTGAGGCCCGACCAGGATTCGACCCGATATTCGACCCGGGACTCGATCCGGTTTCGACGGGGAAGGGGGGCCATGCTGATGAAAGCCGTATTCCGTACGCATGTGAGCGTGCTCCTCTTCCTGCTGTCCGAACTGCTGCTCGCGCAGAGTGGCTTGCTGAGCGTGGTCGCGCTCGCCGCGACCACGGCCGTCGCGGCGTCCCTGCTGCTGTGCGCCGTGGCCGCCACGGCCGGTGCCGGCGGCCCGCTCACCCCGACGCGAATACGCACGGCGATACGGGACCGGGAGCTGCGCACGGCGTTCCTCGCCCAGCGCGATCCCGACGGGCGGGGCCGACGACGGCCTCGCGCGCCCGGCCACGCCCTCCCGACGGCCGCGTAGGCGCTCACTCCCGCTTTCCTGTTGAGCCCGCGCGGCTCGTCACGCCCGAATGCATCCGATTCCGGCACGACGAGACCCGTGGAGGGCTCACCATGTCCACTTTCGCCTCCCTCCCCCTTTCCTGGCTGACCGGGCTGATCGACCCGCTGTTCGGCGCCTCGGCGACGGCCGTCGCGATCGTCCTGTTCACCCTGGGCGTGCGGCTCGCGCTGCACCCGCTGGCCCGATCGGCGGCGCGCGGCCAGCGGGCCAAGGCCGAACTCGCCCCGCGCATGGCCGAGCTGCGGCGCAAGCACAAGAGCGACCCCGAGCGGCTGATGAGGGCGATGCGCGAGGCACACGCGAAGGCGGGGGTGTCGCCGATGGCCGGGCTCCTGCCGTCACTGGCGCAGCTGCCGGTGCTCTTCGTGATGTACCACCTCTTCAGCGGCGGCGCGTCGGACCTGCTGGACCACACGCTGCTCGGCGCGAGGCTGGGCGGCCACTGGACGGACGCGCCGTTCGGCGCGCAGGGGTTGGTGTACGCGGGCCTGTTCGTGGTGGTCGCGGCGGTGGCCACGTGGACGTACGTCCGCTCGCGCCGGATGCCCATGCCGGCGTCGGCCGAGGTCCCGGGCCTGACGAAGTTCCTGCCCCTGCTCTCCTTCGGGACGCTGATCACGGTGGCCGTGGTCCCGCTGGCGGCCGGGCTCTACCTGGCGACGAGCACCGCGTGGACGGCGGCGGAACGCGCCTACCTGGCCCGAGGCCTGCCCGCGAGTCCGCCCGCCGCTTGAGAGCCGCGGGCTGGGGGCTCCCCCTCCAGTCGAGGGAAGAGCGAGGAGGGGAAAAACCCAGCCGCCAACAGGCCGAAACCTCCCTTGCGGAGCCCCCCTCCGTTCGCACACGATCAAACCGATCCCTCGATGGCCGTCCCCATCGGCCGACCCCGGACGGGCAACCGCCGACCACGACCTCGGGAGAGCTCACCCATGAAGCTGCTGCGCACCGGCCCGCCAGGAGCGGAACGCCCCACCCTGCTCGACGACGAGGGCACGCTCCGCGACCTCACCACCGTCGTCGACGAGATCGACGGAAGGCTGCTCGCGGACCACTCCGCCCTGGAGCGCGTACGGGCGGCGGTGGGCGCCCGGATCCTCCCGGCCGTCGACCCGCGGGGCCTGCGGGTCGGCCCACCGGTCGCCCGCATCGGCAAGATCGTGTGCGTGGGGCTCAACTACCACGGCCACGCCGCCGAGCTCGGCGTCCCGGCCCCCGAAGAGCCGGTCCTCTTCCTCAAGGCGCCGGACACGGTCGTCGGCCCGGAGGACCCGGTGCTGGTGCCGCGCGGCAGCGAGAAGACGGACTGGGAGATCGAGCTGGCCGTCGTCATCGGCCGCACGTCCCGCCACCTGGAGACGGACGCGGAGGCGCTGGCCGCGATAGCCGGCTACGCGGTGGCGAACGACGTCTCCGAGCGGGAGTTCCAGCTGGAGCGCGGCGGCCAGTGGGACAAGGGCAAGAACTGCGAGACGTTCAACCCGCTGGGCCCCTGGCTGGTCACCGCCGACGAGATCCCCGACCCCCAGGCCCTGCGTCTGCGCCTGTGGGTCAACGGCGAGCTGAAGCAGGACGCGACGACGGCGGACCAGATCTTCCCGGTCGCCCAGGTCGTCCGCTACGTCAGCCGCTTCATGACGCTCTACCCGGGCGACGTCATCAACACGGGCACCCCGGCGGGCGTGGCGGACGGCCACCCCGACCCCAAGCCGTACCTCAGGGCGGGCGACGTGGTGGAACTGGAGATCGACCGCCTGGGCCGCCAGCGTCAGCAGCTGAAGGACGCGTAGGGGCGGCCGGGCGAGCCGGGATCGGCCGACCTCAGCCGATCCCGGCGCTACGTCAGGGTCGCAGGACGCCGTCGAAGCTCGCCCAGTCCGACCAAGGGCCGTTCACGGACGTCTGCCAGCGGTGGTAGATGTACCCGCCACGGTTGACTCCGAACAGTTCGATCCGGCCGTCCGCGTTGGTCTCGGCGGCGACCTGGGTCAGCGCACCGTCGAATTGCACCCAGCCCGACCAGGGGGAGCCGCTGAAGTTCTGCGAGCGGTGGAAGACGGCGTCACCGCTGTTGGTCCCGAAGATCTCCAGCCGCCCGTCCGCGTTCCGCGCCGCCGCGATCGTCGAGAGCGCCCCGTCGAACTGCACCCATCCGGTCCACGCCCCACCGGGGGTGGTCTGATACCGGTGGAAGATCGCGCCGCCGCTGTTGACGCCGAAGAGTTCCAGCCGCCCGTCCGCGTTGGTCTCCGCCGCGACCTGCGTCAGCCCGCCGTCGATCTGGTCCCAGCCCGACCACGGTCCGCCGATGGAGATCTGCGAACGGTGGAAGATGTTGCCTGCGCTGTTGGCCCCGAAGAGCTCCAGCCGCCCGTATACGTTGCGGGCCACGGCGATCGAGGTCAGCACTCCGTCGAGCTGTTCCCAGCTCGACCAGGCGCCCGCGGGGGAGGTCTGCCAGCGGTGGTAGATGTATCCGGCGCCGTTGACGCCGAAGAACTCCATCCGGCCGTCGGCGTTCGTCTCGGCGGCGACGGCACGCAGCGCGCCGTCGAACTGGGCCCAGTTCGACCAGGAACCGCCGATGCTGTTCTGCGACCGGTGGAAGATCGCGTCGCCGCTGTTGGTCCCGAAGAGCTCCAGTCGTCCGTCGGCGTTCCTGGCCGCGGCTATGGAGGAACCGAAGACGGCGTCCTTCGCCTTGACGTCATGGGACGAGGGGGCCGCGGCCGCCTCCGACCAGCCGACACCCGGCGAGGCCGCCAGTACCGTCGCGACCGCCACGGCCGCGACACCTGCTCTGAAGGAACGGATCAGCTGACCGATCCGTCTGTGTCTCTCACCCGATCTCTTACGCATGCGACTGCCCTTTCCTGTGCGGAAACGGAACCAACGAGGCCGGGGTGTTGGGTGGTCCAACACCCGGTTTCTGTACGTCGATCGGCACGCATCGAGCGCCCGAACCCTACAGCGGCGCCCCGGCTCCGGCACAGCGTCGGCGACGGGCTTGGCGGAAACACGCGTGAGTGCGGCCCTTGGGTGCGGCGATTCGGGGGAACGGGGCGTGTGCTCGGGGGAACGGGGGCGTGTGCTGCCCCGCCCGCACCCCCTGAGTGTGCATATTTTCGGATATGTTCAAGGTCTTGGGTGTGAAGGGACGGCACCGACGGCCACGCCGGTGGCGCGGGCGGCGTCCGCTGATCGTGATGACCGTGGTGAGTGGTGCGCTGCTGGTGTGCGCGTTCTCCGGCCTGAACCAGCCGCACGCGCGCGGCCACGCGCCCGCGCCCGAGCACAGCGGGCCCCCGCTGGGCGACACGGTGGTGCTGGGCGGGGGCCTGATGCTCGCCGGCTCGGGGCTCGGCTTGATGGTTCTCGTCCGGAACCGGCAGGGGGGTGGGCGGATATAGCGTCCGTCCGGGCTCAGCAGTGGCGCAGCTTCTCGTTCAGTTTGTCCTTCTCGTCCTGGGTGACGGAGAGGCCGTACTTACTCTTCACGGCGACCCATGCTTCGCTGTACGGGCATACCGCTGTGTCGGCCGGCAGCCAGACGTCGGGTCCCTTGTCGCCTTTCCGGCGGTTGGACCACTTGGAAACAGCGATCAGCTGTGGGGTGTTGGGCGAGATGTCGTTGGCGAACCTCTCCCGCTTGGCGACGTCCCAGGTACTGGCGCCCGAGTCCCAGGCGGCTTTGAGCGGCACGATGTGATCGATGTCGATGTCCCTGCGGTTATCGGACACCAAGTCGTCGTACTCGCTTGTCCAACGCCCTGTGATGACCTCGCACTTACCTCTCAGGGTCACCGGCACCGTGGACTGGGCCTGGAGGACGATCTCGCGGGTGGAGCAGCAGTCGGGACCTTGTTTGATCCAGCAGTTCTTACTGCCGTCGACACGGAAGTCTTCCCGGTGGTACTTGATTGCCGTTTTGTCCTTGACGGCCAGGCCGTACAGCATCATCCGCGCATCGCCCGCGTTCGGGATTCCGGTCGGCCACTTCGTGGGGGTCCAGCCACCGTGATCCCGGGCCCTGCTCTTGGACGGTGCCCCGTCGAGCGGAAAGATCCCGGAGGAGTCATCGCTCTCTGGGCCCTCACACGTGATGTCGTCGAGGGGCTCGGCGCGGGCCACCGTACCCGGCAGCCCCGCGATCAGGGCGACGGCACCGATGACACAAAGGGCTCTCAGGCGTCGGCGCACCAGCATGCGGACTCCTCGCTACAGGGTTGTCGTGACGTTCATGCCGTCCGCGCCGTCATGTCCGTCGTTGAGACATCGGAACCTGGTGCGGTCGCTTACCTGCAACTGCTCGCTGAGCCGGGTCAGGCATGTGCCCAGCGCCAACTGGCCGAAGTAGTTCGGGTGGATGGACTCCTGCTGGTCCCCCTGGGACGTCCAGGGCAGGCCCGAGAAATAGAGGTACGGGATCCAGCGAGCCCATTCCGCGTCCTGGGAACTCAGGCGATTCTTCGAAGAGTTGGCCGATGTTGCCTGCCGGGCGTCCTTGCTGCACAGTTCATGACCGGCGAACGCGTCGCGGACGTCCAGGAAGGTCGCACCCGCATCGGACGCGGCCCGCCTGAGCCGGCTCCCCATTCCTGCCACGACCGTGTCCCGGGCCCAGTCCGAGTCCGTGTCGTAGAAGGGGCAGCCGCCGGAGGTATACCTGACGTACTTCTCCGGATAGCGGTACTCCGACCCCGGTGGGATCGGGGCCGGATAGGACTGCACCACCAGGCGGTAGTCCGCCTCCTCGTACCCGAGATCCTCCAGCCCCTTGCGGACGTCCTTCAGCGCCTGGCCCACCTTGACCTCGACCGCGTCGAGCTCGTCGCCCATGCCGCCCCAGGCGTCCTTGCAGTAATCGACGAAGCCGACCAGATACCGCCGGGCACAGGACTCGACGATGTCCTTGAACTTCAGATCGTTTCCGCCGATCGACACGACGACCATCTTGACCCTGTATTCCCTGGCGAGGTCCTTGAGCTGGTCGATCTGCGGGCGCTCGTGCTTGTCGGCGTACTCATGGGTGAACTCGTACGTCGTCGCGCCGGAACAGGCGATGTTGAAACGGCGCTCCGCCGGAACGCCGGGGTAGTCCGTCGCAGTGATCGGAGCGCGGTACGAACGGTCGCACCGGTTGCCACCCCGAACGTACGAGGTCGAGCCGTAGATCTGCTCCGGGTAGTGATCGCAGCTGTCCTCACTCGCGCAACGGACCGCGGCGCGATCCGTCCCCCATGCGGTGCCGCCGGCTCCGGTGTCGGCATTCCCGGCCCACCGGCCGGCTTCGCCGGAGAGGTAGCTGTCACCCATCGAGACGATCGCCGACGGGTGCGTGCAGCCGTCGCGGGCGGAGGGGACGCATTTCTTGTGGGGGCCGCCGGATGGGTGAGCGGTTGCCTGTCCCGTGCCGATGATTATGGCGAGGGTCAGGCAAATGAGCAGGGGGTGTCGATGACTTGCCGTCACCTTGCCGACGCTATTGCGATGCGGGTGGCTTCGCATTGCGGGAGGGTCCGCTGGTGTTTGTTTGCGCCTGCGGCTTTGTTTGCGCCTGCGGCGGGGCGCGCTTTCCGCTGGGTGCGGTTGTTTTTCCGGGTGCGGCTTGTTCGCGCCTGCGGCGGGTGGCCTCAATCGCCGGCCGGGCTGGGTTGTGGGTGGCCGGGGGCGTGGCCTCCGGGGCAGGGGTCCTGGACCGTATATTTACGGCGCGTTGCCCTCTGATGTGTTGATTGCCCGGGATTTGCGCCACAAATATACGGCAGCGTCCAGGACCCCTACCCCTGCGGCCCCACCCCCTCCCGCCGGTGGGTATCGCACAGCGTGTCGTGGGTGACGGCCCGGGTGAAAGATCGGTACGCGGATGCGGTGATGCGCAGCATCGGGCCGGTGGGGTTCTTGGAATCGCGTATGGATATGAGCCCGTCGGCCATCCATATCTCGACGCAGTCGTCGCCTTCGTCAGGGCTGTAGGAGGACTTGTACCAGCCGTAGCGGGGGAAATCGTGGCGTATCACAAGATGTACCTCACTCGCGTTCAAATTCGTGCGCAATGGATGAGATCAGCTCGGCGGACTCCGGGACAGACAGTGCTGAAGCTCGTAGCTCTTCGAATGCCTTCCGGTACTTCGCCACTGCCTCAGCTTCATCCAGAAACAGGTCACCTCCCAGGTAGGACACCTGGACAACATCGAAGTCCAGAGGTGCAGGGTAGGAGTACAGGATGAAGGACCCTCCTGTGTTCGTGAACCTCCTCTGCGCGTAGGGGATGACCTGGATCGCCAACTCAGGTGTCTGGCTCAGGGCGGCCAGGTGTCGGAGCTGATCAGCCATGACCTGAGGTCCGCCGATCTGTTGGCGGACGACGCCTTCTGTCAAGACAGTTGCGTACTGCGGAGGGTTGCCTCGGAGGAAGATGCTTTGCCTGCTCATCCGAATGTCGACGGAGAGGTTGAGCTGTTCCTCGGACAACGGCTGTGCGTTACCGGTAAGAACGGCAGTTGCGTACGCCTGGGTCTGCAGCAGCCCCGGAACAACCCGTGACTGGAACGTAGCGATGCTCGCCGCATCGGATTCAAGCGTCAGCGTTTCTTTGAAGTGGTTCGGGAGTGTCTCGCTGTGCCGGTGCCACCAATTTCGCTTGTTCCCCTCTGCCGATAGGGCAATGAGCCATTGCCGTTGCTTCTCGTCCTTGGCTTTGTAGAGGTTGAGCAGCACCTCCAGCTCAAGTCGGGTGGTGCGGTACAGCCCCGTCTCCTGTCGGCTGATCTTCGTCTTGTCGCCGTGGATCGCCTTCGCCGCCTCTTCGGTCGAGACGCTGGCTGCTTCTCGAAGTGCTCTCAATTCGGAGCCCAGCCTCCGGCGGCGGGCGGTCCGGCGGGCATTCCCCATGGCTTCCTCCCCTGTTGGCAGTGCGCTGCTCAGTGTGGTCCAGAACCTGAACCGCAGACGCGGGAGTCACCCACAAGGATGAAGTAGCTCATTCTGGGCCCAAGTTGGTTGCGCCAGCCCAACTGGCGGTTCATCGTAGATGTGTGGCTACAGCGAGTAGCCACACATCGGCACTGGGGGAAGGCGCGGAGCGATGACGTACAGGAACGGCGTGTTCGTGATGGACACCCGCGAAGAGCGGATCGGACAAGTGATCGACAGCATCGGCACGCGCGTGCAGCTGCGCGAACCCGGGGGCGGGCAGGAGTGGGAAGTACCCTTCTCCGCCCTGCGGTTGGCGACGCGCGACGAGAGGGAAGTCATCGGCCTCTGGCCCCAGATGATCAGGCCGATGACCGGGTGCGCGGAATGTCCGGAACTCGCGGCCGCGTTGCGGGAGGCGCAAGCCGGAGACGACAAGCTGAAGAAGAGTCGAGCCTTGGTCGCACAGCGAGGGCACTGGCGACTGGAGCACGGACTATGACTGGCATCGCAACGCGCACATGCACCCACAGCAACGGCTGGACGCACACCGGAGGCGAAGCGACGTGCGCGAGCTGTGGGGTGAGGCGGTTCACCGACTACCGCGCGGTGCGGCCGCCGGGGCTCGCCCAAGTGGTCACGGCTCCTCGCAAAGCCACCGCAGTCACAGACCGGGCGGCAGCTGAGTGGGTGATGATGCGCACCCGTCGCAGAGGGTGGGGGCCGGGCGGGTGACACCATGCGGCGGAGACGCAACAGGAAGGCGCCGACATGGAACAGCCCAAGGCCGGGATGCCCCACCACCTCGAACTCTGGGTACCCGACCTCGACCGCGCGGCAAAGAGCTTCGGATGGCTGCTGGACACCCTGGGATACGAGCCGCACCAGACCTGGGAGCGCGCCCGCAGCTGGCGGCTCGGGTCCTTCTACCTCGTCGTCGAGCAGTCCCCGGCGCTCACCGCACCGACGCACGAACGCTGCCGCCCGGGCATGAACCACCTGGCCTTCCACGTCGAGAGCCGCGATGCGGTGGAGACCATCGTCGAAGAGGCGGAGGAACACGGCTGGCACCTGATGTTCGCCGACCGCCACCCGCACGCAGGAGGCGAAGCGCACTACGCGGCGTATCTGGAGAACGAAGACGGCTTCGAGGTCGAACTCGTAGCCCCGGCAACGGAATTCGAGGACTACTGAGCCCCCACTGCGGTCACTTGCCCACCGGCGGGAGGGGGTGGGGCCGCAGGGGTAGGGGTCCTGGACGCTGCCGTATATTTGTGGCGCAAATCCCGGGCACTCAATACCCAAGAGGGCAACGCGCCGTAAATATACGGTCCAGGACCCCTGCCCCGGAGGCCACGCCCCCGGCCACCCACAACCCAGCCCGGTGGGGGCACCTCCCAGCGGTAGCTGGGGGAGCTTGAGGCCGCGCCCGCAGGGCGCCCCGCCTCAGGCGCAAACAAAGCCGCACCCGGCAAAACAACCGCACCCAGCCGAAAGCGCACCCCCAGCGGAAAGCGTTTAGCGCGCCGCCGCTTCCAGAAAGCGTTCCAGGGCCTCGACCACGAGCGCGTGGTCGTCCGCCTGGGGGAGGCCCGAGACCGCGACGGCGCCCACGACGCCCGTGCCCCGCAGGCGCAGGGGGAAGGCGCCGCCGTGTGCGGCGTAGAGGTCGGGGTCGAGGCGGGAGTGGGATTCGAAGGTGCGGCCCTTCGCGCGGAAGCGGGCGCCGACCAGGAGGGAGGACTCCGCGTAGTGCTCGACCACGCGGCATTTGCGGTCGATCCACGCGTCGTTGTCGGGCGATGTGCCGGGCAGTGCGCAGTGGAAGAGCCGCTGCCGGCCGCGCCGGATGCCGACGGTGACAGCGGCGCCGCGGGCTCGGGCGAGGGAGACGAGGAGGGAGCCGAGTTCCCAGGCGTCGTCGTTGCCGAACCGGTCGAGGACCAGCCGCCGTTCGTCGGCTTCGAGCAGGGTGACCTCGTCGTTCACGCCGCGGCCTCCTCGATGTGTACGGTACGGCCCTGGTCCGCGGAGACCCGTGCCGCTTCCAGCACCCGCAGGGTGGCGGCCGCCTCGCGGGCGGTCACGGGGGGCTTGCCGCCGGTGCGGAGGGCCTGGGCCACGGCTGCGTAGTAGGCGGGGTAGTCGCCGGGGAGGGTGGGGACGGGCTCGCCGCCGCCCGTACGGGGGGACTCGCCCGCGCCGATCCGGCCCCACGCGGACTCCGGCTCGACGCCCCAGGCCGTACGGTCGTCCGCCGGGCGCAGGCCCTCGCGCAGGGCCGCTTCCTGGGGGTCCAGGCCGTACTTCACATAGCCGGCGGCGCTGCCCAGCACCCGGAAGCGCGGCCCGAGTTGGGCGGTGACGGCACTCACCCACAGGTGGGAGCGGACGCCATTGGTGTGGGTGACCGCGATGAACGTGTCGTCGTCGGCCTCGGCGCCGGGCCGGCGCACGTCGACCTCGGCGTACACCGTGGCGGCGGGCCCGAAGAGGGCGAGGGCCTGGTCCACGACGTGGCTGCCCAGGTCGTAGAGCAGCCCGCCGATCTCGGCAGGGTCGCCCGACTCCCGCCAGCCACCCTTGGGCCGGGGCCGCCACCGCTCGAAGCGGGACTCGAAGCGCAGGACGTCGCCGAGCGCGCCGTCGCGGACGAGCTGCCGGACAGTGCGGAAGTCGTTGTCCCAGCGGCGGTTCTGGAAGGCGCTGAGCAGCAGCCCGCGCTCCTCGGCGAGGTCGGCCAGGGCCTCGGCCTCGGCGGCGGTCGCCGCGAGCGGCTTGTCCACGACGACCGGGAGGCCCGCTTCGAGGGCGGTGCGGGCGAAGTCGACGTGCGTGCGGTTGGGGGAGGCGATGACGATCAGGTCGAGCTCGTCCGCGCGGGCGAACAGGGCGTCCGTGTCCGCGACCGTACGCACGCCGGGGTGCTCGGTGACGGCCTGGCGCTGCCGCTCGGGGTTGGCGGT
Source organism: Streptomyces blastmyceticus (assembly GCF_039521185.1). NCBI lineage: Bacteria > Bacillati > Actinomycetota > Actinomycetes > Kitasatosporales > Streptomycetaceae > Streptomyces > Streptomyces blastmyceticus. Next base: position 366,765 of record NZ_BAAABW010000001.1, on the reverse strand, counting down.
CACGACCGTGTCGAGGGCGAGACCGTCGGTCGCGGCGATCAGCGGGGCGTGGAAGACGGAGCCCGCGAGGCCGTAGCCGATGAGTCCGACGCGGTACGGGGCGCGGTGGGGGTCAGGGGTGCCATCCATGCTCTCCACTTTGGCAACGGTGTTGCGAAAGTGCAAGCGGTGGCGACAATGGTCCTGTGAGCAGCGTGAACAGTCCCCGCCCCGACGCTCGTCCCGCCGCGCCCGCGCCCCTCGGGCCGGTGGGCGCGAACCTCGCCGCGCTGCGTGATCACAACGCCGCCGTCGTCCTCGGCCTGCTGCGCGACGCGGGACCGGACGGCGCCAGCCGGGCCGAACTGGCCGCGCGCACGGGCCTCACCCCGCAGGCCGTCAGCAAGATCGGCGCACGGCTGCGGGCGGCCGGACTCGCCACGGACGCCGGACGGCGCGCGTCCACGGGCGGCAAGCCGCCGACGCTGCTGCGCCTGGTCCCGGACGCGGCCCACGCCGTCGGCCTGCACCTGGACCGCGACGCCATGACGGCGACCCTCGTCGACCTGTCGGGCGCGGAGGTCGCGACGCGTACGGCGCCGCTGGCCTTCGGCGCGGGCGCGGAGGCGGTGCTGGACGAGGTGGCGGCGCTGCTCGACGGATTCCTTCCCGCCACGGTCCTGGGTGTCGGGGTCGCCGCGCCCGGGCCGCTCGATCACCGTGACGGCGTGCTGCGGAAGGTGACCGGGTTCCCGCAGTGGGACGGCTACCCGCTGCGGGACGCGCTCGCCGCGCGGCTGGGAGTGCCGGTGATCATCGACAAGGACACCAACGCGGCGGCCCTGGGACTGCTGCCGCGCGGCGGCGCGTCGTCCTTCGCCTACCTCCACCTGGGGACGGGGCTGGGGGCGGGGCTGGTGCTTGGAGGTGCGGTGCGCCGGGGGGAGCGGACGGGGGCGGGGGAGTTCGGTCACCAGGTGCTTCAGCTGGACGGGCCGGTGTGTGCGTGCGGCAGCCGTGGCTGCATCGAGGTGCTGTGTCTCGGGGCGGTCGCCGACGGCGACATCGGTCGGGCGGCTCGCCTGCTTGGGGTTGGGGCCGCGAATCTGGTGCGGCTGCTGGATATCGATCTCGTGTTGCTCGGGGGGCGGACGGTGCTGGCGGATCCGGCGCCGTTCGAAGCGGGGGTGGCTGCTGTCGTCGGAGGCGCGGCGCGGGTGGAGGTGGCGGGGGCGCGTTCCGTGGTGGAGGGGGCGGCGGAGCTGGTGCTTGCGCGCGTGTTCGGCTGACCGGGAGTTCTTTTCCCCAGCCCCGCCCCTTCCCGAACTGGGGCTCGCGCCCCAGCCCCCCAGCGGCGGGAGCGCCCTGCGGGCGCGTCCTCAAACGCCGGACGGGCTTGAACGCGCGGGTTCGTCGCGTCTGCGGCGAGGTACCCATGCGGATCAAAAGAAAATACGCATATCGAGCGGAAACGCACCCCCACTCAGCCCACCCGCCGCCGTGCCTGAGCGCCGTGCTCAAGGCCGCGCTGCCACCGTGGCTCGCGTTCCCGGACCCTTCGGAAAGGTTTCGCGATGTACCTGCCCCGTGCGCTCGTCGTCGGCGCCGTCGCGCTGGCGGTCGTTTCGTCGGCGGCACCCACGTACCCCCGGCCGCCGCTCGACCGGGCGCCCGTCCAGTCGCGCTGTGGGCGTCCGGGGAGTGCCGCGTTTCCCATCGTCGCGCGGCTGAGCGGTGGGCCGGGTACGTACGCGCGCGGGGGCGACCAGCAGGTCTGGGAGCTGGAGCTGCGCAACGGCACCGGGGCCGACTGCCGGGACGTGCACCCCGTGGCGGTGTTCGCCGACCGGGCGCGCGCGCTGCGGCCGGCCGACATCCGGTTCGACTTCTACGACACCGCCGCCTCCCGCTGGCGGCCGGTGCGGTTCGAGCGGACCGACGAGGCCGAGAACGTCGGTGTCTTCGACGGCACTTCACCGGATTTCCCCGGCTTCGCCGTGCCCGCGCACGCGGCCGTGCCCGTACGCGTACGCCTCGGCTTCACCGGCCGGGCGCCCCAGGGGCAGGTCACCTTCAATGTGACCGCGGTGCAGCGGCGCGGCGGCGACGGCGACTGGGTCGGGGAGTCCGACGACTACACCTTCGGTGTCGAGGGGACCGCCGCGAGCACCGCACCGGCCGCAAGTCGCGGGGACGACGAGGCGCCCGGTGAGGGGGAGTCCGCCGAGGCCGACCACCGGTCCGTGCTCGCCGACACCGGCTCCCAGCGCCCGCTCTTCGCGATGGGCGCGGCCGCCTTCGCCCTGCTCCTCGCCGGCGGGTCCATGATCTTCGGGGCTCGTCGCGCACGGCGCTGAAGTGCGAGGATCACGCCGTGGACTTCACGGACTACCCCGGCGGCACGGGGGAGCAGACCCCCGGCGCCGCGCCCGGCGCGCCCATCCGCGCGGGCATCCCCGAGCACGGCCGGATCCCCAAGTACTACGCGGTCAAGACGCGGGTGGCCGCCCTGCTCGACGAGTTGGGCGAGGGCGGGCTGCTGCCGACCGAACGCGATCTCGCGGTGCGCTTCGAGGTGTCGCGCGAGACCGTACGGCAGGCCCTGCGTGAACTGCTGCTGGAGGGGCGGCTGCGGCGCGCGGGGCGCGGCACGGTCGTCGCGGGGCCCAAGCTCGAACAGCCCCTCGCCCTCGCCAGCTACACCGAGGGCGTGCGCAGGCAGGGCCGCCGGCCGGGCCGCGCCCTCACCGGGCTGGACCGCTTCCCCTGCCCGCCCGCGCTCGCGCCCGACCTCGGCGTCCAACCGGGCGCGCCCGTATGGCACATGGAGCGCGTGCTGCTCGCCGACGACGAGCGGGTCGGCCTGGAGAGCACCTATGTGGCGGTGGAGCGCGTGCCGCGACTGGACACCGACTTCGAGCCGGACTCCTCCTTCTACGGCTATCTCCACGACCGCCTCGGCATCTCCTTCGGCGACGCGGACGAGCGGCTGGAGACCGTGCTCGCCACGCCGCGCGAGGCACTCCTCATCGGCACGCCGCCCGCGCTGCCGATGCTGCTGATCCACCGGCTGTCCCGGGACACGGAGGGGCGCCCGATGGAGCGCGTCCGCTCGCTCTACCGGGGCGACCGCTTCTCCTTCACCACGCATTTGGGCACGAAGCGATAGAAGTCGATCAACCGGGCCTCCCGCTCAATGTAACGTAATGATAACGGGTCTAGGCCAAGTTTGACAGCGCGTTCACCCTCACGTCGCCGTCCGGACCGCTTCGGGTCACCCGGCCCGACGACCGTTCCCGGCATGCGAGTCATAGTCGTCGGAGCCGGCGTGCTGGGAACCCTGCACGCCTGGCACGCAGTCCAACGCGGCCACGAGGTCGTCCACATCGAGCGCGAGGCCGAGGCCCGGGGTGCCTCCGTCCGCAACTTCGGGCTGGTCTGGGTCAGCGGCCGGGCCGGTGGTGAGGAGCTGGACACCGCCCTGCGCGCACGGGAACTCTGGGAGGAGATCGCCGAGGGCGTCCCCGGCCTCGGCTTCCGGGCCAACGGTTCGCTGACGGTCGTCACCAACGAGGCGGAGCTGGCCGTCGCCCGCGCCGCCGTCGCCCGCCCCGATGCCGCCGCCCGCGGCTTCGCCCTCCTCGGGCCCGAGGAGACGCGCGCGCTCAACCCCGCCCTGCGCGGCGAACTCCTCGGCGCCCTGTGGTGCCCGCGCGACGCCGCCGTCGAACCGCGCACCGCCCAGCGCGCACTCAAGGACGCGCTCCTCGCCTCCGGCCGCTACACCTTCCTCGGTGGGCGCGAGGTGCGCGAGACCATCGGCGAGCACGCCGTCCGCGACGACCACGGCATCACCCACACCGGTGACGCCGTCGTGCTCTGCACCGGCGCCTGGCTGGGCGGCCTGGTCCGCGAGCTCGTGCCCGACCTGCCCGTACGGCGCGTACGCCTCCAGATGATGCAGACCGAGCCGCTCGGCGAGGCGCTCCCCACCTCCGTCGCGGACGCCGACAGCTTCCGCTACTACCCGGCCTACGGCGGCCCCGCGCTCGACGCGCTGGCCGCTGCGCAGAGCCAGCCGCCCGTCGCCGCCGAGCACCGGATGCAACTGCTCATGGTCCAGCGGGCCGACGGCGGGCTGACCATCGGCGACACCCACGAATACGCGGCGCCGTTCGCCTTCGACGTCGACGAGGACCCGTACGAACACCTGACGACCGTCACCGAATCGCTCCTCGGCCGCCCCCTGCCGAAGATCCGGCGCCGCTGGGCCGGGGTGTACGCGCAGTGCGTCGACACCACGCGCGTCGTGCACCGGCAGCAGGTACGGAGTGGCATCTGGCTGGTGACCGGACCCGGCGGGCGCGGCATGACCTGCGCACCCGCCATCGCCGAGACGACCGCGAACGAACTGGGCTGGTGACCGCGATGAACGAAAAGATCGGGCTGGTCGTCCTCGACATGGCCGGGACGACCGTCGCCGACGACGGCCTCGTAGAGCAGGCCTTCGCGGCCGCGGCGGCCGAGCTCGGCGTACAGCCGGGTTCGGCGCGGCATGCCGAGCAACTCGCGTACGTACGCGCCACCATGGGCGAGTCGAAGATCTCCGTCTTCCGCCACCTCTTCGGTGACGAACAGCGGGCCCAGCGCGCCAACGCCGCCTTCGAGGAGGCGTACGGGCGGCTCGTCGACGCGGGCCACTGCGCGCCCGTGCCCGGCGCCCGCGCCGCGATCGAACGCCTGCGGGCCGAGGGCCGCACCGTCGTCCTGACCACGGGCTTCGCACGCGTCACCCAGGACGCGATCCTCACCGCCCTCGGCTGGAGCGACCTGGCCGACCTCACCCTCTGCCCCGCCGACGCCGGCCGCGGCCGCCCCTACCCGGACATGGTCCTCGCCGCCCTGCTGCGCACCGGCGCCGTGGACGCCGTCCAGCGGATCGCGGTCGCGGGCGACACCTCCTACGACATGCTCTCCGGGCGGCGGGCCGGCGCGTCCGTCGTGGCGGGCGTGCTCACCGGGGCGCACGACGCGCAGGCGCTGCGCGCCGCGGGGGCCACGGCCGTCCTGCCGTCGGTGGCCGAACTGCCCGACCTGATAGCGGAGTACGAGTCATGACGACCGTCACGACGGGCGGAGGGATCCGCTTCGACAAGGTGTCCGTCGCCTACGGCGACACCGTCGTGCTCGACTCGCTCGACCTCACCGTCGAACCCGGCGAGGTCATGGCGCTCCTCGGCCCCTCGGGCTCGGGGAAGACCACCGCGCTGCGAGCCGTCGCCGGGTTCGTCCAGCCGGCCTCCGGGCGGGTGCTGATCGGCGGGCGGGACGTCACCGGGCTGCCGCCGTACCGGCGGGGCATCGGCATGGTCGTCCAGCAGTACGCGCTCTTCCCGCACCTCCGGGTCGACGCCAACGTCGCGTTCGGGCTCAAGGCTCAGAAGGCGCCCCGCGACGGCATTGCCGAGCGGGTCGCCGAGGCGCTGGAGATGACCGGGATGAGCGCGTACGCCAAGCGCTACCCGCGCGAACTCTCCGGCGGACAGCAGCAGCGCGTCGCCATCGCGCGCGCCCTCGCCATCCGGCCGGGAGTGCTCCTCCTCGACGAACCGCTCTCCGCGCTCGATGCGCAGCTGCGCAGCGGCATGCTCGCCGAGCTGGGCCGGCTGCACCGGGACCTGCCGGACGTCTCCATGCTCTACGTCACCCACGACCAGTCCGAGGCCCTCACCCTCGCCGACCGCATCGCGGTCATGGACCGTGCCCGCCTCCAGGACTGCGGCACGCCACGGGAGTTGTACCGCTCGCCGGGCAGCGCGTTCACGGCCTCGTTCGTCGGCAGCGCGAATTTGTTGCGCGGGGTGTGGTGCGGGGCTGGTGTGGTGGATGTGGAGGGGGTACGGCTTCGCGTCCGCGGGGGTGAGGGCGCGGGAGAGGTGACGGTGTGCGTACGGCCGCATTTGGTGGGGCTCGGGGAATCCGATGAGCCGGGGGTCAATGTGGTGAAAGGCGTAGTCACCGGGCTGCAGTGGCGGGGGGCGTCGCATCGGGTGACGGTTGCGATGTCGGATGCGGTCGAAATGACGGCGGAAGTGGGGGAGTTGCGGGAGCCGCCGGGGCTGGGGGAGCGGGTGGCTGTGCACTTCGCGGCGGAGGACGCGGTGGCGGTGGCCGATGCGTAGGGTTCGGGCCGGTGGATTTTCCCCTACCCGCCCCTTCCCGAAACCGGGGCTCGCGCCCCGGGCCCCCGGCCGCGAGTCCGTTGCGCCTGCGGCGGAGCGCCCTGCGGGCGCGTCCTCAAACGCCGGACGGGCTGGTTACGCGCTGACCAGGTCACTCTGGGCCGTACCACCGGTCGCCGCGCTCGCGCTCTTCTTTCTCTATCCCCTCGCGCTCGTCGTCAAGCAATCCGACGGCTACGCCGAAATCTTCCGGCAGACCGCGTTCCGTGAAGCCCTCTGGAACACGGTCGCCATCGCCGTCGGGGCCACCGTCGGGGCCCTCGTGCTGGGGTTCGTACTCGCGCTGGTCATCGCCTTCGTGCCGTTTCCCGGCGCCAAGGCGCTGAGCCGGTTCATCGACATCTTCCTCGCGTTCCCGTCCTTCCTCATCACGCTCGCCCTGCTCTTCGTCTACGGCTCGCGCGGCATGGCCAACGGGCTGTGGACCGATGTCACGGGATCCGCCGACGGGCCGTTCGACTTCCTGCACACGCCCTGGGGCGTACTGCTCGCGGAGATCACCTATTTCACGCCGCTCGTCATGCGGCCCCTGCTCGCCGCCTTCTCGCAGGTGGAGACGGCGCAGCTGGAGGCCGCGGCCTCGCTGGGGGCGCGGGCGCCGCGGATCGTGCGGCAGGTGATCCTGCCCGAGGCGCTGCCGGCGCTCGCCGCGGGCGGCAGCCTCGTCCTCGTCATGTGCCTGAACGAGTTCGGGATCGTGCTGTTCACGGGGGCGAAGGGCGTCACGACCCTGCCGATGCTGGTCTACAGCAAGGCGATCCTGGACGGCGACTACGCGGGGGCGTGCGTCGTCGCCGTGGTCAACGTGGTCCTGTCCGTCGCGCTGTACGGCCTCTACCGCCTGCTTGTCAGCGGGAAGTCCGGATCGTTCGGAAAGAGAGGTGCCCGCCGTGCTCGTGCATAGCCGCCGCGCCCGCTGGGTCGTACGGGCCGTCTTCTTCGCGCTCTTCCTGCCCGTCTTCGCGCTGCCGTTCCTGGTGATCCTCGCCGCGTCCTTCGCCACCAACTGGAGCGGTGCGCTCCCCTCGGGCGCCACGCTGACGCATTATCAGGACATCGCGCAGGGCGACTCGTTGAGCGCGCTGACCACCAGCCTGCTGACGGCCGTCGCGGCGAGCGCCTTCGCGCTCGCCATCGGCACGTGGGCCGCCCTCGCGGCGCAGCGCATGGACCGCCGCCTGCGGCGCGTCGTCGACGCCCTGTTCATGCTGCCGGTCGCCGTGCCGTCCGTCGTGGTCGGGCTGTCGCTGCTGGTCGCCTTCTCGGAGCCGCCGCTGCTGCTCAACGGCACCCGGGAGATCGTCGTCGTCGCGCACACCGTGCTGGTCACGGCCTTCGCCCACCAGTCCGTGTCCGCCGCGCTCGCCCGCCTCGACCCGGCGTACGAACAGAGCGCCGCGAGCCTCGGGGCGCGCCCCTCGTACGTCCTGTGGCACGTCAAGCTGCCCCTGCTCCTGCCGTCCCTGACCGCGGCTGCGGGGCTCTGCTTCGCCCTGTCCATGGGGGAGTTGAGCGCCACGATGATGCTCTACCCGCCGGACTGGCTGCCCCTGCCGGTCAAGATCTTCGGTACCACGGACCGCGGCGCCCTCTTCGCCGGTGCCGCGCTCGCCGTCGTCCTGATGGTGACGACGCTGGCCGTCCTGCTCGGCGTCTCCCGGATCCGCACCAAGGCGTCCTACCGCTGATCAGGCCGCCCTTCCTCCCCGCTTTTCACACAAGGAGTACGACACGTCATGGCACGCTTTCCCCGGTCGCTCACCGCCTCCGCGCTCGGCGCGGTGGTCCTCGCCGCCACCCTGACCGGCTGCGGCGGCACGTCCGGCGCCGGCGCCCAGGAGATCACCGTCTACAGCGCGGACGGACTCAAGGCCGAGGACGGTTCCGGCTTCTACGACACGGTCTTCAAGGAGTTCCGGGAAAAGACCGGCATCAAGGTGAAATACGTCGAGGGCGGCTCCGGTGAAATGGTGCAGCGCCTGGCCCGGGAGAAGTCCCGCACCAAGGCCGATGTGCTCGTCACGCTGCCGCCGTTCATCCAGCAGGCCGACGGCAAGGGCCTGCTCGCCGCCTACAGCCCCGCGGGCTCGGAAAAGGTCCCCGCCGGTGACAGGGCCGCCACCTGGACCTCCGTCGTCGACAACTACCTGTGCTTCATCCACAACACCCAGGAACTGAAGACCCCGCCGAAGACCTGGGACGACCTCCTGGACGCCCGTTTCAAGGGCAAGGTGCAATACTCCACGCCCGGTGTTGCCGGTGACGGCACGGCGGTTCTCGTGAAGGCCATTCACGACTTCGGCGGCAAGGACGCCGCCATGGCCTATCTCGGAAAGCTCCAGAAGAACAACGTCGGCCCCTCCTCCTCCACCGGACAGCTCGCCCCCAAGACGGACAAGGGTGAACTCCTCGTGGCCAACGGCGATGTCCAGATGAACTACGCGAACATGAAGTCCATGCCCCACCAGGGCATCTTCTTCCCGGCGGGCAGCAGCGGAAAGCCCACCACGCTCGCCCTCCCGTACGCCGCCGGACTGGTCGAGAACGCCCCGCACACCGCGCAGGCCAAGAAATTCCTGGACTTCCTCCTCTCCGAAGAGGTGCAGCGGCAGGCGTCCTCCGTGGCCGGTGGATTCCCCGCCCGCACGGACGTCAAGGCCACCGACAAGAACGCCACCGCCCTCGCGGAGATCATGAAGGGCGTCGAGATATTCCGCCCGGACTGGGTCGAAATAGACAAGAACCTGGCCTCCTACGTCGACGCGTGGAAGTCGGCGACCGGAAGCTGATTAGGCTGGAGGTGTCGGGGCGGCGCACGAGCTGGGCCGTCCCGGCGTTTCCCCAGCCCCGGCAAGGGGCGGCAGACGGCAGGAGTCCCACCGTGGCAGAGCGCAAGCCGATCGAATCCTGGCTCACCGACATGGACGGTGTGCTGATGCACGAGGGCATTCCGGTGCCGGGCGCCGACGCCTTCATCAAACGCCTCCGGGAATCCGGCAAGCCCTTTCTCGTCCTGACCAACAACTCCATCTACACCCCCCGCGACCTCCACGCCAGGCTGGAGCGGATCGGGCTGGACGTGCCCGTCGAGAACATCTGGACGTCCGCGCTGGCCACCGCCAAGTTCCTGGACGACCAGCGGCCCGGCGGCACCGCCTATGTCATCGGCGAGGCCGGGCTGACCACCGCGCTGCACGACATCGGCTACGTCCTCACCGACGCGGAACCCGACTACGTGGTGCTCGGCGAGACCCGCACCTACAGCTTCGAGGCGCTCACCAAGGCGATCCGGCTGATCAACGCCGGCGCGCGCTTCATCGCCACCAACCCCGACGAGACCGGGCCCTCCGCGGAGGGGGCGCTCCCGGCGACGGGCTCCGTGGCCGCCCTGATCACCAAGGCGACGGGCCGGGAACCGTACTTCGTCGGCAAGCCGAATCCCCTGATGATGCGGGCCGGGCTGAACGCGATCGGGGCGCACTCGGAGACGAGCGCGATGATCGGCGACCGCATGGACACCGACGTGCTGGCCGGGCTGGAGGCGGGCATGGAGACCTTCCTGGTCCTGACCGGGCTCACGCGCCCGGAGGACGTCGACCACCACCCCTTCCGCCCGTCGCGGGTCGTCGACTCCATCGCGGACCTGGTCGACCTGATCTGAGCCGCGGGCAGCGGGAAGGCCCCGCAGGTCCGGCAATGGGCTGGTTCCCGAACCGTACGGAGCAATAGCGCCACGCAGCGGATGCGGCGCCCCGCCGGGGCGGGCGAGTCTCTGGGATACCAGGAGGTTTCCCATGGACCCAGTCCGATCCGCTCTGTGCGGCGCCGCGGCGGCGGTCGCCGTGTGCACGGCCCCCGCCTACGCCCACGAGGGCCCCGCGACCATGTCCGGAACGGTTTCCCTCACCCCCGTCACCAGCACCCCCGGCTCCCGCGTCCAGCTGCGCGTCGCGGGCTGCGCGGACGACAAGGCGACCGCCACCTCCGAGGCGTTCGTCTCCGACGCGCGGCTCGCCAAGGACTCCGCCGGGCTCTTCGCCGAGACCACCGTCCGCTCGACCACCGCGCCCGGCACGTACACGGTCAAGGTCCGCTGCGACGGCCACGGCGGCACGGCCGAGGGCCGGCTCACGATCGTCAAGCACCTCGACGAGCGGGCCCGCGCGCACGCCGCCCACGCCGTGCCCCGCACCCCGCCCTCACCCGTGGCGCCCGTACCGGCCGGTGGCGGCGGCACCGCGGCCGCCGCCGACCCTCCCGGCGTCCCCGGACTCGTCCTCGCGGGCGGCACCGCACTGGCCGCCGCCGCGGCGACCCGCCACCGCCGCCGGGCCGACACCGGCCGACGGCGGTAGGAAGGGCCCGCCGAGATGTCCGAAGCGCGCAGCAGCGGCCACGGCCGCCTCCTGACCGGGGTGGCCTGGGCGGCGCTGCTGGTGGCCCTGTGGCTCTGGGGCCGTGAGATCACCGACGGGACCGTGACCGCCACCCCCGCCGCCGGTGACGTCGCCGCCGCGGGCCGCCCCGGGGCCCACCCGCTGCCCCCGGCCCACGCGCCGCTCCGGGCGGCACACCCCCGGTCCCTCGTGATCAGGTCCGTCGGCGTCAAGGCCCCCATCGAGGACCGCGACCTGAACCGCCTCGGCGCGGTCGACCCGCCCCCGTACCAGCGGGCCGGTGCCGTCGGCTGGTACCGCGGCGGACCGCAGCCCGGCTCGCCCGGCGCCGCCGTCCTCGTCGGCCACGTCGACACCGACCACGCGCCCGCCGTCTTCTACGACCTCGCCGGCCTCAAACGCGGCGCCACCGTCACCGTCGACCGCGCCGACGGCACCACCGCGGAGTTCACCGTCGAGGACATCTCCGTCTTCACCAAGGACCACTTCGACGCCCACCGCGTCTACGGACCGCGCGACCGGAACCGCGCCGAGCTGCGCCTGATCACCTGCGGTGGCACCTACGACCGCACCCGTCGCTCCTACAACGCCAATGTCGTCGTGTCCGCCTATCTGACCGGCGCCGGACATGTCTGAGCGCGCCGCCCGCACCTCCCCTGCTCCAACAGGGCGACTTGACACCGTGTCATCGCCCGACCACCCACGGCGCGGGCGATTTCTGTGCAAGCATGGAAAAGACCGGTCATGTCCCGTGGGGGCGGGGGGACACCCCACAGGAAGTACACCCAAGGGGGAATGGATGTACGGCAGCTACGCCGGCCGCACATGTCGTGCCCGTACGGCCCGGACAGGAGCGGGAGCCGCGATCGCGGCCCTGCTGCTGCTCGCCGGATGCTCTTCCGACTCGTCCTCCGCGGAACCGCCGAAGGCCGCCGACGCGCCACCCCGGCAGCCCGCCCAACTGCCCAAGTCGCGGGCGCCCTTCTGGGTCAACCCCGAGTCCACCGCCTCCAAGAGGTCCGCCGAGCTGCGCAAGGACGGCAGCACCAAGCAGGCCGACCTGCTGGAGAAGATCGCGGCCCAGCCGGTCGCGGAGTGGATCGGCGTGGACGACCCCGAGGGCCAGACCCGCGGCTACACCGAGGCGGCGCACGCCGCCGACCGGGTCGCGCTGCTCGTCCTCTACAACATCCCCCACCGCGACTGCGGCCAGTACAGCCAGGGCGGCGCCTCCGACGGCAACTCCTACCGCGACTGGCTCGACAAGGCGGCCAAGGGCATCGGCGACCGGGGCGCGACGGTGATCCTGGAGCCGGACGCCCTGCCGCACATGGAGGACGGCTGCACGCCCCAGCAGTTCCACGAGGAGCGGTACGCCCTGCTCAAGGAATCCGTGGGCAAGCTCAAGGCACTGCCGAACACCAAGGTCTATCTGGACGCGGGCAATTCCAGCTGGGTCACGCCCGCCGACCGGATGGTGGATCCGCTGAAGCGGGCCGGCATCGACCAGGCCGACGGATTCGCGCTCAACGTGTCCAACTTCCAGACCACGCAGGACAACAAGGAATACGGCCACACCCTCTCTGCCCTCCTGGGCGGCAAGCACTTCGTCATCGACACCAGCCGCAACGGCAACGGCCCGCTGTCGGGCGGGAACCACGAGAAGGCCTGGTGCAACCCCTCCGGGCGGGCGCTGGGCGAGCCGCCGACGACCCACACCGGCGACGGCCTGGTGGACGCGTATCTGTGGGTCAAGCGGCCGGGGGAGTCGGACGGCACGTGCAAGGGCGGCCCGGACGCCGGGCAGTGGTGGGAGACATACGCGCTGGAGCTCGCGCGCAACGCCCGCTGATGATCTGACAGCCGAGGACCGGGGCCCGCACGGGGCCCCGGTCCTCAGAAGTGTGTCGCCCTAACTCCCGTTCGGGCCGGGCACCTTCAGCCACACCGCCGGGGACGGGATGCCGTGGTCGTCGATCACGTTCAGCATGTACCAGCCGGGCGGGACGAGGGTCGAGTCCTTGGGGAGGGTGACGGTCACGCCGCCGTCCTGCTTGGTGAAGTCCAGGGCGATCGACCGCTGTTCCACATTGGTGACGTGGGTGAAGGAGCCCGGCCGGATCAGCCGCGCCTTCGCGACGGGCCGGGGGCCGGCCGTGCGGTACGTGGCCTTCCCGCCCAGCGCCACGGTCTTCGGCTCGGTGTCCTTCAGCTCGGGCCGCGCGCCGCCCTTGAAGAGATAGGGCGGGGTGTAGAGGTCGATCTCCTGCTGGAAGGTGGCGGGCCTGCTGTTGGCCTTGTCGCCGAAGAGCGAGTCGGAACCGAAGGTCATCACCCGGCCGTCGGGCAGCAGCAGGGCGCCGGAGTGGTAGTTGCGGCCCACCAGTGGATCGGCGGCCGTGTGCCGGGAGTTGTCCTTCGGGTCGTAGATCTCCGCCTTGAGGACGTTGGAATCGCTGCGCCCCCGGTAGTCGCCCGAGCCGTTGGTGGTCAGGACCGTGTCGTCGGGCAGGATGACGCTGCTGGGATAGCGGGCCTTGGCGTAGAGGTCGGGCCCGTCCTTGAAGCGCGGCTGCGGCGCGTGCAGGTCGATGATCCGGGTCCTGGCGGTCGCCTTCTTGTCCTCGCCGACCCCGCCGCCGCCGAGGACCATGTAGCGCTGGTCCTGCGCGGGCGGCAGCAGCACGGACATCGACGTCTCAAGGGTGTCCGGGTCGCTCATCCCCGGGACCTCGGTGAAGTCGTTGCTCCCCAGATCCCACACGCCCGGGACGCGGCCCTTGTCGGCCGGGCCGTAGCCCGCGTTGGAACCCGTGTAGAAGATCCGCCCCTTGTCCGTGAGGAAGAGCGCGGGATAGGTCGGGAAGAAGCGCTCCTTGGGCAGATAGCTCCACTTCTTGGTCTTCGGGTCGTACACCTCGTTCTTGCCCGGGACGACCTGGCCGATCTCGTCCAGACCGGAGACGGAGAGGACCTTGCCGTCCTGCAGGGTGGTGAGGGTGGGATACCAGCGGGCCTCGTTCATCGGGTCGACCGTGACATAGCGCTCGGCGACCGGGTCGAACTCATAGGCGTCCTTGATGCCCTGGAAGTCCTTCTTGTCGAACGAGAGCTTGTTGGCAATGCCGTAGACATTGCGGGTGTCGGTGCCCTTCAGCCCCTCGATGCTGTAGTTGTCGGTCAGCCCGGTCTCGAATTTATGGCCCTTCTCCAGGGCCTCCACATAGACGCGGGCGGTGCTGACCGTGACGGTCACCTTGCGGCTCTGCTCGTCCTGCACCTTCTTGGCGCGGGGGATGAGCACGGGGTCCCTGGACTCGAAGGTCTTGCCGTTGTTCTTGCCGGTGAATCTGGTGCCTGTGGGCAGCGTGATCGGCTTGTCCGGGTCCTCGTTGTGGACGACCATCAGCCCGCCGGCCTTGGCGACGTCGCCACCCAGCTTTTCGTAGCGCTGGGTGCCGCCCGCCACCAGGAGTTTCCCGTCCGGGAGTTGGGTGTGCCCGGCGCAGAACAGGTCCTTCGGGGTGGGGATGTTCTTGAAGGTGTTCTTCTCCGGGTCCCAGAGGACCGAGCGGAACGACTTCGCCTTGAAATTGGCGGCGTTGTTCCCCGAGCCCGCGACCAGCAGCACTTTGCCGGTGTGCAGCAGGGCGGCGTGGATCGTGTTGATGCGGTATTCGTCGGGGACGTCGACCATGTCCCAGTGGCCGTTCCTGGCCTTGTACTCCGGCTGGTTGATCTTGTAGTCGTGGTACTGGTCGGAGGCGTAGCCCCACAGCGCCGGCCCGTTCATCCCCGCCAGGGCGAGCACCACCGCGGACCCGACGGCCATGCGGCGGGTGCGGCGGCCGACACGGAAACGGGGCTGGTTCATCTGCTGACCTCCACGGCTTGCTTGGCGTGGCGCACGCTCCACCACCACGCGAGGACCGGCGCGACGGTGATGGCGAGGGCCAGGACCGCCCACGTGCGCATCGCGACGTGCGTGTGACCGAGCCAGAACGAGGACAGCAGCGAGCCGCCGAACACCACCAGGAAGAACAGATGGACGCGGAAGGTGCCGAAGAGGGTGTCGGGGCTGGCCGAATCGCCCTTGGGCGTCACCACGAAGGTGCTCCTGCGGCGCAGCGCCGCGTCCATCAGCGAGCGGGCGTAGATCGGCGCCGACAGCGCGGACATCGCCATGCCCGCGAGCCCGCCGGAGCCCTCGGGCTCGTGCGGCGAGACATTGTGGCGGCGGTTCCAGATGTAGAGCCCGATCTGCAGGGCCGCGGCGTCGCTGTAGAGCATCATCCAGACCTCGGAGTTGATCTGGATCCCGGAGGCGCCGAGCCCCAGGAAGAGCGCACAGCTCAGGGCGCCGAGCAGCCAGTTGAGCGCGGTCATCGGATAATAGATGACCATCAGCGTGTAGTTGAGGAATTTCCCCGGCGACAGGGTGAACGGGCCTTTCCAGAACTGCTTGATGATGGTCTCGTACGTGCCCCGCGACCAACGCAGCTGCTGGGTGAAGAAGTCCGTCCAGGAATTCGGTCCCTCGCCGACCGCGAGGACGTCCGGGGTGTACACGGAGCGCCATTTGCGACCGGTCGCCGGATTGCGGTGCCGGTGCAGCTCGAAGCCGGTGGCCATGTCCTCGGTGATCGAGTCGTAGAGCCCGCCGATGCCCTTGAGCGCGCTGATGCGGACGGCATTGTTGGTGCCGACGAACATGGGTGCGCCATAGCGGTTTCCGGCGCGTTGGATCAGGGCGTGGAACAGGAACTGCTGGCTCTCGGCGGCCTTGGTCACGGCCGCATCGTAGTTCCCGTACACCTGCGGTCCAACGACAAACGCGATATCCGGGTCACGGAAGTAGCCGAGCATGCGCTCGAGGAAGTTGGGCAGTGGTACGTGGTCGGTGTCGACCGAGGCGAAGAAGTCGTAGTCGTCGCCGTGGGCGTCCAGCCAGGCGTTGTAGTTGCCGTGCTTCGTTCTCGCGCGGTGCGGCCCCTTCTGCTGATTCCACTTCTCGACTCCCTTGCGGGAGAAGTGGTGGACGCCGAGCCGTCTGCACACCTCCTTGATCCCGGGGTCGTCCCCTTCGTCCAGCAGCCATACGTGCAACGGCCCGCGGTGCCGCACCCGGACCGCCGCCTGGAGGGTCCGGGTGACCATCTCGAGCGGCTCCTTGCCGGGCACGAACGAGGTGAGGAAGGCGACCTTGGTGCCGGTCTCGGGCACGACCGGCACGGGGTCGCGCGCGACGAGGGTGGCGTGGGCGTTGGAGGTGACGTTCAGCGTGCGGAACAGCTCGATCAGCCCGATCGACACCAGCATCACGGTGTCCAGGTGCCGCATCAGGGGCGTGGAGTGCTCGCGGTGCGTCCAGTGGGCGGGCTGCATCAGCCACAGCAGCAGGCCCAGCGAGACGAAGGGCGCGGCACCGAGCAGCAGGGCGCCGAGGACGCGGTGCGTCTCGTCCGCGAGCAGGCTGCGGTAGCGGACGCGGTACGGCTGGCCGGGCTCTGGCTCGGTGAGCGGGCCGGCCAGCCTGCTGTAGTGCTCGTAGTCGAAGCGCGGGCGCGCTCCGGGCGGGCGGACGGGCGGCCGGACCGCGGTCCGGGCGCCCGGCATATCGCCGGGTGGTGTCGCCGTGGGCCCGGCGGGCTGCTGCGGTACGCCGGGTGCCCGTGGTGGGCCGCCGGCGGCCGCCGGAGCGTGGGTCTGCTGCCGGGCGTCGGCAGGCGTGGTCGTCATGGTCATTCCCCCCGCACGCATGCTGACTGCGTGTGTCAGTCGTGAGCCCACCGGCCCCCCACAGCCGCATGGACCCTGTGTGCGCCGGCTCCCCACCGGCACACCCAACTCATTGGTCACTCATTGACGTTGAGTCATTGCTCTCGGCTCAGGATCTCGGACGCCACGTCATGATCACAAGGGCGAAACGAGGTGTTTACCGGGCAAAGCGGTGCGTGATGCGAAGACGCATGTGAATGCGGCGGAAGTGTTCGGAAGTGGTACCTGATCTTCCATGGTCTTCCGTGGTCCTTCCGCGTACACGAAGAAGGCCCCTCACCGTGGTGAGGGGCCTTCTTCTGTCTGTGCGCCGCCAGGGACTCGAACCCCGGACCCGCTGATTAAGAGTCAGCTGCTCTAACCAACTGAGCTAGCGGCGCCTGCTGACAGAGAAAACTCTACCTGATCCCCGAGGGTGCTCCCGACCACCTCCCGGAGGCGGTGGGAGCGGGGAAGTGCCTGCGTATAGCGCTGCGGGGGCCGTGGTTGCAGGGGCGAAGGTCCCCTTCTCGTGGGTGGATCGCCCCGTATTTTCCGACATGCGGATTTCGTCGGCCGTTGAGAAGCTGTGCCGAGTACGACGGAAGGCAGCGGTGCCCGTGCGAATACCGGCTTTCACCGAGGCGATACCCGGCGACTGCGCGTGCGCGCTCTGCGTCGACGGGGCCGCCGCGACGGCCGGGGCGGGGCGCGGCGCGGCGGCCGGGCCCGTACGGCACAGGGGTGCCCTGCGGGGCGCGATCGCGGTGGCGGTGGGCGCGGTGGTGCTGGCCGGCCCCGGGGCGGGCGCGGGCGCGGCGTCCCCCGAGCCGGGTCCGGGGCATGCGGACCCGGGGGTGGCCGTCCACGCGGACCGTACGCAGGGGGCCGCTCCGACGGGCCCCGGCCCGCTCCCGCACCCGGGTGCCGCCTCCGTCGGCGGGGACGCGGACGAGGGCCAGGGCGCGGCCGGGGCCGTGGCGGAGACGGAGCCGGACACCCTCGACGCCCTCGACGCGGAGACGGTCCCGGACGGGGCGGCCGAGGACGACGGCGGCGAGGAGGGGGACGACGAGGAGCTGGCCCCGGAGGAGGAGACGTCCGCCGACGAGTCGGACCCCGTGGACCAGGACGACGCGCAGGAGCCCCCGGCGCCCCCCGCGCCACCGCACCCCCAGCACCCTCAGCGGCCGGCCGCCGGGCGGCGGGACCTCGAACCCGCGATCGCCTTCGCGATGGCCCACATCGGCGATCCGTACGCCCTGGGGGGCAATGGCCCGCACCGCTGGGACTGCTCCGGGCTCATCCAGCAGGCCTACCGCCGGGCCGGGGTGAAGCTGCCGCGCATCGCGGCCGACCAGTACCGCGCCATGGCCCGGATCCCGCGGTCCGCCCTGCGCCGCGGTGACATCGTCTTCTGGTCCGGCAACGGCAAGGCGTCCGGGGTGCACCACGCCGCGATCTACCTGGGCGGCAGGCGCTACATCGAGGCGCCGCGGCCCGGCAAGAAGGTCCGGATCTCCACGTTCTCGCACTACGACCCGAACATGTACGGCCGCGTGCGCTGACCCCGCGGCCCGGCCGGTCACCCGTACGGCCCCCCCGTGCGGCATGCGCACCGGGCGGGGGCGCGTCAAGGGTGCCTCATTGAAATGCGAAGGGCCGGGGCGCCGGTGCGCGTCCGGGTGCAGGACAGCCGCCCCTCGTGGCGAACCGGTGACGTCCTCGCGGGTGAACTTCGGCCGGATGACTTCGTCCGTTGGCCTGGACATGACCAACTGGTGGTACTAGCCTCCGCCTTGGTCTAGACCGCATCTCACTCGACTCACGGCACTCGACTCACGGAACCCCCCACGTTCTTCGAGGAGCGAAGCATGCGCAAAAAGATCAGTGCGGCGATCATCGGCCTCGGCATCGCCGGCGTCTCCCTGCTCGGCACGGGCAGCGCCGGCAGCCACGGCTACACCGACTCCCCCACCAGTCGCCAGGAGTTCTGCGCGAACGGCACCGTGCAGGACTGCGGTGACATCCAGTGGGAACCCCAGAGCGTCGAGGGGCCCAAGGGGTTCCCGTCGCACGGGCCGTCCGACGGGACGATATGCGCGGGCGGCAACAGCCGCTTCGCGCAGCTCGACGACCCCCGGGGCGGGCAGTGGCCCGCGACCCCGGTCACGGCCGGACAGAGCTTCACCTTCCGATGGCGGCTCACGGCCCGGCACGCCACGACGGACTTCAGCTACTACCTCACGAAGCCCGGGTACGACCCGACCCGGCCGCTCACCCGGTCCGACCTCGAGGACCAGCCGTTCCTGACGGTGCCGTACGGGGGCCGGATCCCGGACGCGACCGTCACCCACCAGGGGACGATCCCGGACGGGCGGACGGGCAAGCAGCTGATCCTCGCGGTCTGGACGATCGCGGACACGGGCAACGCGTTCTACGCGTGTTCGGACGTCCAGTTCTGACCCGACAGTTCTGACCCGAGGGCCGACCGCTGCCGGACGGGCTTGGAACCCGGCCCGTCCGGCAGTCCACGTCAGCTCTGCCCGGACTTCTCCGGCTGCTTCTCCGGCTGCTTCTCCGGGCGCAGGGCGATCCGGGCGAGTACGCCCGCCACCACCAGCGCGACCACCGCCAGCAGCGCGTAGTCCGGCACCGCGTTGCCCACCCGCGACGCGAGTTCCTCCAGGCGGAACTCCTGGTCGGCGTCCAGGGCGCCCGGCAGGCCCGTCGTGCCGTCGTAGGCGAGGAAGAGCACGCCGATGCCGATGAAGAACAGGCCCGAGACGAGGGAGGTGGTGTGCAGCCGCAGCCTGCCCACCCGCAGCTCGCGGCCGCGCAGCCAGCCGCGGCCGCCCAGCTGGAAGCGGTCCCAGAACAGGGCCAGCACGAACAGCGGCAGGGCCATGCCCAGGGCGTAGACGGCGAGCATCGACGCCCCGTACGCCGGGTTGCCGGTCGTGGCGGTCAGGGTCAGCACCGCGCCGAGGATCGGCCCGGCGCAGAACCCGGCCAGCCCGTACACGCAGCCCAGCAGGAACGTCGAGGCCGCCGACCGGGGGGTGATCCGCCCGGCCGCGGCCTGCGCCCGCTTCGAGGCGAAGCCCAGGCCGAGGATCTGCGCGGCGCCCATCGCGATCACCAGCCAGCCGCCGACGCCGATCAGCGCGTCGCGGTGGCCGTTGAAGAGGCGGCTGGCGGCGGTGGACGCGGCACCGAGGGGGACGAGGGTCGTCGCGAGCCCGAGGTAGAAGACGCCGGTACGGGCGAGCAGCCGGCCGGGGCTCGCGAGGGAGTAGGCGAAGAACGCCGGGAGCAGCAGCGCGCTGCACGGGCTGACCAGGGCGAGGGTGCCGCCGAGGAAGGCGGCGAGATAGCCGATGTCGGTCACTTCTCGCTCTTCTTCGCCGCCTTGGCCTGCACGATGGCCTCGTCGAAGGCGCTCATGGGCTGGGCGCCGGCGATCGGCTGCCCGTTGACGAGGAAGGTCGGGGTGGACTGCACGCCGATGGAGTACCCCTCCTCCTGGTCCTTCTTGACCGCGGCCTCGGAGGCCGAGCCGTTCAGGTCGGCGCGGAACCTGTCGAGGTCGCCGACGCCGCTGTCCTTGGCCATGCCGACGAGCTTGTCCTCGGCGAGCGCGTCGCCCTTGCGGGTCTTGGCATAGATCTCGTCGTGGAACTGCCAGAACCGGCCCTGCTGCCCGGCGGCCCAGGACGCGCGGGCGGCCCGCTCGGAGTCCTTGCCGAAGATCGGGAAGTTGCGGAACTCGATGCGCAGCGTGCCCTCGTCCACATACTTCTTGATCAGCTCGGGCTGGCTGTCGCGGGTGAACTTCCCGCAGTACGAGCACTGGTAGTCGGCGTACTCCACGAGCACGACGGGCGCGTCGGCCTTGCCGACGGCCAGCGGGTCGTCGCCCGTGCGGCGGACGCTGGCCTTCTCCAGCTGTGCGTAGGCCTTCTGCCGCTCGGCGGCGGAAGGGCCGGTGTTCCCGGCGTCGTTCCCGGAGGCTCCGGCGGCGGGTTCGCGCTTGCCGGAGCCGCCGGTGTTCTTGCCGATCGCGATGCCCGTGGCGACGAGCGCGACCACGAGGGCGACGACTGCGCCGATCGCGGCGATCCGGCGGGAGGGTGAGGTGAGACGTGCGGACATGGGGAGTGCTCCCTGGGGCGTACGGAAATCAGGACATGCCGGGGCACGGCCCGGTGCGCGGGCCGTGGGCGGGCGGTCTAGATCCGCAGGACGGGGAGCAGCTCGGCGCAGCCGGCGACCGGTACGGGCGGTGCGCGGGGGGCGCCCGGCCGGGGCGCGTGCCCCTCGGGCAGGGCGGTCCGGGTGGCGCCGGGGCCGGTGAGCGGGTCGTTGTGCGCGTGGGCGACGGCGGCCTGGGTGCCGCTGAGGGGCGCGTCCTGCTGCTTGCAGGTGCCGCCCGTGCCGAAGGCGTCGACCGCGTGCGGCCTGGCCTCGGCCCCCGCGCCGGAAGCGGGCGACTGGACGGCGGCCGCCGACACCTTCGAGGCCGCGGCGCCCTTGCCGGGCCCGGACGCGAAGGGGCCCGCCCCGGCGAGGGACGGGCAGAAGACGACCGCGAGGAGGAGCAGGAGCACGGCGGCGGCCGATGGACGGCGGTGCTGCGGCACGTACTGCTCCTTCCTGTCGCTCGCGCGCGTACGGGCTCCGCCCGCGGGAGCTTCTCGTACGGGCGGGTGGGCCCTCCATGCTACGGGCCCGCCGCTCGCGCGCTCCGCGCACGAAGAAGGCCCCTCACCGTGGTGAGGGGCCTTCTTCTGTCTGTGCGCCGCCAGGGACTCGAACCCCGGACCCGCTGATTAAGAGTCAGCTGCTCTAACCAACTGAGCTAGCGGCGCCTGCTGACAGAGATAAATATACCTGGTCCGAACGGGTGCTCTCGACCGCCCGCCGTCCGGGCCCGGAAAGGCGGGATCAGAGGGCCATCGACAGCAGCACCGGCGTCGCGCGCCGGTTCAGGGTGTCGGCGGCGTGCCGTAGCCGGTGGGCGTCGGACAGCGGGAGCGAGAGGGCCAGGCAGCCGACCGAGCGCCCCGCCGTGATCGGCACGGCCGCGCAGACCGTGCCCACCGCGTACTCCTGGAGGTCGAGGACGGGGACGGTCGCGGGCTGGGCGTCGAGCCGGCGGAAGAGGGCCTTCTCGTCGGTGATCGTCCGGGAGGTGAGCCGGGCCGTCTTGTGGCGCGCGAGGTGATCGCGGCGGTCGTCGTGGTCGAGCTGGGTGAGCAGGCACTTCCCGACGGCGCTGGCGTGGGCGGCGGAGCGGAAGTCGACCCACTCGTGGACCTTGGGGGTCCCCGGGCCGTCCGCGCACTCCGTGATCCGCACCTCGCCGTCGATGTAGCGGCTGAGGTAAATGGCCGCGCCGACGGAGTCGCGCAGCTCCGACAGCGACTGCCGGAGCCGGTGCCGCAGGGCGTGGGTGCGGTCGTTGCCGGAGCCCAGCAGGGCGAGGGAGTCCCCGACGACGTACGCCCCGTCGGCCAGCCGCTCCAGATAGCCCTCGCGGCGGAGCATCGGCAGCAGCCGGGCGAGGTGGGCCGTGGGCAGGGCGGTCTCGCGCGCGATGCGGGATTCGGTCACACCGCTGGGGCGCCTCGCGACCGCTTCCAGCACGCGCAGGGCGTACTGCGCCGAGTGCAGCGGTGCGGTCGGCTCGGGTTTGAGCGCCACGGTTTCCCCCTAGCGGGCTTCCGTCGAGTTCCCGCTCTCACGATAACCACGAAAAGGGCCATAAAGAGAGGGGGTTGACCACACTGAGGCCAACCCGCAAGGCGCTGTCCTGGGGCGCGGCGCACTGGCATATGCGCTTGTCATGTGGGTGCGGGGAGAGCCCGAGGAAGATCGGGAAGGCGGCCTTCCCGGGAATAAGCGGAGAGCTTCTCCGGTTGCCCCCGGCGAAAGCGAGACGACCGGAGCGCGGCACGGGAGTGCCGCAGGCGATCAGGAAGGCGGACCACCGTGGCCGACGTACAGGACGGTGACTTCATCCGGGGCACGGCAGAGGGCAGCGCGCCCGTCCCTCTGTCCGTACTGGATCTGGCGACCGTCGGCAGTGGGCGGACCGCCGCGCAGGCGCTCGGCACCACCGTCGAGCTGGCGCGGCTCGCCGAGCGGCGGGGCTTCCACCGCTTCTGGGTCGCCGAGCACCACTCCATGCCCGGCATCGCCAGCTCCTCCCCGGCCGTCGTCCTGGCCCACATCGCCGCCCACACCGACCGCATCCGCCTCGGCTCGGGCGGCGTGATGCTGCCCAACCACGCGCCGCTGGTCATAGCCGAGCAGTTCGGCACCCTGGAGGCCTTCGCCCCGGGCCGTATCGACCTCGGGCTCGGGCGCGCGCCCGGCACGGACGGCGCGACCGCCGCCGCGCTGCGCCGCGCGGACCGGCTCCGGGAGGACGCGGACGACTTCCCGCAGCAGCTCTCCGAGCTGACCCGCTTCCTGGACGACGACTTCCCCGACGGGCACCCCTACTCCCGCATCCACGCCGTGCCAGGACCCGTCCAGGGCCGGGTGCCCGGCGGGGTGCAGCGGGCCGACCGCCCCTCGATCTGGCTGCTCGGCTCCTCCGGCTTCAGCGCGCGGCTCGCCGGTGTGCTCGGCCTGCCGTTCTCCTTCGCGCACCACTTCTCCTCGGCCAACACCGTCCCGGCCCTCGACCTCTACCGGGAGTCCTTCCGGCCGTCCGCGATCCTCGACCGGCCGTACGCCAAGATCGGCGTGCAGGCGTTCGCCGCGGAGGACGCGGCCGACGCCCGCCGCCAGGTGCGCACCGGGGCGCTGTCGATGCTGCGGCTGCGCACGGGACGGCCCGGCCTGATCCCGACGCCGGAGGAGACGGAGACGTACGACTACCGCGCGGGCGAGGCGGAGTTCGTCGACAGCTGGCTGGCGAACGTGGTGTACGGGACGCCGGACGAGGTGGCCGAGGGGCTGCGGGGCCTGGTGAAGCGGACGGGCGTGGACGAGCTGATGATCACCTCCAACGCGCACGGCGCACGGGAGCGGCTGCGCAGCTTCGACCTGATCGCGGACACGTTCGGACTGCCCGGGAAGTAGCCCTCGTTCCACTGGACGGGCGTGGGGCCGCCATGGGCGGTCTCACGCCGGCCCGCGGGGCTTTCACGCCGATCCGCAGACGAACCCGGCCCGTCCGGGGACCGCGGGGCCCGTGCCGAGGAGCGCCGAGATCGAGTCCGCCGGGACGGGGCGGGAGTAGAACCAGCCCTGTCCCGTGTCGCACCCGATGCGGCCCAGCCGCTCCGCCTGCTCCGCGCTCTCCACGCACTCCGCCGTCACCTTGATGCCCAGCCGGTGCGCCAGCTGGACCAGGGCCTCGACGATCGTCTCGTCGGCCGGGTTCGGCGGCTCCCCCGAGCGGAAGCCGTGGACGAAGGAGCCGTCGAGCTTGAGCGTGGAGACCGGCAGCCGGCTGAGGTAGGCGAGGTTGGAGTAGCCCGTGCCGAAGTCGTCGATGGCGATGGCCACCCCCATGTCGCTGAGCTGGTGCAGCTGTTGCAGCGGCCGGCCTGCCGAGCCCATCACGGCGGACTCCGTGAGCTCCAGCTGGAGCAGGCGCGGCGGCAGTCCCGTCTCGGCGAGGATCGCCGCCACGTCCGCGACCAGGTCGGAGTCCCAGACCTGCCGCACGGCCACATTGACGCTGACGACGAGCGGCACCCCGGGGTGCTCCAGCTGCCAGCGGCGCGCCTGGCGGCAGGCGGTCGCGAGCACCCAGCGGCCGAGCGGGACGATGGCGCCCGTCTCCTCGGCCAGCCCGATGAACCGATTCGGCGCGAGCATCCCGAACTGCGGATGGCGCCACCGCACCAGCGCCTCCACCCCGCGCACGACCCCGTCGCCCAGCCCCACCAGCGGCTGGTACTGGAGCACGAACTCGTCCCTCTCGACCGCCGGGCGCAAGGTGCTGGAGAGGGCCTGACGGGTCATCCGGTGGGCGTTGCGCTCGGGGTCGAAGAGGGTCCAGCGGGCCTTGCCGTCGGCCTTGGCCCAGTAGAGCGTGGTGTCCGCGGCCTGCATCAGCTCCGTGGCGTGCGTCCCGGCCGCCGGGCGCTCGACGACCCCGATGCTCGCCGACACCGCCAGCCGCTGCCCGGCCACTTCGAACGGCCGCTGCAGCTTGGCCTGTACGGCCGCGGCGAGGGCGATGAGCTGTTCCGTGCCCGCGGACTCCTCCACCAGCAGGGCGAACTCGTCGCCGCCGAGCCGGGCCACCAGGTGGCCGCCGGGCGCCGCGCACTCCATGAGCCGCTTCGCCACCGCGCCCAGCAGCCGGTCGCCGGCCCGGTGGCCGAGGGTGTCGTTGATGGCCTTGAAGCCGTCGATGTCGAGATAGCACAGCCCGATCCGGCCGCGCCCGCCGTGTGCGACCGCCCCCGTGGTGAGCGCCGTCGTCAGCCGCTCGAAGAACAGGCTCCGGTTGGGCAGCCGGGTCACCGGGTCGTGCATTCTCAGGTGCCGCAGCCGGGCCCGCAGGTCGCGCCGGTCGCTGATGTCGGCGACCGACAGCAGGGTGTCGCAGCTGTCGGGCAGCGGCGTGACGATCACCTCGGCCCACATCCCCTGCCCGCCCCGCGGCCGCAGCCTGCGGGTGCAGTGCAGCCGGTCGCGGCGGCCGAGCAGCACCTCGCGGTACGCGCTCCAGGTGCGCGAGTCCTCGCGCAGCCCGGTGAAGTCGGCGGCCGGCGCGTCGGCGAGCCGGGCCGGGTCGGTGCCCAGCAGTTCGCCGAGCGCGTGGTTGGCGGTACGCACCAGACCGTCGCGGCCCACCACGGCCATGGCGAGCTGCGCGGCATTGAAGGCGGCACGAAAATCACTGGATTCATTACATTGCGTGACGACTGTAGGCGTTGAACCGGGCGCGCCGCCCTGGCCGTCGAGGGTTCCGCTCACCGCTCGCTCCCGCATGGCATTCGTTCCGCACTGGTTTCGTATGGGTCTCATGGATCTCGTACGTGTGTCCGGACACACGGCTGGCGGCCGCCTGTCCGGGGGAATCCGTGCTGGAAATGTGGCGATCATAGAGCGCGCAAGGGGCCCGTTCCAGCGGCCCTGCCCTCGGGGTCCGAGGCGCCTTCTCCCCTTTGTCCCTTCCTGATCGACCGTGCGCGCTCCTGGCTGAGCTGGTGGTGTCGCGCCATCTCGATTGACCGTCAGTGACTGAGTGTGATGTACCCAGAAGTCGGCTTAGTCACTCGACCGGGGTAACAGAAACGGGCATATCACCACAAATCCAATGAGGCTGGATGAGGTGTCCCGAATCTGTCCCGGGAGGTCGACGTGGTGCGTCCGCAGACACCCATGGGGGTGGACCGGCCACGGCTGCGCCGTGCCGGGGCCGTCCTCACCGCCCTGTGTGCGATCGCCACCACCGTCGTCGCCGGACCGGCGCACGCCGTGGGGCCCGGCGGTCCGTGCGCGCTCCCGCGCAGCCAGGCCCACCACTCCGAGGGGCTCGACACCTGGAACCCGGCCTACCCCCGGCCCGTCGGCCACCTAGACGCCGTGATGATCTTCCTGTCCTTCCCGGACTCCAAGCCCGAGGTCAGCCCCGAGCGGCTCGCGGCCGACCACTTCCCCGCCACCTCCCGCTTCTTCGAGCGGGCCTCCTACGGGCGCTTCCAGCTGGAGGCCCACCCGCTGAAGAAGTGGCTGCGGATGCCCCGGTCCGCCACCTCGTACCGCATACAGCGCGACTGGGACGGCGACCAGCGCTCCGAATTCCTGCGGGACGCCATCGCCGTGGCCGACGGCGACGTCGACTTCAGCCGCTACGACCTCGTCTACTTCGTCGCCGACCCCGACGCCCCGGGCGTCGACTCCGACGCGACCAAGGTCGTCAACCTCGACCACCCCGTCCAGGTCGACGGCACCACGCTGCGCCGCGTCGTCACCGTCTTCGAGCACCACCCGCCGGACCGCAACGTCCTCGCCCACGAGACCGGGCACGTCCTGGACCTGCCCGACCTCTACCACCGGCCCCAGGACGGCAAGGGCGACTGGGACACCCACGTCGGCGACTGGGACCTCATGGGCAGCCAGTTCGGGCTGGCCTCCGACCCCTTCGGCTGGCACAAGTGGAAGCTCGGCTGGCTCGGCTCGCGACAGGTCACCTGCGTCCGGGGGCGCGGCAGCAGCCTGCACACCCTCCAGCCGCTGGAGGCCCCGATGAAACCGGGCGGCGACAACCGGACCCGCATGGTCGTGATCCGCACGGGCCCGGCGAGCGCCATCGCCGTCGAGGCCCGCTCCGCCTCCGGCAACGACGCCGCCACCTGCTCGGAGGGCGTGCTCGTCTACCGGGTGCGCAGCGACACCGCCTCCGGCAACGGGCCCGTGCAGGTGCTCGACGGCCACCCCGGGCACCAGGCGTGCTGGGGCGAGTCGGTCTACCCCGCGCTCGCGGACGCGCCGCTCGGCGTGGGGGAGTCCCTGCGCTCGGAGGCCGACGGAGTGCGGGTGTCCGTACGGGGCCGGACGGCGGGCGGCTCCTGGACGGTCGCGGTGACCCGGGAGTAACGGCTGACCGGCTCGCGCGCTCCGCGCACGAAGAAGGCCCCTCACCGTGGTGAGGGGCCTTCTTCTGTCTGTGCGCCGCCAGGGACTCGAACCCCGGACCCGCTGATTAAGAGTCAGCTGCTCTAACCAACTGAGCTAGCGGCGCCTGCTGACGTGGAAGACTTTAGCACCCTGATCCGGTGGAACGAAAATCCATATGTTTCAGCGGGGAGAGCGCGCGGGAGCGCCGGTCACGCGGCCGGCCGGGGCGTCGGCGTCCCCGTCGGTGCGACCGGTGCGACTCCTGAGGTCCGAACCGGAGGTCTCCCGGGTGACCCGTACGCACGCCCACAGCAGCACCTCGGCGTCCGGCAGCCAGGGGTGGCGCACCTCGGGGGCGACCAGCCAGCGCGAGGCCGGGGGCACGGGCTCGTCGTCGGCGGGCGGATAGAGCGGGGGGACGGTCACCGCGTCGCCCGTGCCGTGGCACAGCAGCGGGGGCATCGCCCGGGCCCACTCCTCCCAGGTGAGCAGCGCGGGCAGCCGCTGGGCGGCGCCGGGGGCGGCGAAGAGCAGCAGGCGGCCGCGCTGGACGGCGACCGGCCCGGAGCCGGGGCCGCTCGCCCATAACCGGTCCAGGACCTTCCGCCCGAACAGCGCCGGGAGCCCGACCACGTCGAACGCCGTGCCGCACGGCAGCACCATGGGGGCGCCCGGGTTCTCCGCCCACAGGGCGTGCACCTGGTGCGGCGCCGACCCGGCGGAGGCGAGCCAGTCGGCCCCCGCGAGCGTGACGTGGGTGGCTGCGGGCCGGTGCGCGGCACGCCGCGGCGCGGTGTGCGGGGGCGCCGGGCGCCGGAAGCGGATGGGGTGCGGGTCGTTCGGCCAGGAGCTCATGTCCTATGGTCTGCGCCACATCCCCGCCCGCTCGCGGTAGTTGCCCGAAATCGGGACAGCGGGGCGGGTGGTGCGCTATCTTCCGCGGCGCATATGCCAACGGCCCATGGTCGAAGGACCACGGGCCGGGCCGGTCAGTCGACGGTGCTGCTGCCCCGCAGCAGGCCACGGCCGAACTCCACCATCTTCTTCGCGTAGTCCTCGCTCCACTCGGCGCGCTCCGCGATCACCGCGGTCGGCAGCCGGTCGAAGCGCCCGGGGTCGGCGAGCTGGGCCGCGGCCACCGCCTGGAACTCGGTCGCTCTGTCGGCCGCCGCGCGGAAGGCCAGCGCCAGCTCGGTGGAGCGAGCCAGCAGCTCACGCGGGTCCTCGATCGATTCGAGGTCGAAGAAGTGCTCCGGGTCGGCGACGGCCTCGGGCGGCTCGAAGAGCAGCTGCGCGGGCTTCAAGCGGCGCTGCCCACTGTCGCGCGCGCCGGGAGCCGGCTTCGGCTCGCACATGTACATACCTCCAGGATCGTCTGCACCGCCATCCATTGTCCTGCGCCGCGCAAGTGCGCCCACGGGGGAGGGGCTCACGGCCGCCAGGCGACGCGGTGTTCCAGCAGGTGCGCCCACACGGCGTGATTGGCCTCCCAGCCGTCCGGGAACTTCATCGTCACTCCCAGGCGCACCGGATCCGTCGACGGATGTTCGTCCAGCAGCCGGTCGACGCCCGCCCGGCCCACCACCACGCACGCGTGCCGGTGGCGCGAGGCCAGCACGCACAGCCGGCCCGTCTCCAGGTGGAAGGCGGTCGCGTCCGGCCGCCCGGACAGCGGGTGCAGCACCACGGTCACGTCGAACTCCCGGCCCTGGAGCCGGTTCGCCGTGTCCACGGCCACCCCGCGCACCCCGAGACCGGCCAGCGCCGACCGCACGGCGGCCGCCTGGTCGCGGTGGGCCGTGCCCACCGCGACGCGGTCCGCCGTCAGCGGCACCGGGTCGGGGGACAGCTCGCTCGTCGCCGCGCCGCCCCGGTCCAGCAGCCGCCGGACGACGTGCGCCACCGCGCCCACCGCCTCCGGATCCGTGCGCGGCGTCCGGCGGGCGGGCAGCTCAAGCAGGCCCCAGCCCGCCTCGGCCGCCTCGTCCAGCACCCGGTCCGCCGCCGAGCCGTCCGAGCGCACCCCGAAGGCCAGCCGCCGGTCGCCGTGGCCCGTGCCGCTGCGGAAGGGGGTGTACGGATAGAAGGCCGCCGAGACCAGCGGCGCCGCCGAGGCGGGCAGCCGCCAGGAGACGGGCAGCCGGTGCTGGGGCAGGCCCGGGTTGTGGGCGAGCAGGGTGGACACCGCGCTCGCCGAAGGGTCGTACGACAGCCCGGCCCACTGCGCCGCGCCCTCCGCGCCCACCACGCTGAACGGGTCCAACTGCCCCGGGTCGCCGACGAACAGCGCCCGCTCGAAGAGCCCGGCCACCGCCAGCAGCGCGTCGGAGCGCATCTGGTACGCCTCGTCGACGATCGCGTGCCCCCAGGGTTCGGCGACCTTGGTGTGCGCCCACTTCGCGGCCGTGGAGACGACCACGTCGAGCCCCGCGAGATCGGCCGCCCGCGCCGACTTCACCACCGACGGGAGCGCGTCCAGCGCCGTGTCGTACGGCTGCGCCTCGCTGCTGTGCAGCCGCCCGACCGGCAGCTCCGGGTCCTTCGCGGCCAGCCGCAGCACCAGGTCGTCGACCTGCGCGTTGGTCTGCGCGACGATCATCAGCGGGCGGCCCGCGGCCGCCAGCTCCCGCGCGGCCCGTACGACCAGCGTCGACTTGCCCGCGCCCGGCGGGGAGTCGACGACGACGCCGCGGTGCGCGCCGTGCAGGGTGTCGCGCAGGATCGCGTCGGTCGCGGCGGCCGCCGCCGCGGAGGGATCGAATCCGGCGGCGGTGCGGGCCCGCGGCGCCGGGACGGCGGGCGCCGCGTCGGTCGGGTTCACAGACGGTCCTCCGTCACGTTCACAGGTGGTCCTCCGGAGTCACCGGATCGGGGGCTTCCACGGCCTCGCCCGGCGGGCCGCCGTGGGTCCAGGGCGTCCGCTCGGGGTCGGGCAGCTCGGGCCCGCCGCGGGGGGAGTGCTCGAAGAGGGTCCAGCAGACGCGGTCGCCCTTCTCCGGCACCGAACCCGCGTCGGGGACCTTGCCCCGGCCCATGCCACCGGTCAGCCGGACCGTCAGCGCGCCGGGCTCGCCCGCCACCGGGCCGACGAACTCCGCGGTCTGCGCCGTCGCGCCGTGCGCCCGGAAGATCTTCGCCCCCTCGGCGAGCAGCGGGCTGTCGTCCGTGCGCACCGTCACCAGGGGCCGCGGCCGGGGCACCTTCGCCGTCGAGTACGCCATCACCACCTCGATGACCTCGCCCGCGAACGCCTCCCCGGCCAGCCGCCGCGTGGCCATCACCAAGGGGTCGTCCAGCGCCTCCTGGGCGTCGAGCTGCGCCAGCGCCGTCTCCCGCGTCGCCAGCTTCCGGGCGGCCGTCACCGCGTCGTCCCGCCGGGGCTGCGGCGGCTCCCCGGCGCGCACGCGGTCGCGGTGCGCGGTGTACGACCAGCGGTCCCGCTTCCACCGGTCGGCCACCCGCTCGCCCGCGCGCAGCTCCCGCAGCAGGTCGACGCCGTGCCACACGGCGTCCCACGTGGGCCGCAGCTGCGACTCCAGCAGGGCGCGGATCTCCCGCTCGGCGCTCTCCACGGCGGCCCGCTGCCGGGCGCGGGCCATGGGCGCGCCCGCCCCTCCCGCCGCCTCCAGCGCGGCCGCCGCCTCCGCCGCTTCCGCGCGGGCGCGGTCGTAGCGGGACGTGGCGGGCGCCAGCCGCTTGTTGTCGAAGGCCGGGTCCGTCGCGGGGCCCGCCGGGGGACAGCGCAGCAGGCCGTCACCGTCGCGCTCCAGCTCCGCACGCAGCGCCGCCTCGGCGCCCGTCGACCCCGGCGGCGGCGCGATCCAGGCGAGCAGCGCGCCCAGGTGCTGGTCCTCCAGATTGCTCTGCCCCGTCGCCCAGTGCCTGCTCAGCAGCTGCGTCATCGGCAGCAGCAGCGACGAACCGGGCACCCGCGCCCGCTCCCCGAAGTGCGTCAGCCAGCGGCCGAGCAGCGGCACGCGCGGGGGCGCGGGATACGCCGCCTCCGGGTCCTGCTCGGCGGTGCGCCGGAACCGCATGGAGCGCCCCAGCAGCCGTACGTACTCCACCGCGGCCGCGCCCGGCACCAGCAACTGCGGCGCCTCCGCGCACAGCTCGACCTCGACCGGCACCTTCTTGCCGGTCTCCGGGTCGGTCTCCTTGCGCTCCTCCGTCTCCACCGCGTCGGCGAACCCCTCGACATAGGGCAGCACCGCGTCGGCCAGCTCCGCGAGGAACGCGAACCGCAGGTCCCTGTCGCGCGGCTGCGCCACCACCAGCAGCCGGGGGGCATCCCGGTCGGTGCCCACCAGCGCCCCCAGCGGGGCGCCCGCCTCACCGGCCGTGGTGAGGGGGACGAGGACGAGAGGCCGCTCCGCGAGGTGCCGGTGCCGCACGGTCGTCAGGGGCCGGGCCCTGCCGTCCCGCACGGCCTCCATGCGCGCGAGCGAGGTGATCAGCGACATGCGGCCTCCGTCCGTACGTCGAGGGGGCCGCGGCGTGTGCGAAGGGGCGTCATACGGCGGCCTCCGTGCCCGTGCCCGCCAGGGCCAGCGCCTCCGCGCGCAGGGCGGCCGCGCGGCGGAGGGCGGCGACGGCGGGGTCCTCGGGATCGCCCGCCCCGCCCAGGGCGGCGGACAGCACCGACTCGACCGTGGTCAGCCCGCCCAGCTCCCCGCGCAGGCCGCGCCCCAGGGACTCCACCGCGCCCGCCTCCCGGGCCCGCGCCCGGCAGTGGAACGCCAGCTCGCACGCGGCCAGGCACTCCGGGGCGTACGCCGCCTCGACGCACTCGACGGCCGCCAGCAGCTCCCCGGCGGGCCGCGTCGCCGTGCGGCCGTCCTCGGCGAGGCACAGGTCGAAGGTGGTGCCCTCGGGCAGGGCGGCCGCGATGTCCTCGACGCGGGACAGCCGGCCGAGCTGCCGCCGGGTGGTCGCGAGCTGCTTGCGCACGTCGACGAGTTCGGCGGCCGGGAGGTTGGAGAAGTCCTTGGGGCAGACGAGCAGCACGCGCGCGTGCACGCGTGGGCGATCCTCCATGCGCGCCGCCACTTCCTCCAGGGCGAGGACGTAGACGGCGGCCTGCCGGGCCGCCGCGCCCACCTTCGTGGCGTCCGCCGCGCCGTCGATCATCGCGAAGGACTTGATCTCCACGACGGTCCAGCTCCCGTCGGGGTGGACGACCACGGCGTCCGGCTCCAGATAGGCGGGGGTGCCCGCGATGCGCAGGGCCAGCAGGGGGTGGTCCAGGAGCGCCCAGCGCCCGGCGGCGGTGGCCTCGCGCAGGGCAAGCGCCGTACGCGCGGTGCGGCCCTCGGGACCGGCGGCGGAGAGGTCGGGGGTGTCGACGGAGCCCGGCTCGGGCGGGGGCGAGCCGTCACCCAGCCGCTCGTGCAGCAGACGGATCAGGGCGGCCCCGCCGTCGGCCTTGGCCCGCTGCTCGAAGGAATGGCCCCGCACCAGGGCGAACTGCGACTGCCCGAAGGCCGCCGGGGAACCCAGGGCCCGCGCCAGCGCCCCCTTGTCGATCCCGGCGCCGTCGAGCAGCATCCGGCGCCGGCAGCCGGGGTTGGCGGCCAGGGCCGCCAGGGCGCGGGCGTCGAGGGGGCGGGCGGGGACGTCCGGCCCGCGGAGCTCAGCGAGCCGCTGCCGCAGCGCCGTCGGCGCGGCTGTCCCCGGCCCCGCCGGGGGCCTGCTGTCGAGGGATCTGGTCACTGGCGTCCGCCTCGCGAAGTCTCTCCGGCGCGCCCCGGGAGCCGTCTCCGGCCGGGGAGCCGGAGGCCGCGGCCCGGGGAAGCGCTGTACCTGCCGAAGTCTCGCATCCGGCAGTGACATTCGCGGGCGTACCGGTCGTTTCCTTGCCTGTCGACCGGGAGAAACGGTTCCTGATCCGGTCGGCGGCCCGCACCGCCGGCTTGGCCAGCAGGAAACCGGCGCCCATGACGGCGGTCCCGGCGACGGCGTCCAGGAAGTAGTGGTTGGCGGTGCCCATCACCACGAGCGCGATGGTCAGCGGATAGGCGACACCGGCGATCTTCGCCCAGGTGGTGCGGCCGTAGCGGAACATCACGACGCCGCACCACAGGGCCCAGCCGACGTGCAGGCTCGGCATGGCGGCGTACTGGTTGGTCATCCCGCCGAGGCCCCGCGGGGCACTGGCGTCGCCGCCCCACCAGCCGTACTCGGCGTACATCCGCATGGTGTCGACGAAGCCCTCGGACGGATCCAGCAGCCGGGGCGGGCAGGTGGGCAGCAGGGTGAAACCTATGAGGCCGATGAGGGTGGAGATCATCAGCCAGCTGCGGAGGAAGCGGTAGTCGGCCGGGCGGCGGCGGAAGGCCCAGACCAGGAGCGCGGGGGTGAGGATGTAGTGCAGGGACGCGTAGGCGAAGTCGGCGGGTATGCCGAGGGCCGGGTGGTCCGTGAACAGCCGGTTGAGCGGGTGCTCGAAATTTATTCGGAAGGTCTTCTCGAGATCGAGGATCGACAGCCCGTGGTCGACGGCCGACTGCACATCGCCCCTGACCAGCAGGCGGCCCGCCGAGTACAGGGCGTACACCACGGCGATCAGTGGCAGCTCGGTCCACCAGCGCGGCCGCTTCCCGAGTGGTGCGGTGCGGTACATCCGGACGCTCTCCATATGTTCAGGCGGCCAACAAGCGCGCATGCCACCGTACGGTGTACGCCGCATCGTTCGCACACCGCCCCGCGACTTATCGGAAACGCCGAGTTCGCCCGCTGTTCGGCCGGGGTGGGCGGAGTGCGAGGTAGGAGACGCCGGGAACCACTGGAGGGTTGCCCGGGACGGGTGTGAGCGATGATGGAGAGCGAGCAGATCGTTTCTGTCAGAGCTTGTAATTATCTGCCGGTATCTGTAGCCAAAATCACCGAAATCTTCTGAAGGGTCCCTCGTCATGGCACCGCGCATCCTGCTGGCCCGGCACGGACAGACGGAGTGGTCGCTGTCCGGGAAGCACACCGGCCGCACGGACATCCCGCTCCTCGACGAGGGCAGGCGCGGCGCCAAGCTGCTCGGCGAGCGCCTGCACCGCGCCCCCTGGGACGGGCTGCGCGACGTCGAGATCCGTACGAGCCCCCTGGTGCGCGCCAAGGAGACCTGCGAGCTGGCCGGCTTCGGCGACCGGGCCACCGACTGGGACGCGCTGATGGAGTGGGACTACGGCGCGTACGAGGGCATGACCCCGGCCGAGATCAAGGCGCAGCGCCCCGGCTGGCTGATCTGGCGCGACGGCGTCCCGGAGGGCGAGACCCTCGCGGAGGTCGGCGCCCGCGCGGACGAGGTCGTCCAGTGGGCGCGCTCGGCCGACCGCGACGTGCTGATCTTCGCGCACGGGCACATCCTGCGGACGATCGGAGCGCGCTGGCTGGGCCTCGACGTGTCCTTCGCGGCGCGCATCCGCCTCGACCCCACGTCGCTGTCCATCCTGGGCTGGGCGTACGACGCCCCGGCGATCGAGCGCTGGAACGACACCGGGCACTTGGCGTGAGGCAGCGGATGCGAGTGGGCTAGCCCCCACTCGCCACCGCGTGCCCGTAGCGGGCGAGGAAACCTTCCGCTTCGCGGGGGTGGTGGCGCAGCCGTCGGGCCGTCGCGGCCAGCATGGTCCGGATCCGCGTCGAGTGGATCTCCGTCAGCAGGTCCAGCGCCCGGTCACCCGCGGCGGCCGCCGCGTCCGGCTCGCCGCCGTGGGCCAGATCGCTCGCGAGCTGGGTGGTGAACAGCGCGATATTGCGGGCGAAGTGCGGATTCTGCAGATCGACCGCGCGCCGCGCGTGCTCGGCCGCGCGCGCCCAGTCGCCGAGCGCGGACCAGCACTGCGCCTCCAGCCCCTCCAGCTCCGCCTCGCCGAAGAAGGACATCCACTCCGGATCCGCGGCGGCCGCCCCGCGCCCGAAGAGCGTGCGCGCCCGCGCCAGCGCCTCCTCGCACGCCTCCCGGTCCCCGAGCCCGGCCCAGCCGCCCGCCTCACGCAGGGCCAGCAGGGACATCAGCCGCGGCGACGCCAGCCGCCGGCCCGCGCGCTGCGCGGCCTGCGCCGCCCGTACGGCCTCCCGCGGGCGCCCCGCGTCGCGCGCGAGGAATGAGGTGTTGCAGAAGGCGTGCGCCTCCAGGGCCGGGTCCCCGGCGACCCGCGCCGTGGCGAGCGCCTCCGCGTAGTGCGAGCGGGCGTCCGCGAAGCGGCCCGAGTCGTGGGCCAGCCAGCCGACGGAGATCGCCAGTTCGCCCGCCCCCGTATGCAGCCGGTCCGCGACCGACTGCCGCCGGGTGTCCGCGTCGAGCAGCTCGTACGCGACCCGCAGCGGCCGCGCGGCACGCCGGTAGAGGCCGTCCGCACCGTGCCGGTCGTCCAGCAGCCGGATGCGGCGCACGGCCTGTTCGACGGCGGCGGCCTCGGTCTCGCCCGCGCGGCGCGGGGAGCGGGGGCCGGGGACGGCGCCCAGGGAGACCGCGGCCATCGCCGCGGTGCCGCTGGTCATGAACGCGCGACGCAACACGTCGCTCTCCTTGTGACTGTCGAAGGGAGTGCCGGGAGCCCCGGGGGCGCGGTCACGGACCGTCCCCCCGGGCTCCGGAGGCCGCGCCTCGGCGGTTTCGCGCGCCCTCTTGCCGCGTACCACGTTCCGCGGCGCGAAACCCATGTCGACCGGTTCCCTGCCGGGGAACATGTGCCGGAACACCCGCTCGTAGGCGTAGTTGGGGCAGCGGATCTCCCCGGACTCCACGCGCCCGACGTAGCGCGCGTCGCACGAGACCTGCTCGCCGATCTCCCGGGCCGCGCGCCGTACGGCCGCCGCGAACTCGCCCGGCGACCGGCTTCCCCGCAGCTGCCGGAACGCCTCGTTCGGGCGAGGTGGCGGTGACGAGGACGCGTGGGACGACGCCATGGCCGGCCCCTCTCCCTGGCGACTGCCGCCCCACGCGGTACGGAGCGGGGGCGTGGGCTTGTGCTGCCCGCTGGGCTGCCGGAGCGGCGGAGCTGCCGTTCGGCGGAGAAGACCGTACCGGCAACGAGGGGGCCACTACCGAGTGTTTGGCTACAAAACGGATATCTCACCTGCGATCCGCCATGAAGTGCCATCCTTTGTGACGGCATGGCGCCGTTGCCGTTGACGGGGTTCGCGCGTTGTACCTACGAGCGCGCTCGACGCGGAGTGGCACGGCGGAGGAGGGGTTTCCCTTGGTGGAGGCCGGAGTGGACATCAGCAGCTCGCGGACGACGGCCCTGCACCAGCCGCGTGAGGACCACAGCCCGTCGCCGTCCCCGTGCGCGGCGCAGGAGGCCGTCGAGGCCGGGCCGTGCGACCTGGTCACCGTGCCCGCCCGGCAGGGCCTGGAGGCGGTCGACATCCTGCGGCTGCGCGACGGCGTCGGCCCCGTGCTGCACGACGGCGAGTGCGACACCCTCGGCTTCCTGGTGCCGCCCGGCACGGCCGACGCCTGGGACGTCCCGGGCAGCGCCTGCACCCAGACACACGGCCGCGGCTTCCAGGCCGACCCGGCGGAGCCGCCGCCCATCACCGGGACGGGCTGGCTGGTCGCGCCGGACGCGGCGTTCTCGGACGCGACGGATCCCGCCGTGCTGCGCGCTGCGCTCGGCGAGGCGGCCCGCACGATCGAAGCGGTGGATCGCTGCCGCTAGGTCGGCGAACTGGGGGCTCCGCCCCCAGACCCCCGGGGTGCGCAAAATTCAGCCCGTGGGGGCACCTCCCAGCGGTAGCTGGGGGAGTTTGAGGACGCGCCCGCAGGGCGCCCCCGCCGCAGGCGGCAAGGCAGCCCGCAGGGTGGCACCGGGGGATACTGGTCCGATGGCGAAGACCAAGAAGCAAGGAGGGCGGGGGCGCGCCACCGTGGAAACGGTCGGCGCGGACGTGGATGGCGGGCGCGCCGAGCTCGTGCCCGACCGCGACCGCCCCCGCGGGTTCACCCTGCTGATCGACTCCGCCCCGCAGTCCCACGTCGACCTCGACGACCCCACATATCTCGAATTCGCCTACCAGCGCCGGCTCGGCCACATCGCCGACCTGGTGGCCCCGCCGGGCAGGCCGGTCCAGGCGCTCCACCTGGGCGGCGGCGCCTTCACCCTGGCCCGCTACGTCGCCGCGACCAGGCCCCGCTCGACCCAGCAGATCGTGGAGATCGACGCCCCCCTCGTCCAGCTCGTCCGCCGCGAGCTGCCCCTGGACGGCTCCTGGCGGATACGGGTGCGGGGCGGCGACGCCCGCGAGGGCCTGGCCAAGGTGCCGGACGGCTGGGCGGAGCTGATCATCGCCGATGTCTTCAGCGGCGCCCGCACCCCCGCGCACCTGACCAGCACGGAGTTCGCCGCCGAGGTGCGGCGCGCGCTGCGGCCCGGCGGCTTCTACGCCGCGAACCTCGCGGACGGCCCGCCGCTGTCCTACGTCAAGGCACAGATCGCCACCGTGCGCACCGTCTTCCCCGAGCTGTGCCTGACCGCCGACCCCGCGGTCCTGCGCGGGCGCCGCTTCGGCAACGCCGTGCTGCTGGCCTCCGATCACGAGCTGCCCATCGCCGAACTGACCCGGCGGGCCGCCACCGACCCGCACCAGGGGCGGGTCGAACACGGCCGCGCCCTGGCCGACTTCACGGGCGGGGCGGCCCCCGTCACCGACGCGAGCGCCAAGCCGTCGCCCGCGCCGCCGCCCTCCGTCTTCGAGTAGCTCCCGTCAGTACGGCGGCAGTTGACCCGTCCGTACCACCTGGGAGTACCAGTGGGCGCTCGACTTGGGCGTGCGCGCCTGCGTCGCGTAGTCGACGTACACCGCGCCGAAGCGCTTGCTGTAGCCGTACGCCCACTCGAAGTTGTCGATCAGCGACCACAGGAAATAGCCGCGCACGTCCGCGCCGTCGGCCAGCGCCCGCCGGACCGCGTCGAGGTGCGCGTGCAGATACGCGATGCGCTCCGGGTCGTGCACCGCGCCGTCCCCGTCCGGCTTGTCGTCGTACGCGGCCCCGTTCTCGGTGACCATGAGCGGCAGGCCGGGGAACTCGCGGGTGAAGCGCATCAGCAGCTCGTGCAGGCCCGTGGGGTCGACGGACCAGTCCATCGCCGTCCGCTTGCCGGGCGGCCGGTGGAAGGCGACGCGGTCGGCGCCCGGCCAGGGGGAGTGACCGGCGGAGCCCTGGCCGTCGTCGCGGGGCGGGGCGTTGTCAGTGGCGGCTGATACCACTGTAGGTGCGTAGTAGTTGATGCCCAGCGAGTCGAGGGGGTGCCTGATGACGCCCGGGTCGCCGTCGTGCACGAAGGACCAGTCGGTGATGCCCGCCGTGTCGGCGAGCAGGTCGGCGGGGTATGCGCCCCGGAGCATGGGCTCGGTGAAGATACGGGTGGCGAGCGCGTCCACGCGCCGCCGGGCGTCCCGGTCCGCGGGGGAGTCCGTGCGGGCCCTGACCGCCGCCGGGTTGAGCGTCACGGAGACCTGCGCCCGCGAGGGCAGGGCCGCGCGCAGCGCCTGGGCGCCGAGGCCGTGGGCCAGGTTGAGGTGGTGGGCGGCGCGCAGGGCGGCCACGGGGTCCGTGCGGCCCGGGGCGTGCACCCCCGAGCCGTAGCCCAGGAAGGCGCTGCACCAGGGCTCGTTGAGGGTCGTCCACAGCTCCACCCGGTCGCCCAGCGCCTCGGCGACCAGCTGCGCGTAGTCGGCGAAGCGGTGCGCCGTGCCGCGCTCGGGCCAGCCGCCCGCCGACTCCAGCTCCTGCGGCAGGTCCCAGTGGTAGAGGGTCAGCACCGGCCGGATGCCCCGGTCGAGGAGGTCGTCGACGAGCGCGCGGTAGAAGTCGAGCCCCGCCCGGCAGGCGGGGCCCCGGCCGCCGGGCTGGACCCGCGGCCAGGAGACGGAGAAGCGGTAGGCGCCCAGGCCGAGTTCGGCCATCAGCCGGACGTCCTCGGCGCGCCGGTGGTAGTGGTCGGCGGCCGTGTCACCGGTGTCGCCGCCGAGGGTCCGGCCGGGCGTGCGGGAGAAGGTGTCCCAGATGGACGGGGTGCGGCCGTCCTCCTGGGCCGCGCCCTCGATCTGGTACGCGGCGGTCGCGGCGCCCCAGAGGAAGCCGGGCGGGAAGTTCACGGTCATGGAAGCGCTCCCGGGTGGGGGGAATGGCGGTGGGAAGGATGACGAGGGCATCAGCCCTTGACGGCGCCCTGCATGATGCCGCCGACGATCTGTCTGCCGAAGAGGGTGAAGGCGAGCAGCAGCGGCAGGGTGCCCAGCAGCGCCCCGGCCATCACCACCGCCTGATCGGGTACGTAACCGCGGCCGAGCCCGGTGAGCGCGACCTGCACGGTGGGGTTCTCCTGGGTCAGCGCGATGATCGGCCAGAAGAAGTCGTTCCACGCCTGCACGAAGGAGAGCATCCCGAGCACGGCCATCGCGGGCCGCGCGACGGGAAGGACGATGTGCCACACCACCCGCAGGCTGTTCGCGCCGTCCACGCGGGCCGCCTCGATCAGCTCGGTGGGCAGCGCCTCCACGAGGTACTGCCGCATGAAGAACACCCCGAAGGCGCTGACCAGGGTGGGCAGCACCACCGACTGCAGCTGGTCGGTCCAGCCCAGCCCGGCGACGA
This sequence comes from Streptomyces blastmyceticus, assembly GCF_039521185.1. Lineage (NCBI taxonomy): Bacteria > Bacillati > Actinomycetota > Actinomycetes > Kitasatosporales > Streptomycetaceae > Streptomyces > Streptomyces blastmyceticus. Next base: position 327,196 of record NZ_BAAABW010000001.1, on the reverse strand, counting down.
CCATGAAGAGGGGCACCACGCTCAGCTGCGGCGGGATCATCATGGTGCCGATCGTCAGCAGCAGCAGCGCGTCCCTGAACCGGAACCGCAGCTTGGCGAAGGCGAAGCCGGCGACGGTGCTGAACAGCACCGTGCCCAGCGCGACCGTGCCCGCCACCAGCGTGGTGTTGAACAGCGCCAGCCCCATGTGGGCGTCGCCCCACGCCGTCCCGAGGTTCTTCAGCAGCCTGCCGCCGAACCAGAAGGGCGGCGGCGTGCGGGCCAGCCGGGTGTTGTCGCGCGACGCGGCGATCGCCGTCCACACCAGCGGGAAGAGCGAGCCCGCGGTGAACAGCGCAAGCACCGCGTAGGTGACCGGCCCGCCGTGCAGCTGCCGCCCGGCCCGCCCGGTCGAAGTGATCGTCACATCAGCCCCTCACCGGGTCTTCCCCAGCTGTCGCGCGACCACGGCATTGACCGCGCCGATCAACAGCAGGATCAGGAACATCGTCCAGGCGACGGCGGAGGCGCGCCCGAGGTGGAAGTCGTACCAGCCCTGTTCGTAGAGATAGAGCCCCAGCGTCTGGAACTGGTGCGCCGCGCCGCCCTTCTGCCCGCCCGCCCCGCCGAACAGCAGCGGCTCGCCGAAGAGCTGCGTCGCCCCGATCGTGGAGACGACCACGGTGAAGAGGATCGTCGGCCGCAGCGCGGGCACGGTGACATGGCGGAACTGCTGCGTCCGCGACGCGCCGTCCAGCGCCGCCGATTCGTAGAGCTCGTCCGGCACCGCCTGCATCGCGGCCAGGTAGATCAGTGCGTTGTAGCCCGTCCACCGCCAGATCACGATCGAGGAGACCGCCAGCTGGGAGGACCACCGGCCGCTCTGCCAGTCGACAGGACCGATCCCGGCCGCGCCCAGCGCCCAGTTGACCATCCCGTAGTCCCGCCCGTAGAGCAGCACGAAGACGAGCGTCGCGGCGGCGACCGAGGTGGCGTACGGGGTCAGCAGCGCGACCCGCCAGAAGGAGGCGGCGCGCAGCCGGAAGTGGAGCAGGTGGGCCAGGCCCAGGGCCATCAGCAGCTGCGGGACCGTGGAGAGGACCCCGATGGTGAAGGTGTTGCGCAGCGCGTTCCAGAAGAAGTCGTCGTCCAGCAGCCGGAGGTAGTTGTGCGCGCCCGCCCACTCCATGTGGTCAGGCGACGAAAGCTCCACCCGGTGCAGCGAGGCCCAGCCCGTATAGAGGAGGGGGAAGACCCCGAAGGCGGAGAAGAAGAGGAAGAAGGGCGCGACGAAGGCGTACGGGCTGTAGCGGACGTCCCAGCGGCACAGCCGGCTGCGCCACGGCCGCGGCAGGCCCCCCTCCTTCCGCGGGCCCTCGGGCGGTGGGGCCTGGGTGTCCCGGGCCGCCTCGGCGGTCGCCGTCATTCGTCCACCGCGTTGTCGATTTCCTTCTGCGCCGCCTTCCAGGCCGCCCGCGGCGACCTGCCCTGCTGCTCGACCTGGGGGATCGCCACATCGGTGAAGGCCGTCCCGATCTGCTGCTCCTTGGGGCCGATCACCAGGGTCGGGATGTTCCTGGCCGCCTCCGCGAAGATCCGCCCGGTCGGCGCGCCCCCGAAGTAGGGATTGCGCGCGTCCCGGACCAGCGGCATCGCGTACGAGGCGGGGGTGGAGGGGATGCTCGCCTGCCGGTCGAAGAGCTTGGCCTGCTGCTCGGGCGCCGTCAGCCAGACCGCGAGCGCGACCGCCGCCGCCCGGTGCCGGCCCGCCCGGGGCACGGTCACGAAGGAGCCGCCCCAGTTGGCGGGCCGCGGCGCGGCGGCCACGTCCCACTTGTCCTTGCCCGCCGGGCCCGCCTTCTCCTTGATGTAGCCGAGCATCCACGGCGGACAGGCGACGCTGGCGAAGCGGCCGTTGGCGAACGCCTGGTCCCAGGGCTTCTCGAACTGTTTGAGCCGGGCCGTCAGCCCGCCCCGCGCCGCCTGCACGGCCAGCCGCCAGGAGGCCCTGACCGCCGGGCTCTTGCGGTAGACGGCCCTGCCGCGCCGGTTGTAGTAGCGCTCGGCGTATCCGTGGATGGACGCGTTGTAGATCCCGGCCGCGGAGTCGGTGAAGACCGTGCCGGACGGCGCGTGCCTCCGGTACGCCCTGCCGACGTCGAGGTACTTCTGCCAGTCACCGGCCCAGAGCCTGCCGACGTGCTCGCGGTCCGTGGGCAGCCCGGCCTTCTGGAAGAGATCCTTCCGGTAGCAGACGGCGATGGGCCCGATGTCCGTGCCGAGGCCGATCGTCCTGCCGCCGGCGGCCGTGGCCTGGGCCCACTTCCAGTCCAGCCAGTCGCCCTTGTGGACGCCCCGGGCCCGGGAGAGGTCCTCGAAGCGGTCGGCCTGGGTGGTGGCCACGTCGTGGATGTTGCCCACCTCCACGGCCTGGATGTCGGAGAGGCCGCTGCCCGCCGCGAGGTGCGTCAGCAGCTGGGGGTAGTAGGTGTCGTTCCGTTCGATCACGCTCTCCTTGATCGTGACGTCCGGGTGCAGCCGCTCGTACTCCGCGTAGAGGCCCGCCTGCTTGTAGCCGAAGACCCCGAAGGTGCCGATGGTGACGGTGGTCCGGCCGCCCGCCGGCCCGGTGTCCCCGTCGTCCCTGGCACAGCTGCCGAGCAGGGCCACGGCGAGCGCGGTGACGGTGGCGAGCGCGACACCGGCCGGACCGGGGCGGCGCGGACCGCCCACCGGGGTGCTCACGGTTGCCCGGGGCGGGATCCTTCGCGGGGGGTGCGGCGTTCCACCGGGTCACGGGCCATCGGTCACGACCTTCCGTCAGATGCCACGGCGCGCCGCCGGCCGCAGCGCGCGCCACTGCGACATCTGAGCCTTCCCACGGACGGCCGGTGAACTCTCCCCGCACGGGCCCCGGCTCACTCCTAGGGGCTACAGGCGCACGCCCCGGGGGAGCAGCCGCAAACGCCGAGGGCCCCGATCCGCTTTCGCGGATCGGGGCCCTCGATCAGGGTGAGTAACGGGACTTGAACCCGCGACATCCTGGACCACAACCAGGTGCTCTGCCAGCTGAGCTATACCCACCATGTCCGGTGTGTTTCCCACCGGCTGAGAAAAAGTGTACAGGGTCTTGAGGGGTGCTCGCTCCCAGGTGGTGCTTGTCCTGGGAGCGAGCTGCGTCACTGTCCCTGAGCGGGCAGCACGTGCCGGGCCGCGATGGCCTTCGCGGTGTCCGAGTCCGGGCCGGGCTGCGGCACGAAGATCGCCTCGCGGTAATAGCGGAGCTCGGCGATCGACTCGCGGATGTCCGCGAGTGCCCTGTGGTTGCCGTTCTTCTTGGGGCTGCTGAAGTAGGCCCGCGGATACCAGCGGCGGGCCAGCTCCTTCACCGACGACACATCGACGATGCGGTAGTGCAGGTGGTCCTCCAGCGCCGGCATGTCCCGCGCGAGGAAGCCGCGGTCGGTACCGACCGAGTTTCCGCACAGCGGGGCCTTGCCCGGCTCCGGGACGTGCTCGCGGATGTACGCCAGGACCTGTCGCTCCGCGTCCTCGAGCGTCGTCCCCTTGTCCAGCTCCGCGAGCAGCCCGGAGGCCGTGTGCATCTGGCGGACCACCTCGGGCATGGTGGTCAAGGCCTCGGCGGGCGGGCGGACGACGATGTCCACGCCGTCGCCGAGGATGTTCAGCTCGGAGTCGGTGACCAGGGCGGCCACCTCGATGAGCGCGTCGTTCGACAGCGAGAGCCCGGTCATCTCGCAGTCGATCCACACCATGCGATCGTTCATGCGTCTCACCCTACGGGGCGTTCCCGCTGGCCGGGCAGGCGTGGGGTGTAGAGGTCCGACTCCGGCTTGCCCGGATCCGGGCCGCCGGTGGTGCCGAGATGGCCACCACCGTGACCGCCGTGCGAGGCGGACTGTGCGATATGCCCTCCATGTCCACTATGTGGTGGTGGCGGGGTGGTCATGATCGCACCGGAGACGGCATGGGCGCCGGCCAGGGCCGTCCGCCGCATCGCCATCACCGACGGCTCCCCGCTCCGCTGCTCGCCCAGCTCCGCCCGGTCGAACCGGTCGGAGCGCTCCGGCCGGTCCACGCGGTCCGGCCGCTCGCCCCGCTCGGGGCGGTCGGCCGGGCTCTGTGGCCGGCGCGCCCGGTACGCGGCGCGGTAGGCGGCCGGGGAGGACCCCAGCTGCCTGCGGAAGTGACCCCGCAGGGCCACGGGCGAGCGGAAGCCGCAGCGCCCGGCGACCTCGTCCACGGAATAGTCCGAGGTCTCCAGGAGCCGCTGTGCCTGGAGCACCCGCTGGGTGATCAGCCACTGCAGCGGGGCGCTCCCGGTGAGCGAGCGGAACCGCCGGTCGAAGGTCCGGCGGCTCATATAGGCGCGGGCCGCCAGCGTCTCCACGTCGAACTGCTCGTGGAGGTGCTCCAGCGCCCAGGCGACGACCTCGGCGAGCGGGTCGGCGCCGATCTCCTCCGGTAAAGACCGGTCGAGATAGCGCTCCTGTCCGCCACTGCGGCGGGGCGGTACGACGAGACGACGGGCCAGGGCCCCCGCCGCGTCGGCGCCGTGGTCGGTACGGACGATGTGCAGGCACAGGTCGATGCCTGCCGCGGTGCCCGCGGAAGTCAGTACGTCGCCGTCGTCGACGAAGAGCTCCCGGGGGTCCACATGGACCGACGGATAGCGCTTCGCGAGTGTGGGCGCGTACATCCAATGGGTGGTGGCGGGCCTGCCGTCGAGCAGGCCCGCGGCGGCCAGTACAAAGGCCCCGGTGCACAGCCCCACGATGCGGGCACCCTCTTCATGGGCGCGGCGCAGTGCGTCGAGTGCGGCGGTGGGCGGCGGCTGGGTGATCGACCGCCAGGCCGGTACGACGACGGTGCCGGCCCGGGAGAGCGCCTCCAGGCCGTACGGTGCGGTCAATTCCAGGCCGCCGGTTGTTCGCAATGGCACATCTTCGCCCGCGCACACCAGCAATCGGTAGCGGGGTACCCCAGCGTCCTGTCGGTCGATCCCGAACACTGAGAGCGGAATGGAGCTTTCGAAGATGGGGCCGCCGCTGAAAAGCAGCACTGCGACGATCTCCCGGCGGCGGCGTCCGGAGAGCTTGCGCGTGGTCTCCGGTACGGTCGTGGAGTCCTGGCTCATGGCGCTAAGCCCCCCTCGGCGGTCGAGTCCTCTCGGTCCTGCACGTTTCCCCTCGGTCCTGAACGGTTCCCCCGCCGGTCATGGCCAAGATCGAATCTACTGCGTCACACGGAGTCGCGGTGACCAGTTCACCACCCGGCTCTATGTCGACATGACAACTTGGCGCGAAGCGTTCGATCACGAAGCGTTGCACTTGCAGGGCTCGGTGAAAAGTACGCCTCTCGCCCATGCCCAATCCCCGTAGGGTGCAACCGCCCTCGGCGGTCCTTTCCTTGCTGGTCGACCGGCTGTTGGGGGCTGCTCAGGCCAAGGTGAGGGGTTCGGCCTGAAGTTGGCTGAAAAGCACCGGGTGCATATGTACGAAGGCGTCATTCACCGGGCGTACTACCCGGCGTATCGGTACGGGGAGAGGCCTGGGCGCCGCTCTGCGCGGGCGTGCCCGGATGGCGGTTGCCCCGATGGTTTCCGACGCCCGTGCGGCCGTGGCGGCCACGATGCGGAATTGACGATTCCGGTGCGGGCGTGCCTGTGCGCGGCCCCGACGGGACGCGGGCGGCGGTGCGTTCGGACCGGCGCAGCAGTGCGCGGCAGACGCAGGTGAGGGCCACCAGCCCGGCCGCGGTGCCGGCGGCGCCACCGAAGGACTGACCGCACATCAGCAGGACCACGGGGACCAGCACACAGCTGAAGGCCGCCCAGCGGACCACATCGCTCACCGGATCGGGGGAGTCCGCCCCGGGGTCGTCGGCGCGGGCGTGATCACGGGTTCCGGGCACGGAGCGGCTCCCTGCTGGCGGCGGCTGACGGTGGTACAACGCCGGGCCGGGCGCCGGGGTCACTGCGCCGCGCGCATCAGGAGTACGGCCGCGTTGCGGCGAGGGCATTGCGCTGCGCGCCGCCCTCGTGCATGCTCCGGGGAACGCCCGGCGTCCCTGTGTCCCCGGGGCAGGGGACGGCGCCGCCGTTCCGTGCCGAGGGGGCCGTCCCGTCGGGCGGCCTCTGGGCACGCGGCGGGTGTCGCCGTACCCTGGAAGGTAAGTGCTTGAAAAGATGAATCCCGGACGGATTTTTCGTCCATGATCCTGCGGGACGCTCCGGGCTGCGTCTTTTCCGGCGCTCGCGCTCGCTCCTCCTCTGACAACTGCAACCAGTCCACCGCTGATCCCTCCGCACGAGGACATCCTTCGCCGAGACACCGATGGCCGGTCACGAATTCCCCGAACCCGCGGACCGCAAGCGGGTCGCCGATCACGCGGCGCACCCCGAAGCGGCGGAAGAATCACGCCATTCCTGCGATCCTGCGTTCCAGCACGGCGTCGTGGTGGGCTTCGACGGTTCCACGTCCAGCGAGCGAGCGCTTGCGTATGCAATCGGGATGGCCCGGCGCTCCGGCTCGGGCCTGATCATCGTCCATGTGGCCAACCGGCTGCCGACGACCGTGTGGGCGGGCTGTGAGCCGCCGGTCTTCGTGGACGTCCCGGATCACCGCACGGAGGTCCTGGGCCTCGAACTCGCCTGTGCGGACCACCTGTCCGAGGTGCCGTGGATCCTCGTCGAGCGCGGTGGCGACATCTGCCACGAACTGGAGGAGGTCGGCCGGGAGTACGCGGCGGACGCGATCGTCGTCGGCTCCACCCACGGTCTGGTCGGCCGGATCTTCGGCTCGGTCGCGGGGCGGCTGGCGCGGCGCGCGCAGCGTCCGGTGGTCGTCATTCCATGACGGCCCGGCTCCGCCGGGTCCACGTCAACTTCCGTCGCCCATAGGGGCGATGATCCCGGACCGCGCGTTGACGGCTGTTGAATCTACCCGCGCGTAGGGGGTGGGGAGCGGCTCGCCGGCGGGTAGGAACCGGAGCGTGACGTGCTGCCGGACGGGAGGTGACGGTTCCCGGAACCGGCGGCATCACCGCCGGCGGGAGAGTGCCGCCGGCAAGGGGAGGCAGCCCTCCCCGCGCGCCGGGTGGCACGCGCGAGGAGGGCTGTCCCGGACCCGCCGCAGGACAGGTGCGACAGGACCGAGCTCAAGGGGCGCGAGGCCCCGGGGTACTACTCGACGGTGACGGACTTCGCCAGGTTGCGCGGCTTGTCGATGTCACGGCCCATGGCCTTCGCCGTGTAGTAGGCGAGCAGCTGGAGCGGGATGCCCATGAGGATCGGGTCCAGCTCGTCCTCGTTCTTCGGCACCACGATCGTGTGGTCGGCCTTCTCCTGCACCTGGTGCGCGACGGCGAGGATGCGGCCGCTGCGGGCCTTGATCTCCTCCAGCGCGGCGCGGTTCTTCTCCAGCAGCTCGTCGTCCGGCACGATCGCCACGGTCGGCATCGCGGGCTCGATCAGGGCCAGCGGGCCGTGCTTGAGCTCGGAGGCGGGGTAGGCCTCGGCGTGGATGTACGAGACCTCCTTGAGCTTCAGCGAGGCCTCACGGGCGACCGGGTAGCCGCGCACCCGGCCGATGAACATCATCGACTTGGCGTCCGCGTACTCCCCGGCCAGCTTCTCGATCTCCGCCTCGTTCGCCAGGATCTCGGAGATCTGCGCGGGCAGCTTGCGCAGGCCCTCGATGATCCGCTTGCCGTCGGCGACGGACAGGTCGCGGATGCGGCCCAGGTGCAGGGCGAGCAGGCCGAAGGAGACCACCATGTTGGTGAAGCACTTGGTGGAGACGACGCAGACCTCGGGGCCGGCGTGGACGTAGATGCCGCCGTCGGTCTCGCGGGCGATCGCCGAGCCGACCACGTTCACCAGGCCCAGCACCCGGGCGCCCTTGCGCTTGAGCTCCTGGACGGCCGCGAGGACGTCGTAGGTCTCACCGGACTGGGACACCGCGATGTAGAGGGTGTCGGGGTCCACGACCGGGTTGCGGTAGCGGAACTCCGAGGCGGGCTCGGCGTCGGAGGGGATCCGCGCGAGCTCCTCGATCATCTGGGCGCCGATCTGGCCCGCGTGGTAGGAGGTGCCGCAGCCGAGGATCTTCACCCGGCGCACGGCGCGCGCGTCGCGGGCGTCGAGGTTGAGGCCGCCCAGGTGCACGGTGGAGAAGCGGTCGTCGATGCGGCCGCGCAGCGCGCGGTCCACGGCGTCGGCCTGCTCGTGGATCTCCTTGTGCATGTACGTGTCGTGGCCGCCCATGTCGTACGACTCGGCCTCCCACTCCACGGTGGTCGGCTGCGCCGAGGTGGAGGAGCCCTCGGTGGTGTACGTGCGGTAGTCGTCGGCCTTCAGGGTGGCCATCTCGCCGTCGTCGAGGGTGACGACCTGGCGGGTGTGGCTGACCAGGGCGGCGACGTCGGAGGAGACGAACATCTCCTTCTCGCCTATGCCCAGCACGACCGGCGAGCCGTTGCGGGCGACGACGATGCGGTCCGGGAAGTCGGCGTGCAGCACGGCGATGCCGTACGTGCCCTCGATGTGCCGCAGCGCTTCGCGGACCTTCTCCTCCAGCGTCTCCGCCTGGGAGCGGGCGATGAGGTGCGCGAGGACCTCGGTGTCGGTGTCGGAGAGGAAGACGACGCCGTCGGCGGTCAGCCGGGTGCGCAGGTCCGAGGCGTTGTCGATGATGCCGTTGTGGACGACGGCGACCTTCTCCTCGGCGTCCACGTGCGGGTGGGCGTTGACGTCGTTGGGCGCGCCGTGGGTGGCCCAGCGGGTGTGGGCGATGCCCGTGGAGCCCGCGAAGCGCTTGGGCAGGCGCGACTCCAGCTCGCGGACGCGGCCCTTGGCCTTGGCGGTCTTCAGGCCGCCCGCCTTGCCGCTCGCGTGCAGGGCGATGCCGGCGGAGTCGTAACCGCGGTACTCCAGGCGCTGCAGGCCCTCCAGCAGCAGCGGGGCGACATCGCGCTTACCGATATATCCGACGATTCCGCACATGTGTTGACCCTCCCAGGCAAACGATCAGTGATGCTCGACGACGGCAGCAGCCGTCGTGTTCAGCCGTAGACGATGCGGCGCAGCTGCCGCAGCGAGAGTTCGGGCGGTGCCACCGCGCGGTGCGGCAGCTCTGCCGCGATCCGCTCGAAGATCTCCGCGTTGCGCAGTCCGCCGGACTGGAGCTCGCGGTGGCGGCGGCGCACGAACGCCTCGGTCGTCTCGTCGAAGTACGCCAGGACGTCCAGGACCACCCGGGCGGCCTCGCCGCGCTGTAGCGGCGTGCTGCGCACCAGGTGGTCGACCAGGTCGTCATGGTGGGTACGGCGTTCGAGCACCCGTCGATACTGCGGGGTGCCGCGACCTTTGGCAAGAATCCTGCCCGATATCGGGCAGGGGTGAAGGGAAAGGGTGGGTAAAACGGGCAGAGGTCTGGACCAAGGGGTGGTCCAGTGGGATCAGAAGCGCTTCAGCACGGCCTGCTTCGCCGCCGAGAACTCCTCCTCGGTCAGCACACCCAGCCGGTGCAGCTCGCCCAGTTCGCGCAGCCGGCGCAGCAGCTCGTCGTGATCGGACTCCGGCCGCGCCGCCTCCTTGGTGAGGGCGGGGCGCGGGGCGGACGGGTGCGGCAGCCGGTAGGTGACCGCCGCCGCGACCAGCGCCATCAGCAGGTCCTTCTTGAAGCCGTACAGCTGGATCGCGTGCGGGTCGGTCTTGGGCGGCCTCTTGGTCGTCTCGCCCGGCAGAAGGAAGCGCAGGTAGCCGTTCTCCAGCCCCCTGCCCGGCTGCCACTCCGCCGCGGCGATCTCGGACAGCGCCAGCGACCGCGGGCCGGCCGACCGCTTGTCCTCGTCGGTCTTCCAGTTCCACTCCAGGCCGATCCGCTCGCCGTCGAAGGTCACGGTGCCGTCCCCCGCGGTCACCGACAGCGGCACGGCCGGGCCGGGCAGCAGATAGCGGTCCGTGGGCCCGTCCGGCACCTGCTCCAGGACGAGGGCGTTGCGGACCTCGTCCGCGAAGTACTCCGCGGCGCCCGTCTGGCCCGGCTCGACGGCCAGCTGGTACGGGTCCGCGCCTTCCGGCAGCTGCCCGCGCACGGCCTGGAGCAGCGGGTCCGCCCCGTCGCGCAGCCGCAGCCGGAGCCGTCCGCCCTTGCGGCCCGGCTCGAAGGAGACCCCGGCCACCGCCGTCAGCGGGACGGCCAGTTCACCCAGGGTCTGCCGGGCCAGGTGCACTCCACGCTCCCGGCCCGGCACGATCCGTATCGTGGCGCCGTCGAAGGTCCACGTGCCGTCCTTCTGGAAGATCTCAGCCATGCGCACGATTCTCGCAGGGCTGACCGACCGTCAGCGGACGGATCAGAGGCCGAGTTCGCGGGCGATCAGCATCCGCTGGACCTCGCTGGTGCCCTCGCCGATCTCAAGGATCTTGGAGTCGCGCCACATGCGGGCCACCGGGTATTCGTTCATGAAGCCGTAGCCGCCGTGGATCTGGGTGGCCTCGCGCGCGTTGGTCACCGCGATCTCCGAGGAGTACAGCTTCGCGAGCGCCGCCTCCTTCTTGAACGGCTCGCCGTGCACCAGCCGGGACGCGGCGTCCCGCCAGGAGACGCGGGCCGTGTGCGCCCGCATCTCCATATCGGCGATCTTGAACTGGATCGCCTGGTTCGCGCCGATCGGGCGGCCGAACGCCTCGCGCTCCTTGGCGTACTTCACCGACTCGTCCACACAGCCCTGCGCCAGGCCGGTCGCCAGCGCCGAGATCGCGACCCGCCCCTCGTCCAGTATCCGCAGGAACTGGGCGTAGCCGCGCCCTTCCTCGCCCAGCAGGTTCGCCCTCGGCACCCGGACGTCGGAGAACGACAGCTCCCGGGTGTCCGAGGCGTTCCAGCCGACCTTGGAGTACGGGGCCGCGACCGTGAAGCCGGGCGTCCCGGACGGCACGATGATCGAGGAGATCAGCGGCTTGCCGTCCGGCTTGCGGCCGGTGACGGCGGTGACGGTGACCAGGCCGGTGATGTCCGTGCCGGAGTTGGTGATGAAGCACTTGGTGCCGTTGATCACCCACTCGTCCGTGGCCTCGTCCAGCCGCGCGGTGGTGCGGGTGCCGCCCGCGTCCGAGCCGGCGCCCGGCTCCGTCAGCCCGAACGCGCCCAGCATCTCGCCGGAACACAGCTTGGGCAGCCACTCCCGCTTCTGCTCCTCGGTGCCGAAGCGGAAGACGGGCATCGCGCCCAGCGACACCCCGGCCTCCAGGGTGATCGCCACCGAGGAGTCGACCCGGGCCAGCTCCTCCAGCGCGAGGCCGAGCGCCAGATAGTCACCGCCCATCCCGCCGTACTCCTCGGGGAACGGCAGTCCGAACAGGCCCATGCGGCCCATCTCCCGCACGATCTCGTACGGGAACTCGTGGCGCTCGTAGAAGTCGCCGATCTTCGGCGCGACCACGTCGTGTGCGAACTCCTCGACCGTACGGCGGAGTTCCTCGTGCTCGGGGGTGAGGCGGTGGTCCAGCGACATGGCTCAGGGCTCCTGGTGGGAGAGGGCACGGACGGTGCGGGACGGGCTGGGGCGGCCCAGCCGGTCGGCCATCCACACGCTGGTGGCGGTGAGCAGGCCGAGGTCGACCCCGGTGTCGATACCGAGGCCGTCGAGCATCCAGACGAGATCCTCGGTGGCGAGATTGCCCGTCGCGCTCTTCGCGTACGGGCAGCCGCCGAGGCCGCCGGCGGAGGCGTCGACCGTGGTCACGCCGTGCCGGAGCGCCGCGAGGGTGTTCGCGAGGGCCTGGCCGTACGTGTCGTGGAAGTGCACGGCGAGCCGGTCGGTCGGCAGCCCGGCGCCGTTGAGCGCGGTCAGCAGTGCGGTGACGTGGCCCGGCGTCGCCACGCCGATCGTGTCCCCGAGGCTCAGCTCGTCACAGCCGAGGTCCAGCAGGCGGCGGCCGACCCGCACCACCTGTTCGACGGGCACGGCCCCTTCCCAGGGGTCGCCGAAGCACATGGACAGATAGCCGCGCACCCGCACGCCCGCCTCGCGGGCCGTGGCCACGACCGGGGCGAACATCTCCAGGGACTCGTCCACCGTGCGGTTGAGATTGGCCTTCGCGAACGACTCGGTCGCGCTGCCGAAGACGGCGATCTCCTTTATGCCCAGCGCGAGGGCGCGGTCCAGGCCGCGCGCGTTGGGCACCAGGACGGGGAGGCGGGCCGCCACCCCGTCGAGCATCGGCACCAGCTGCTCGGCGTCGGCCAGCTGGGGCACCCACTCGGGGCGCACGAAGCTCGTCGCCTCCACGGTGCCGAGCCCGGCGGCGGCGAGGCGGTGGATGAACTCCGCCTTCACCTCGACCGGCACGACCGTCTTCTCGTTCTGCAGACCGTCGCGCGGGCCCACCTCGTGGATCCGCACGCGCGCCGGGAGGCCGGGCTCCGGCACGGCCATGGGCAGTCCCTCGATCATGATTCCTCCCGGGGGGCGACGACGGCCAGGACCTGGTCCATGGCGACCGTGGCACCGGCCGTGACGTCCAGCTCGGTGACGGTGCCGTCGTGCGGGGCGGAGATGACGTGCTCCATCTTCATCGCCTCCACGACGAGCAGGCTCTGCCCCGCGGTCACCTCGTCCCCGACGGCCGCCTTCACGACGGTGACGGTGCCGGGCATGGGCGCGGTGAGGGTGTCGGCCCCGGTGGTGCTCGCGCTGCCGCGCGCGTCTATGGGGTCGTGCTCCCGCACGAGCCAGGTGTCGCCGTCGCGCCCCAGCCAGGTCCCCTCCGGGGAGGGGGTGTGGGTGAAGCGGTGGGTGAGGCCGTCTGTTTCGACGGTGATGTGGCGGGCGTCGACGGTGACGAGCCGGGCGCGTACGGGGGATTTTTCCCCAGTCCCGCCCCTTCCCGAAACCGGGGGCAAGCCCCCGGACCCCCGAGTGGACGGCAGCTCCGCGCCGCCGGGCGAGGCCGGGCCGGCCGGGACCACGGATGGCAGCTCTGCGCTGTCCAGGGCGATCTCGGTGGCTGTTCCGGTGTCGCGCACCCGGAGCGTCACCGGGTCGTGGCCTGCCACGCGGACGTGGTGCGGTGTCCAGGCAGGCTCGCCGCCGAGGCGCCAGCCGGTGGGTACGGAGAAGGGGTCCACCCACGCGGGGGTCCGGGAAGGGGCGGGGCTGGGGAACAACCCCTGCTGCCGCAGCAACCCACCCGCCACGTACACCTCGTCCGGGACGGACGACGCCACGAGCTCCGCCGACGCCCGGTCCACCAGCCCCGTGTCGAGCGCCCCCGACACCACCGCCGGGTGCGCCAGCAGCCGCCGCAGGAAGCCCGCGTTGGTGTCGACGCCCAGCACCACCGTCTCCGCCAGCGCCGCGCGAAGGCGGCGCAGTGCCGTGGCCCGGTCCGGGCCGTACGCGATGACCTTGGCGAGCATCGGGTCGTACGAGGTGCCGACCTCCGTGCCCTCGGAGAGGCCCGAGTCGACGCGCACGCCTTCGCCCGCGGGCTCGCGCAGCAGCCGCACCGTGCCCGCCGACGGCAGGAAGTCGACGCGGTCGCCGCCGACCCGTGCGGTCTCCGCGCAGATGCGGGCCTCGACCGCGTGCCCGGTCAGGGTCACGTCCTCCTGGGCGAGCCCCAGCCGCTCGCCCGCGGCGACCCGCACCTGCCACTCGACCAGGTCGAGCCCGGTGATCAGCTCGGTGACGGGGTGCTCGACCTGGAGGCGGGTGTTCATCTCCATGAAGTAGTACGAGGCGGGGTCGTCGCCCGGCACGATGAACTCGACCGTGCCCGCGCCCGTGTAGCCGCACGAGCGCGCGGCCTGCACCGCGGCCTCGCCCATCGCCGCGCGCGTGGCCGCGTCCAGCAGCGGGGACGGCGCCTCCTCGACGATTTTCTGGTGGCGGCGCTGGAGGGAGCACTCGCGCTCTCCCAGGTGGATGACGTTGCCGTGGGCGTCGGCGAGCACCTGGATCTCGATGTGCCGGGGGCGGTCCACCCAGCGCTCGACGAGCAGCGTGTCGTCGCCGAAGGAGCCGCGCGCCTCGCGCCGGGCGGCGGCGATCTCCTCGCCCAGCAGCGCCTCGTCGCGGACGAGCCGCATGCCCTTGCCGCCGCCGCCCGCGGAGGGCTTCAGCAGGACGGGCATGCCGATCTCGCGGGCCGCGGCGGTCAGTTCGGCGTCGCTCAGCCCGCTCCCGGAGGAGCCGGGGACGACGGGCACGCCCGCCGCCAGGACCGTCTCCTTCGCGCGGATCTTGTCGCCCATGAGCGAGATCGCGTCGGCGGGCGGGCCGATGAAGACCAGGCCCGCGTCCGCGCACGCCCGGGCGAAGCCCGCGTTCTCGGCGAGGAAGCCGTAGCCGGGGTGGACGGCCTGCGCGCCGGTCCTGCGGGCCGCCTCCAGCAGCCGCTCGACGGACAGATAGCTCTCGGCGGCGGCCGCCGGGCCGATCCGCACGGCCGTGTCGGCCTCCCGTACGTGCCGGGCGTCGGCGTCCGCGTCGCTGAACACGGCGACGGAGCGGATGCCGAGCGCGCGCAGCGTACGGATGACCCGTACGGCGATCTCGCCTCGGTTGGCGACAAGGACAGTGTCGAACATGCTCCGCCTCACATCCGGAAGACGCCGTAGCCGGGCTCACCCAGCGGGGCGTTGGCACAGGCCGTCAGCGCCAGGCCCAGCACCTGACGGGTCTCCAGCGGGTCGATGACGCCGTCGTCCCACAGCCGGGCCGTCGCGTAATAGGCGTTCCCCTGGGTGTCGTACTGCTCGCGGATCGGGGCCTTGAACTCCTCCTCGGCCGCCGCCGGCCACTCCTCGCCGCGCGCCTCCAGCTGGTCGCGCTTGACGGTCGCGAGGACGGACGCGGCCTGCTCGCCGCCCATCACGGAGATCTTGGCGTTGGGCCACATCCACAGGAAGCGCGGCGAATAGGCGCGCCCGCACATCGAGTAGTTGCCCGCGCCGTACGAACCGCCGATGACGACCGTCAGCTTGGGGACACGCGTGCAGGCGACCGCCGTCACCATCTTCGCGCCGTGCTTGGCGATGCCGCCCGCCTCGTACTGCCGGCCGACCATGAAGCCCGAGATGTTCTGCAGGAAGACCAGGGGGATGCCGCGCTGGTCGCACAGCTCGATGAAGTGGGCGCCCTTCTGGGCGGATTCGGAGAAGAGGATGCCGTTGTTGGCGACGATGCCCACCGGGTGGCCGTGGATCCGGGCGAAGCCGGTCACCAGCGTCTGCCCGAACTCGGCCTTGAACTCCGCGAACCGCGAGCCGTCCACCACGCGCGCGATGACCTCGCGCACGTCATAGGGCGTGCGGGAGTCCACCGGGACCGCCCCGTACAGCCCGGCCGGGTCGGCCTTGGGCTCCTCGACCGGCTCCACCGGCCAGGGCAGCGCACCGCGCTCCGGCAGGGTGGAGACGATCGTTCGCACGATCCGCAGGGCGTGCGCGTCGTCCTCGGCGAGGTGGTCGGTGACGCCGGAGACCCTGGAGTGGACCTCGCCGCCGCCCAGCTCCTCCGCGGTGACGACCTCGCCGGTGGCGGCCTTCACCAGCGGCGGGCCGCCCAGGAAGATCGTGCCCTGGCCGCGCACGATGACCGCCTCGTCGCTCATCGCGGGCACGTACGCGCCACCGGCCGTGCAGGAGCCCAGGACCGCGGCGATCTGCGGGATGCCCGCGCCGGACATCCGCGCCTGGTTGTAGAAGATCCGGCCGAAGTGGTCGCGGTCGGGGAAGACCTCGTCCTGCATGGGCAGGAACGCGCCGCCGGAGTCCACGAGATACAGGCACGGGAGCCGGTTCTCCAGGGCGATCTCCTGCGCGCGCAGGTGCTTCTTCACCGTCATCGGGTAATACGTGCCGCCCTTGACGGTGGCGTCGTTGGCGACGATCACCGCCTCGCGCCCGGACACCCGGCCGATCCCCGCGATCACGCCCGCCGCCGGGGCGGCCCCGCCGTACATCCCCTCGGCCGCCAGCGGTGCGAGCTCCAGGAACGGCGACCCCGGGTCCAGCAGGGCGTCGACCCGGTCGCGCGGCAGCAGCTTGCCGCGGGCGGTGTGCCGCGCCCGCGCCTTCTCGCCGCCGCCCAGCCGCGCCGCGGCGAGCCGCTCCCGCAGCCCCGCGGACAGCTCGCGGTGCGCCGCCTCATTGGTCCGCCAGGAGTCGGACGCGGGATCCGCGGCGCTTCCCAGCACCGGTGCCTGCTGCATGTACTCGAGCTCCCTTGCTCGGTTAATGAGCGTTAACACATTGCCTTCAGGTTAACGACCACTAACGCCGCTGTCTAGAATCGATTTGTGAACAACGCAGCCACCCGCACGTCAGCCGCCCCCAACCGCCGTGCGCAGATCCTGGAGGAGGCCGCCCGCCTCTTCGCCGAGCGCGGCTTCCACGGGGTCGGCGTCGACGAGATAGGGGCGGCCGTCGGCATCAGCGGGCCCGGCCTCTACCGTCACTTCGCGGGCAAGGACGCGATGCTCGCCGAGCTGCTGGTCGGCATCAGCGAGCGGCTCTTCGCGGGCGGCCGCAAGCGGGTCGCCGAGGCCGTGGCGGCGGGCGGCGGACCGGCCGCCGTGCTGGACTCGCTCATCGACGGCCACATCGACTTCGCCCTCGACGACCGCGCGCTGATCACGCTCCACGACCGCGAGCTGGGCCAGCTGCGCGACAGCGACCGCAAGCAGGTGCGCTCCCTCCAGCGGCAGTATGTGGAGCTGTGGGTCGACGTCGTCCGCACCCTGCACCCGGACGCCGTGGAGGCCGAGGCGCGCGCCGCCGTGCACGCCGTCTTCGGCCTGCTCAACTCCACGCCCCACCTCGGCCGCCCCGGCGCGCTCCCCGGCCGCACGGCCACCGCGGCCCTCCTGCGCCGCCTGGCGCTGGGCGCGCTCGCGGCCCTCTCGGACGGCCCGCCGGCCCGCGAGGACGGGCACGCGGCCTCTGGACAGTCCCGGTGACCGCCGGGTAACTTTCGCCCTGAGCAAGCGCTTAGTCGATACGCACACTGGGTTGATACGCATACGGGGGGATGGCCATGCGGCGGACTGTGTACGGCGAGGACCACGAGGCGTTCCGGGAGACCATCCGCGACTTCGTCGCCGCGGAGGTCGTGCCGTTCTACGAGCAGTGGCGCGAAGCCGGTGCCGCGCCGCGCGAGTTCTACAAGAAGCTCGGCGAGCTGGGCGTCTTCGGCATCGAGGTGCCCGAGGAGTACGGCGGTGCCGGTGAGCACAGCTTCAAGTTCCACGCCGTCGTCGCCGAGGAGTGCGCCCGCGCGGGCGTCAGCTTCGGCGGCAGCAGCGTGCACACCGCGCTGTGCCTGCCCTACCTCCTGAAGTACGCCACCGAGGAGCAGAAGCGGCGCTGGCTGCCGTCCTTCGTCTCCGGCGACATGATGACCGCCATCGCCATGACCGAGCCGGGCACCGGCTCCGACCTGGCCGGCATGAAGACCACCGCGAAGCTCTCCGAGGACGGCACGCACTACGTCCTCAACGGCGCGAAGACCTTCATCACCGGCGGTGTGCTCGCCGACCGCGTGCTCGTCTGCGCCCGCACCGCGCCGCCCACCCCCGAGGACCGGCGCTCGGGCATCTCCATCCTCGTCGTCGACACCTCCTCCGAGGGCTACGCGGTCGGCCGCAAACTGGAGAAGCTCGGCCTGCACGCCTCCGACACCGCCGAACTCTCCTTCAGCGACGTCAAGGTGCCCGTCGAGGACCTCCTCGGCGAGGAGGGCAAGGCGTTCGGCTACCTCGGCCACAACCTCCCGCAGGAGCGGCTCTACATCGCCGTCGGCGCGTACGCCCAGTCCGCCGCGGCCGTCGAGTTCGCCAAGGCGTACGTGAAGGACCGCACGGTCTTCGGGCAGTCCGTCGCGGCGTTCCAGAACACCAAGTTCGTGCTCGCCGACTGCAAGTCCGAGGTCGACGCCATGGAGGCGGTCGTGGACCGCGCCCTGGAGGCCCACGACGCGGGCGAGCTGACCGCCGCCGACGCCGCCTCCGCGAAGCTCTTCACCACCGAGCGCGCCGCCGTCGTCATCGACAAGTGCCTCCAACTGCACGGCGGCTACGGCTACATGATGGAGTACCCCATCGCCCGCCTGTACGCGGACACCCGCGTCAGCCGGATCTACGGCGGTACGAGCGAGGTCATGCGCTCCATCATCGCCAAGTCCATGGGCCTGTAGCGGCCGGCAGGACCCAGACGCCGATGAACGAGCCCCTTACGCCCCTGGACGACCTGCTCACCGTGCTCGACCCCGAGCAGATCGAGCGGGACATCTTCCGCGGCACCAGCCGCCCTTCGCTGGTGCCGCGCGTCTTCGGCGGCCAGGTCGCCGCACAGGCCCTGGTGGCCGCCGGGCGCACGGTCCCCGAGGACCGGCTCCCGCACTCCCTGCACTCCTACTTCCTGCGCCCCGGCGACCCCGAGGTGCCCATCGTCTACACCGTGGACCGCATCCGCGACGGCCGGTCCTTCACCACCCGCCGGGTCGTCGCCGTCCAGCACGGCCGGCCGATCTTCCACCTCTCCGCGTCCTTCCAGACGCACGAGGAGGGACTGGAGCACCAGGAGCCCATGCCGGCCGCGCCGGACCCGCTCTCCCTGCCCACCGCGGCCGAGATGCTCCCCCGCCACGCGCACCGCTTCGCCGACCCGCAGCTGCTGGACCGGCTGCTCGACGCCCGCGCGGCGGTCGACCTGCGCTACGCGGACGAGCCGCCGTTCGCCAAGGTGGGGGAGCCCCGCGAGGCAAAGTCGCAGGTTTGGTTCCGGACGAACGGCAAACTGGCGGACGATCCGCTGCTGCACATCTGCCTGGCCACCTATGTCTCCGACATGACCCTCCTGGACTCCGTGCTGCTCGCACACGGCCGTGGCGGCTGGGCCGTCGGCGACGTCGTCGGGGCGAGCCTGGACCACGCGATGTGGTTCCACCGGCCGTTCCGTGCGGACGAGTGGCTGCTGTACGACCAGGAGAGCCCTTCCGCTTCCGGCGGGCGGGCGCTGGCCCGGGGCCGCATCTTCACGGAGAGCGGCGCGCTGGCGGTATCGGTGATCCAGGAGGGCCTGGTGCGAGTCCCGCGGGGCTGACCTCGGTTTTGTTCCCCAGCCCCGCCCCTTCCCGAACTGGGGCTCGTGCCCCAGACCCCCGGCTGCGGGTCCGTTGCCGCCTGCGGCGGGAGCTCCCCCAGCTACCGCTGGGAGGTGCCCCCAGCGGGCGCGTCCTCAAACGCCGGACGGGCTGAATTTGCGCACCCCGCCCCCTACAGGCCCGCCGCCGCCAGCAAGTACGCCGTCACCGGCTCGTAGAACCGCGGATCCACCACATGGTCGTCCAGCGGCACGGCCACCCGCAGCACCCCCTCCGCCTCCGCCAGGAAGAGCGCCGGGTCGTTGCTGTCCGCGTAGCCCACCGTCTCGATGCCGCGCTGCGCCGCGCAGCCCGCCCAGCCGTGGTCGGCGACGACCAGGTCGGGCAGCGGGCTCCCCTCCCGTGCGAGGGCGTCGAGGATGGTGGCCATCGGCGCGGGGGAGTGCGTGTGCCACAGCGTCGCCCCGCCCTCGAACACCGCGACGTCCGCGAACTGGCAGACCACACCGTCGTCGGCCCGCAGCCCGCCGGGGATGCGGACGATCTCGCAGCCCGCCGCGCGCAGCGCCTTCGCCGTCGTGTGGTGCACGTCCAGCAGCCCGCCCGGGTGCCCGGTCGCGAGGAGCACCCGCTGCCGCCCCTCGGCTGCCTTGCGCAGCACCGTCGCCATGCGCTCCAGGGCGTCGACCGTGAGCTCCGGGTCGATCGTGTCCTGGCCGGAGCGGTGGGCGAGGTCGTCGCTGACGCCGCAGCGCTCCGCCATCACGGCCAGCACGTCCTGCTCGTCCGTCCAGCGGTCGCCCAGCTCCAGGCCCAGCCAGTGGCGCCGGTCGCCGGACGCGAGCTTGCGGTAGTGGTCGAGGTTGTTCTCGCGCGGGGTCGCCACGGCGCCCGCGATGCGCGTACGGACGAGGTGGTCGATCAATGCGGCACGGCTCGGTATCGGCATGCGGCTCATTCTCTCCCCCGACGATTTTTCGATGGACGCGATGTCCATATGGCGGGGCCGGACCCCTTCAGTACGTACATGTGCGGAATCCGCCGCCCTGCCTACCCTCGGGTACGTCCACAGCCGCCGCCCCGACGTTGATTCGACCGTAACGCGTCCGTGATTCGAGAGGCTCCAGAATGAGCACCACCCCCGCCCCCCGTGAACCGCGCGGCCCCGTCGACTCCTCCCGGATCCCGCGCTACGCGGGCCCGGCGACCTTCGCCCGCCTGCCGCGCCTGGACGAGGTCGGCACCGCGGACGTCGCCGTCGTCGGCGTGCCCTTCGACTCGGGCGTCTCCTACCGGCCGGGTGCCCGCTTCGGCGGCAACGCCATCCGCGAGGCCTCGCGCCTCCTGCGCCCGTACAACCCGGCGCAGGACGCCTCCCCCTTCGCGCTCGCGCAGGTCGCCGACGCCGGTGACATCGCCGCGAACCCGTTCAACATCAACGAGGCCGTGGAGACCATCGAGGCCGCGGCCGACGACCTGCTCGGCACCGGCGCCCGGATGATGACCCTGGGCGGCGACCACACCATCGCGCTGCCGCTGCTGCGCTCGGTCGCCAAGAAGCACGGCCCGGTGGCGCTGCTGCACTTCGACGCGCACCTGGACACCTGGGACACGTACTTCGGCGCGGAGTACACGCACGGCACGCCGTTCCGCCGGGCCGTCGAGGAGGGCATCCTCGACACGTCCGCGCTGTCCCACGTCGGCACGCGCGGCCCGCTGTACGGCAAGAAGGACCTCACCGACGACGAGAAGATGGGCTTCGGCATCGTCACGTCCGCCGACGTCATGCGGCGCGGCGTCGACGAGATCGCCGACCAGCTCCGCCAGCGCGTCGGCGACCGCCCGCTGTACATCTCGATCGACATCGACGTCCTGGACCCGGCCCACGCCCCGGGCACGGGCACGCCGGAGGCGGGCGGCCTGACCTCCCGCGAGCTGCTGGAGATCATCCGCGGCCTGTCCTCCTGCAACCTGGTCTCGGCGGACCTGGTCGAGGTGGCCCCGGCGTACGACCACGCGGAGATCACGTCGGTGGCGGCGTCGCACACGGCGTACGAGCTGACGACGATCATGTCCCGCCAGATCGCGGCAGCGCGAGGCTGACCCCCGGGGGGCCTACGCCCCGGCCTCACCCGGCGGAAAGCGCGTAAAGGCCCCGTCAGACCCCCGCCGGCAGGCGACAAGGGTTCGTCAGGACATCCGCGCGCCCCCCGCCCGGCCGATTGGGTGAGGTGATCATTCACCTCACCCAAAGGCCCCTGATGCTGCACCTGGTCCCCGAGCAGGACACCACCCCGCCCCCCGCCGCCAGGCAACGGCACAGGGCCGTGGCAGGCGGTGCCATCGACCCCAAGCAGCTGCTCGCGTCCCTCCCGGACGCCGTGCGGAAGCTGCATCCGCGGGTGATGGTCAGGAACCCCGTGATGTTCGTGGTCGAGGTCGGCTCGGTGCTCACCACGCTCTCCGCCGTGCTGGACCCGTCCGTCTTCACCTGGCTGATCAGCGGCTGGCTCTGGCTCACCGTCATCTTCGCCAACCTCGCCGAGGCCGTCGCCGAAGGCCGCGGCAAGGCGCAGGCGGAGACCCTGCGCCGCACGCGCTCCACCATCGTCGCCCGGCGGCTGCAGACCTGGCGGGTGGGCATGGACCGGCGCGACTGGGAGGAGCGGCAGGTGCCCGCCGCCGAGCTGCGGCCGCACGACGTCGTGGTCGTCGAGGCGGGCGGGACCGTGCCGGGCGACGGCGAGGTCGTCGAAGGGGTCGCCGCCGTGGACGAGTCGGCGATCACGGGGGAGTCCGCGCCGGTGATCCGGGAGTCCGGCGGCGACCGGTCGGGCGTCACGGGCGGCACGAAGGTGCTCTCCGACCGCATCGTCGTACGGATCACCTCCCGCCCCGGCCACACCTTCCTCGACCGCATGATCGCCCTGGTCGAGGGCACCAGCCGGCAGAAGACCCCCAACGAGCTGGCGCTCAACATCCTGCTCGCCTCGCTCACCGTGATCTTCATCCTGGCCGTGGTCTCGCTCCAGCCCATGGCCGACTGGGCGGGCGCCCCGCAGACGATCACCGTGCTGGTCGCCCTGCTGGTGACCCTGATCCCCACCACCATCGGCGCGCTGCTCTCCGCGATCGGCATCGCCGGGATGGACCGGCTCGTCCAGCGCAACGTCCTCGCCCTGTCGGGGCGTGCCGTCGAGGCAGCGGGCGACGTCAACACCCTGCTCCTGGACAAGACCGGCACCATCACCCTCGGCAACCGGGAGGCGGCCGCCTTCGTCCCCGTCCAGGGCGTCCCGCACGACCTCCTGGCCGACGCCGCCCAGCTCTCCTCGCTGGCCGACGAGACGCCCGAGGGCCGCTCCGTCGTCGTCCTCGCCAAGCGGTACGGGATCCGGGAGCGCGACGAGGGCGAGCTGGCGCACGCGTACTTCGTGCCGTTCTCCGCGCAGACGCGCATGAGCGGCGTCGACTTCGCCTGGGGGGACGAGATCTGCCGCATCCGCAAGGGCGCGGGCAACGCCGTGGTGCAGTGGGTCGCCGCGCGCGGCGGCAGCGTGCCCACCGACGCCCGCTGGATCGTCGACTCCATCGCGGCCGGCGGCGGCACCCCGCTGCTGGTGGCCGTCGAGGACCGCGACGGCGCCCGCGTCCTGGGCGCGATCCACCTCAAGGACATCGTCAAGCCCGGCATCGCCGAGCGCTTCGCCGCCCTGCGCAGCATGGGCATCAAGACCGTCATGGTCACCGGCGACAACCCGCTGACCGCCAAGGCGATCGCCGCCGAGGCCGGCGTCGACGAGTTCATCGCCGAGGCCACCCCCGAGCAGAAGCTGGCCCGCATCCGGGAGGAACAGGCGGGCGGCAACCTCGTCGCCATGACCGGCGACGGCACCAACGACGCCCCGGCCCTCGCCCAGGCGGACGTCGGCGTCGCCATGAACACCGGCACCTCCGCCGCCAAGGAGGCCGGGAACATGGTCGACCTGGACTCCAGCCCCACCAAGCTCATCGACATCGTCGAGGTGGGCAAGCAGCTGCTCATCACCCGCGGGGCGCTCACCACGTTCTCGATCTGCAACGACGTCGCGAAGTACTTCGCGATCGTCCCCGCGATGTTCAGCGGGGTCACCGGCTACGAGGGCCTGGAGAAGCTCAACGTCATGGGCCTGCACAGCTCCACCTCGGCCATCGCCTCGGCGATCATCTTCAACGCCCTCGTCATCGTCGCCCTGATCCCCCTCGCCCTGCGCGGCGTCCGCTACGTCCCCTCCACCGCGCACGCGCTGCTGCGCCGCAACCTGCGCGTGTACGGACTGGGCGGGCTCGTCGCGCCGTTCGCCGGGATCAAGGCCATCGACCTGCTGCTCCAGCTCGTCCCCGGTATGTGAACCGGACGTTCACCGCCAGTTCCGGCAACATCGTTCCCGCCCGGAGCGAGGGCCTCTACCGTCGGCAGCAGTCGAAGACCGCCGATCCCCAGGAGGCCCCGCCCGTGCGTATCCGACCCGCGCTCGCCGCCGCCACCGCCGCACTGGCGGCGGCCACCTGTCTGACCGCCACCGGCCCGGCCCAGGCGCACGGCCCGTCGCGCGCCTGCTCGCCGTACGCCCGGATCGACGGCTTCTCCGACGGTCTCGACAAGACCACGTTCCAGGGCGCGTTCGTGGGCAACCTCTCGGCGCTCGCGGTCGACCGGGACGGCACGGTCGCCGCCCTCTCCGACCGGTCGCAGCTGTTCTCCCTGGACGTACGGAAGGGGCCCACGGCCAAGCCCGTACGGGTCGTGCCGCTCGCCGACGAGAAGGGCGCCGAGCTCGACTCCGAGGCGCTCGTCGTCGACCGCGACGGCACCCGTCTGATCACTTCCGAGACCGAGCCGTCGGTCCGCCGCTACGACGCCTCCGGCAAGCTCCTCGGCAGGCTGCCCGTCCCCGACGCGCTGCGGGTCGCCCCCGCCGGGCGCGCCCGCCCCAACCTCACCTTCGAGGGCCTCGCCCTGCAGCCCGGCGGCCGCACCCTCATAGCGTCCATGGAGGGCCCGCTCACCGGTGACGGGCCGGACGCCGCCGGACACCCGCTCGTACGCTTCCAGAGCTGGCAGCGGCACGGCGCGGGGGACTTCCGCCTCGCCCGGCAGTACGCCTACCCCGTCGACGCGGGCCTCGGCGTCTCCGAGGCCACCGCCACGGGCGACGGCCGCCTGCTCGTCCTGGAGCGCGGCTTCACGCCGGGAGTCGGCAACACGGTGCGGCTGTACGTCGCGGACCTCCGGGGCGCGAGCGACGTGAGCGACGTCCCGGCGCTGCCGGGCACGGGCGTGCGGCCGGTGCGCAAGACGCTGGTCGCGGACATCGGGGCGTGCCCTTCGCTGGGCGCGACGGCGAAGCAGCCGCAGCGGAATCCGCTGCTGGACAACATCGAGGGGACGGCGGTGCTGGGGCGCGCGCCGGGCGGCCGTCTGCGCCTCCTGCTGGTGAGCGACGACAACCAGAACCCCGTGCAGGTCACTCGGCTGTACGCCTTGACGGTCCGGCTGCCGTAACCGGGGCTGCGCCCGGGGAGCGCGCTGCGCCCTGCGCGCGCCCCCAAATTGTTGCAGCGGGATGAAATCCGCAGTCCAGCGCGTTGGGCCCTCCGGACGAGAAACGTGGGGACAACGGGAGGTCTCGGGTGGGAACGACGGATACAAGCGGTCAAGGATGGGCCCGGCGCCTCGCAGGTCACTGCTGGCGCTACCGCCGCACCGTGCTGCTCGCGCTCGGGTCCTCCCTCGCCGGCATGGCCGTCATGGCGCTCGTCCCCCTCATACCCAAGCTGATCATCGACGACGTCATAGGCGCGCAGGACCGCCCGCTGGCCCCCTGGGCGACGCTCCTGATCGTCGCCGCGGTCGTCGTCTACGGCCTCACCTACCTCCGCCGCTACTACGGCGGGCGCCTCGCCCTCGACGTCCAGCACGACCTGCGGACCGAGATGTACGCGTCGATAGCCCGGCTCGACGGCAGGCGGCAGGACGAGCTCTCCACCGGCCAGGTCGTCGGCCGCGGCACCAGCGACCTCCAGCTGGTGCAGAGCCTCCTCTTCATGCTGCCGATGATGATCGGCAACATCCTGCTGTTCGTGATCTCGCTGGCCGTCATGGTCTTCCTGTCGCCGCTGCTCACGGTCATCGCCCTCGCCGTCGCACCGGCGCTGTGGTTCCTGGCGAAGCGCAGCCGCACCAAGCTCTTCCCGGCCACCTGGTACGCCCAGGGCCAGGCCGCGGCGGTCGCGGGCGTCGTGGACGGCGCGGTCACGGGCGTACGCGTCGTCAAGGGCTTCGGCCAGGAGGCGCAGGAGGCCGGGAAGCTGCGCGAGGTCAGCCGCCGGCTGTTCGCCGGGCGGCTGCGCACCGTGCGGCTCAACTCCCGCTACACCCCGGCCCTCCAGGCCGTACCGGCCCTCGGCCAGGTCGCGATGCTGGCCGTCGGCGGCTGGATGGCCACGCGCGGGCAGATCACCCTCGGCACGTTCGTGGCCTTCTCGACCTACCTGTCGCAGCTCGTCGGGCCCGTACGGATGCTCACCATGATGCTGACCGTCGGCCAGCAGGCCCGCGCCGGAGTGGAGCGCGTCTTCGAGCTCATCGACACCGAGCCGGTGCTCGAGGAGCGCCCCGGCGCCCACGCGCTGCCCGAGGACGCGCCCGCCACCGTCGAGTTCGACGGCGTCACCTTCGGCTACGACCCGGAGCGGCCCGTCCTGGACGACTTCTCCCTGCGCATCGAACCCGGCGAGACCGTCGCCGTCGTCGGCACCTCCGGCAGCGGCAAGTCCACCGTCTCGCTGCTCCTGCCGCGCTTCTACGACGTCACCGGCGGCGCGGTACGGGTCGGCGGCCACGACGTGCGCGACCTGACGCTGCCCTCGCTGCGGGCGGCCATCGGGCTGGTGCCGGAGGACAGCTTCCTCTTCTCCGCCCCGATCCGCGACAACATCGCCTACGGGCACCCGGACGCCACCGACGAGGAGATACGGGCCGCGGCGCGCGCCGCACAGGCCGACGGCTTCATATCCGAACTGCCCGACGGCTACGCCACCGAGGTCGGCGAACAGGGCCTGACCCTCTCCGGCGGCCAGCGCCAGCGCGTGGCGCTCGCCCGCGCCATCCTCACCGACCCCCGCCTGCTGCTCCTGGACGACGCGACCTCCGCGGTCGACGCGCGCGTGGAGCACGAGATCCACGAGGCCCTGCGCGGGGTCATGGCGGGCCGCACGACCCTCCTCATCGCCCACCGCGCGTCCACCCTGGCGCTCGCCGACCGCATCGCCGTCCTCGACGGCGGCCGGCTCGCCGACATCGGCACGGCGGAGGAGCTGGAGAGCCGCTGCGAGCTGTACCGCAGACTGCTCACCGACCCGGAGGAGCTGGCGGGCGTGACGAAGGACCCCGCGGGCCTGGCCCCGGGCCCCGACGCCCCGGTCCTCGGCGCCGCGCCCCTCGCCCTCGCGGGAGCCTTCGGCGGGGAGGCGTCGGCCACCGGCCTGGCCGACGCGCTGCCCGCCCCCCGCACCGCGTCCAAGCGGACCGTCGTCGACGGCGTCACCCCGTCCCTCTGGGTCCGCAAGGACACCGACGGGACCGCCGACATCGCAGGGATGCCTGCCACACCCGAACTGCTCGCCAAGGTCGCCGCGCTGCCGCCCGCGACCGACACCCCCGACGTCGACGAGGAGCGCGCCGCGCGGCCGGAGGAGTCGTACGGCCTGCGGCAGCTCCTGCGGGGCTTCGGGGCGCCGCTCGCGCTGGCCCTGCTGCTGGTGGCCGTGGACGCCGGCGCCGGGCTGCTGCTGCCCATCCTGATCCGGCACGGCATCGACCAGGGCGTCCAGCGGCTGGCCCTCGGCGCCGTCTGGGCGGCCTCCGGGCTCGCGCTGCTGGTCGTGGCCGGGCAGTGGGCCGCACAGTTCGCCGAGACCCGGCTGACCGGCCGCACGGGCGAGCGCGTGCTCTACGCGCTGCGCGTGAAGATCTTCGCCCAGCTCCAGCGGCTCGGGCTCGACTACTACGAGCGCGAGCTCACCGGCAAGATCATGACCCGGATGACGACGGACGTGGACGCCCTGTCGTCCTTCCTCCAGACCGGCCTGATCACCGCCGTCGTCTCCGTCCTCACCTTCTTCGGCATCCTCGTCGCCCTGCTGGTCCTCGACGTCCAGCTGGCCCTCGTCGTCTTCGCGACCCTGCCGCTGCTGATCGTCGGCACGGTGGTCTTCCGCAGGCAGAGCGTCAAGGCGTACGAGCTCGCCCGCGAGCGCGTCGGCGTCGTCAACGCCGACCTCCAGGAGAGCGTGGCCGGGCTGCGCATCGTGCAGGCGTTCCGCCGCGAGGCGACCGGCGCCCGGCGGTTCGCGGAGCGCAGCGACGGCTACCGCCGGGCGCGGGTGCGCGGCCAGTGGCTGATCTCGGTCTACTTCCCGTTCGTCCAGCTGCTGTCGTCCGTCGCGGCGGCCGCGGTGCTGATCGTGGGCGCGGGCCGGGTGGGCGACGGCACGCTGACGGCGGGCGCGCTGGTGGCGTACCTGCTCTACATCGACCTGTTCTTCGCGCCTGTGCAGCAGCTGTCGCAGGTCTTCGACGGCTACCAGCAGGCGACGGTCTCCCTCGGCCGGGTGCAGGGCCTGCTGCGCGAGCCCACCACGACCCCGGTGGCCGCCGAGCCGCGCGAGGTGCGGGAGCTGCGCGGCGAGATCGCCTTCGACGGGGTGGACTTCCACTACGGCACCGGGGAGCTGGCCCTGACCGGCATCGACCTCACCATCCCCGCCGGGCAGACCGTGGCGTTCGTCGGCGAGACGGGCGCGGGCAAGTCCACGCTGGTCAAGCTGGTGGCGCGGTTCTACGACCCGTCGTCCGGCGCCGTGCTCGTGGACGGCCGCGACCTGCGCGAGCTGGACCCCACCGGCTACCGGCACCGGCTCGGCGTCGTCCCGCAGGAGCCCTATCTCTTCCCCGGCACGGTGCGCGACTCCATCGCGTACGGCCGCCCCGACGCCACCGACGCCGAGGTCGAGGCCGCGGCGCGGGCCGTGGGCGCGCACGGGATGATCGCCGGGCTGGAGGACGGCTATCTGCACCGGGTCACCGAGCGCGGCCGCAACCTCTCCGCCGGGCAGCGGCAGTTGATCGCCCTGGCGCGCGCGGAGCTGGTCGACCCGGACATCCTGCTCCTGGACGAGGCGACCGCCGCGCTGGACCTGGCCACCGAGGCCCTGGTCAACCAGGCCACGGACCGGCTGGCGGGCACGCGCACGACCCTGGTCGTCGCCCACCGCCTCACCACGGCGGCCCGCGCGGACCGCGTGATCGTGCTCTCCGACGGCCGCGTGGCGGAGGACGGCACGCACGACGAACTGCTCGCCAGGGACGGCCGCTACGCGGAGCTCTGGCGCACGTTCACAGGGGCGGCGATCGCCGCCTGACGGCGCCGGCGCGCCTCAAGTACGCGACCGGCCCGGCGGTTGGCCCGAGATCCGGGCAACAGCCGGGCCGGTCGCGTACTTGAGGGCAACCGCCGCACACGTGACGCAAGACGCCGGAGACAAATACCCGCCCGCCCAGGTAAGTTCGCCGCGACCTATGCGAACCCAAGGGGAGGGCGAATGCGCAAGGTACTCAGATGGCTGTTGGCGCTGACGGTGCTCATGAGCACCATCGGCATCGGGGCGGCGACCACGGCCACCGCGGCGACCACAGAGCCGGACATCAAGCAACGCATCCTCGACATTCCGGGAATGAACTTCGTCGAGGAGAAGCCCTATGACGGCTACCGCTACCTCGTCCTGACCTACGACCAGCCCGTGGACCACCGCGACCCGTCCAAGGGCACCTTCAAGCAGCGCTTCACCCTGCTGCACAAGTCCACGGACCGCCCGACCGTGTTCTTCACCTCCGGCTACAACGTCAACACCAGCCCCGGCCGCAGCGAGCCGACCCGGATCGTCGACGGCAACCAGGTGTCGCTGGAGTACCGTTTCTTCACCCCGTCCCGCCCGCAGCCCGCCGACTGGTCCAAGCTCGACATCCGGCAGGCGGCCGACGACCAGCACCGCCTCTTCCAGGCGCTCAAGCCGGTCTACCGCAAGAACTGGCTGGCCACCGGCGGCAGCAAGGGCGGCATGACGGCGACGTACTACCGCCGCTTCCACCCGCAGGACATGGACGGCACCGTCGCCTACGTCGCGCCCAACGACGTCAACGACGCCGAGGACTCGGCCTATGACCGTTTCTTCGCGAACGTCGGCGACAAGGCATGCCGCACCCAGCTCTACTCCGTGCAGAAGCAGGCACTGGTGCGCCGTGACGAGATCGTCGCCCGCTACCAGAAGTGGGCCGACGCCAACAGCAGGACGTTCAAGGTCGTCGGCAGCGCCGACAAGGCGTACGAGAACGTCGTCCTCGACCTGGTGTGGTCGTTCTGGCAGTACCACCTCCAGAGCGACTGCGCGACCGTGCCCGCGACCAGCGCCTCCACCGACGACCTCTACAAGTTCGTCGACACCATCTCCGGCTTCGACAGCTACACCGACCAGGGCCTGGAGAAGTACACGCCGTACTACTACCAGGCGGGCACCGAGCTCGGGTCGCCCACCGTCAAGACCCCGCAGCTCAAGGGCCTGCTGCGGTACCCCGGGATCAACACCCCGCGCAATTACGTCCCGCGGGACATCCCGATGAGGTTCCACCCCGGTGTGATGGCCGACATCGACCGCTGGGTCCGCAAGGACAGCGAGCGGATGCTCTTCGTCTACGGCCAGAACGACCCGTGGAGCGGTGAGCCGTTCACCCTCGGCAGGAACGCGGCGGCGCGCCACGACTTCCGCTTCTACGCCCCCGGCGGCAACCACGGCTCGAACATCGCCCAACTCGTCGCCGACGAGCGGGCGAAGGCCACGGCCGAGGTGCTCCAGTGGGCGGGCGTGGCTCCCAAGGCCGTGCTGCAGGACGCGTCCCACGCCAAGCCCCTCGCGCCGTACGACGCGAAGCTCGACCGCCCGGTCGTCGAGCGGCAGCAGAGCCTGCGGCCGTAACGGCGGGCGTCAGGACAGGCGGCGGGCGCACCCGACGGGTGCCTCGCCGCCCACCTGCACATAGAGATCCGTCGACGGCGGGCACGCGGCGCGCGTGGTGACCTCGTCGATCACCCGGTACTCCGGCGCGTGCGCCCCCGAGCCGTCGCACGCGGTCTCCTTCACCACCCCGTCCCGCTGGGTGTAGACGCAGTCGCCGGTCACCGTCAGCGGGCCGCCGCCCTGCCCCGGGTCGCCCGGGTGCGGCGGCCGGAGGTAGCGCATGCAGGCGTATCCCTCCGGCGAGCTCTCCTTCTCCGAGTCGCCCTGGTCCACCGCCGTGATGTGCAGGACGAAGTCCGTGGCGGCCGGGCAGCGCGGGCCGCTCGCCTGCGGGCCGTTGTAGCGGGCGAGGACGCGCGCGGCGGCACGGGCGTCCGCGCAGTCGACCTCGGTGTACGACTCGTGGCCCCCGCCCGCGCACGCGTCCTCGGCCAGGAACTCCGGCCGCTCCCCGGAGCGGGGCGGCGACGGCGGCGGGGTGACGACCGAGCCGGCCCGCTGCGGCGCGTGGCAACCGGACAGCGCCACCGGCCCCGTGAGCCCCATGAGTGCGAGCAGCGCGCCCGGCAGAGCGCGATGGCGCATGCTGTCCCCCGTCCGTCCTTCCACGCGCTCCAGCGTGCTGCCTGGAACCGGCGTGCGCCAGACGCGTGGGGCGCGTACGGAGGGAGGGAACGGAGCGTGTGCGGGGCGCACGGTACGGCCCGTACGCGGGAGCGTGCGGTCATCACCCGCGCGCCCGGGGTGCGGAGGGCCACCGCCGGCGCCGTGAAGGGGGGTGCGCCGGCGGCGGTGCCGTCGGGAAGCAGGGCGGCGGAGAGGGAGTTCAGCGACGCGATCGGTGGCGTACGCCGATACCGCGCTGCGGTGCCCCGACGGCGGCACGCCCCTTGGACGGGCGGTGCCCCGCGGCGGTTCCGTGCGGGGCGCGCGTTAGCCGAGCGCGCGCCGCTTGGTGCCGAGCCGGGCCGGCAGCCGCCGGGTGAGCAGCCGCGCGCGGGGGGCGAGCCGCCGGGCCATCGCGAACACCGACTCCGTGCGCGAGCGGTCGGAGTCCAGCACGGTGAAGAGGTTGACCCCCAGATAGAACGTGATCGCCGCGTTGGCCAGGTCGCGCGGCGGGGTCAGCCGGGCCAGCGGGGTGCCCCCGATGACGCGCTCCAGCGTCTCCTCGACGAAGGCTATCCACGGCTCCGCCCGCACCTTGATCTCGTCCCGCAGCTCCGGCTTGGCGACGGCGGCGGCGACGAGCTCGGAGAAGAGGGTCAGGTGCCCGGCGTCGATGTCGTGCCGGTAGACGCGGGTGCCCGCCTCCACGAGGTCCTCGAGGGTGCGGCAGCCGGTGACGGCGTCCGAGAGCACGGCCATCCGCTCGGCGGACGACCGGTCGAGCGCGGCGAACAGCAGCGGGTCGACACCGCCGAAGTGATAGAAGACCAGAGCCGAGTTGACCCCGGCCTCCTTGGCGATCGTCCGCGCGCTGGACCTGCCGTAGCCCTGCGTCCTCAGTACGGTGCCCGCCGCGTCGATCAGCCGTTCCTTGGTGTCCTCCACCGCCATGTGCAGCCCTCTCGCCAGGGCTGATCATACGGTTCGCGCGGTGACCGGCTCCGGCCGAGTGGCCGGTCGGAGGTCACGGCGCCGCACCCGACAGTAGGCCCTCCACGTACGCCCGCCCCGGGCCCATCAGCTGCGCGAAGTCGGCCGCCTCCGGGTGCCACCGGCGCTCGTACTCCCAGCACAGCCACCCGTCCCAGCCCGCCCGGCCGAGGACGTCCACGCAGCCGCCCAGCGGCAGCACGCCCGTGCCCAGCGGCAGCGGGGCCGTGTCGTCGGGGGAGGCGACGTCCTTGAGCTGGACGTAGCCCAGGTGCGGGGCGAGGGCGGGGAAGCTGACGGCCGGGGTCTCGCCGCCCAGCCAGGTGTGGAGGACGTCCCAGAGTGCGCCGACGTTGGGGTGGCCCACGGGGCCCAGGACGCGCGCGACGTCCCGGGCCCGGCGGTGGGAGTCGTGGGTCTCCAGGAGGACGTGGACGCCCAGGTCCGCCGCGAGCGGCGCCACCGCGCCGAGCCGGCGCGCGGCGTCCGCGTCCGCCTCGGCGGCGGGGCGGTCCGCGCCGCCGGGGAACACGCGGGCGTAGCGCGCGCCGACGTCGGCCGCCAGCCGGATCAGCCCGTTCAGAGCGTCGAACACCGCTTCGTCCGGCTCCGGGGAGGCCACCCGGACGTACCCGGCGACGCCCAGGATCTCCACCCCCGCCGCCGCGAACGCGGCCACCGCACCGGCCCGCTCCCGCGGCCCCGTCCCGGGGTGCAGGGGCTCTTCGGGGTGGGCCCGTAGCTCGACGCCGTCATAGCCGTGCGCGTGGGCGAGGCGGGCCACCTCCGGGAGGGGCATACCGGGCACTCCGAGAGTGGAAAAGGCGAGTTTCATGGGGACCGGGTTCCCCGGCGGCGTCCGGGAAATGCTTCCCGTACGGCAGAAGGGGGTGACCGGAACGGACACCAGAGCCTTACGGATAGCCATGAACGGTGTCACCGGACGCATGGGACACCACCAGCACCTCGTCCGCTCGATCCTCGCGCTGCGCGAGCAGGGCGGCATCGACGTCGGCGACGGCACCCGGCTGTGGCCGCAGCCCGTCCTCGTCGGACGCAGCGAACACAAGCTCAGAGCACTCGCCGGGCGCTACGGACTGGACGCGTGGACCACCGACCTCGACACCGTCCTCGGCGACCCGGCGATCGACATCTACTTCGACGCGCAGGCCACCCGCGAGCGGGAGGCCGCCCTGCACAAGGCCATCGACGCGGGCAAGCACGTCTACTGCGAGAAGCCCACCGCCCTCGACCACGGCGGCGCCCTCGTCCTCCACCGACGGGCCGTCGCCGCGGGCGTCAAGCACGGCGTCGTCCAGGACAAGCTGTTCCTCCCGGGCATCCGCAAGCTGAAGCGGCTGCTCGACGGCGGCTTCTTCGGCCGGGTGCTGTCCGTCCGCGGGGAGTTCGGCTACTGGGTCTTCGAGGGCGACTGGCAGCCCGCCCAGCGGCCCTCCTGGAACTACCGCGACCCGGACGCGGGCATCACCGCCGACATGTTCCCGCACTGGGAGTACGTCCTGCGCGAGCTGTTCGGCCCCATCAGGTCCGTACAGGCGCACCTGGCGACGCACATCCCGCGCCGCTGGGACGAGCACGGCGTGCCGTACGAGGCGGCCGCCGACGACGCCGTCTACGCGATCATGGAGCTGGAGGGCGGGATCGTCGCCCAGCTCAACTCCTCCTGGGCGGTGCGGGTGCACCGTGGCGAACTGCTGGAGTTCCAGGTCGACGGCACCGAGGGCTCGGCCGTCGCGGGCCTGCGGAACTGCCGCGCGCAGCACCGCTCCGCCACCCCGCGGCCCGTGTGGAACCCCGACGTCCCGGTGACCGAGGACTTCCGCGCCCAGTGGCAGGAGGTCCCGGACAACGGGGAATCCGGGGAGGGCGGCAACGCCTTCAAGGCGCAGTGGGAGCTCTTCCTGCGCCATGTCGCCCTGGACGAGCCCTGGCACTTCGGCCTGGACGCGGGCGCGCGCGGCGTACGGCTGGGGCTGCTGGCCCGGGACTCCGCCCGGGACGGCCGCAGACGGAGCCTCGGCATCGCCGGGGGCGCACCGTGATCCGGCTGCCCGACGCCCGCGGCGCCCTGCGCCCGTACGCACCCCGGAAGCGGCCGCTGGAGCTCGTGGCGGGGAGCGGACCGCCCGCTTCCCGCATGCTCTTCGCCGCCGCCCACATCGTCGCCGACCCGTACGGCGACACCACGCCCTACGGCCCCGCCGACCTCGACTGGGACGCCACCCTCGCCTTCCGCCGCCACCTGTGGGCGCACGGGCTCGCCGTCGCCGAGGCCATGGACACCGCCCAGCGCGGCGCGGGCCTGGACTGGCCACGGGCGGCCGAGCTGATACGGCGCTCCGCCGCCGAGGCGCGCGCCGTGGGCGGCCGGATCGTCTGCGGGGCGGGCACCGACCAGCTCACGCCCCCGTACGGCACGCTGGAGGACGTCACGGCGGCCTACGAGGAGCAGCTGGACGTGGTGGAGGCGCACGGCGCCCAGGCCGTCGTCCTGGCCTCCCGCGCCCTCGCGGCCGTCGCCACCGGACCGGACGACTACCGGGAGACGTACGGGCGCCTCCTGAGCCAGACGTCGGGGCCCGTGATCCTGCACTGGCTCGGCCCGGTCTTCGACCCCGCCCTGGAGGGCTACTGGGGCGACGACGACCTGGACGGCGCGGCGCGGACGCTCCTCGACATCGTCCACGCCCACCGGGAGAAGGTCGACGGCGTGAAGGTGTCCCTGCTGGACGCGGGGCGCGAACGCGCCCTGCGCAGGCGGCTGCCCGCCGGGGTGCGCTGCTTCACGGGGGACGACCTGCACTATCCCGAGCTGATCGAGGGGGACGCGCAGGGCCACAGCGACGCGCTCCTCGGGGTGTTCGACCCGCTGGGGCCGCTCGCCGTGGACGCCGCGCGGCGGCTCGACTCCGGTGACCGGCAGGGCTTCCGGGAGCGGCTGGACCCGGCCGTCGCGCTGTCCCGGCACCTCTTCGAACCGCCCACGCGCGCGTACAAGACCGGTGTCGTCCTGCTGGCCTGGCTCGCGGGCCACCAGGAGCACTTCACGATGGCCGGCGGCCTGCACGCCGCGCGCTCCCTGCCGCACCTGGCGCGCGCCTACGAACTGGCCGACGAGCTGGGCCTGTTCCCCGACCCGGATCTCGCGGAGGACCGGATGGCGCGGCTGCTGGCGCTGCACGGGGCGGGGCCGTGACGGCCCCCGCGCGGTTCAGTCTCAACCAGCAGACCGTGCGGCAGTGGTCCCTGCCCGAGCTCGCGGCGGGCTGCGCGGCGGCCGGGGTGCGCCGGGTGGGGCTGTGGCGCGGGCCCGTGCGGGAGTACGGGGCCGAGGCCGCCGCCCGCCTGGTGCGGGACGCAGGACTGACCGTCAGCAGCCTGTGCCGGGGCGGCTTCCTGACCGCCGCAGACCCCGCCGGCCGGGCGGCGGCGCTGGCCGACAACCGGGCGGCCGTCGAGGAGGCGGCCACGCTGGGCACCGGCACGCTCGTCCTGGTCGCGGGCGGCCTGCCGCCGGGCTCCCGGGACCTGCCGGGCGCGCGCGAGCGGGTCGCCGACGCACTGGCGGAGCTCGGGCCGTACGCGGCCGGGTGCGGGGTCCGGCTCGCGATCGAGCCGCTGCACCCGATGTACGCCTCCGACCGCTGCGTCGTGTCGACCCTGCGTCAGGCCCTCGACCTGGCCGAGCGCTTCCCGGCCGACCAGGTGGGCGTGGTGGTCGACACCTACCACCTGTGGTGGGACGACACCGTGGCCGGACAGCTCGTACGGGCCGGGGAGGGCGGCCGGATCGCGGCCTTCCAGCTCGCCGACTGGGTCACCCCGCTGCCGGAAGGCGTGCTGCTGGGGCGGGGGCAACTGGGGGACGGATGCGTGGATCTGCGGTGGTTCCACGAGCGGGCCGGGGCCGCCGGATACCGGGGGCCGGAGGAGGTGGAGATCTTCCAGCCGGGGCTGTGGGCGCGGGACGGCGCGGCGGTGCTGGCGGAGGTGCTGGATCGTTACGAGCGGTATGTGCTGGGGATACCCGCGGTAACGGGTAAGTGATCGTTCCCGGTTCGGGTAACGGAACGATAACTCCTTGAAGGCGGTGCAACCCTTTCGCGGTCCAGTGGGTCGTAACTTGCATCGGGCTTCCTGGGGAGGGATCCGGGGGGATTTCAGAGGAAGCCGGTTTCAGGGGGGTGCCCGAGGGGCCCGGTCGTCGGACCGGGCCCCTCGGCTTGTCCCGTGGGCCTCGGGGGAGTTATCCACAGCCCCGAACGCCTGTCGTACCCCGGCGGTACCGTCGGGTCATGGTGAACATGGCAGTGGTCGAAGGGGTCCTGGAGCGGATCACCTACGCCAATGAGGAGAGCGGCTATACGGTCGCCCGCGTCGACACCGGCCGCGGCAGCGGCGATCTCCTCACGGTCGTCGGCTCCCTGCTCGGCGCGCAGCCGGGGGAGTCGCTGCGGATGGAGGGCCGCTGGGGCTCCCACCCGCAGTACGGCCGCCAGTTCACCGTCGAGAACTACACGACGCTGCTCCCCGCCACGATCCAGGGCATCCGCCGCTATCTGGGCTCCGGCCTCATCAAGGGCATCGGCCCGCGCATCGCGGACCGCATCACCGAGCACTTCGGCACCGACACCCTGGACGTCATCGAGAAGGACCCCAAGAGGCTGATCGAGGTGCCCGGCCTCGGCCCCAAGCGGACGAAGATGATCGGCGCCGCCTGGGAGGAGCAGAAGGCCATCAAGGAGGTCATGGTCTTCCTCCAGGGCGTCGGCGTCTCCACCTCCATCGCCGTGCGGATCTACAAGAAATACGGCGACGCCTCCATCTCCGTGACCCGCCATCAGCCCTACCGGCTGGCCGCCGACGTCTGGGGCATCGGCTTCCTGACCGCCGACCGCATCGCCCAGGCCGTCGGCATCCCGCACGACAGCCCCGAGCGCGTCAAGGCCGGTCTGCAGTACGCCCTTTCGCAGTCCACCGACCAGGGGCACTGCTACCTCCCCGAGGAGAAGCTGATCGCCGACGCCGTCAAGCTCCTCCAGGTCGACACCGGGCTCGTCATCGACTGCCTCGCCGAGCTCGCCGGCGACGAGGAGGGCGTGGTCCGCGAGAGCGTCCCCGGCCCCGACGGCGAGCCCGTCACCGCCGTCTACCTCATCCCCTTCCACCGCGCCGAGCTCTCCCTCGCCGCCCAACTGACGCGGCTGCTGCGGACCGAGGACGACCGGCTGGCCGCCTTCCGGACCGTCGAGTGGGACAAGGCGCTGGCCTGGCTCGCGGACCGCACGGGCGCGGAGCTGGCCCCCGAGCAGCAGCAGGCGGTCCGGCTCGCGCTCTCCAGCAAGGTCGCAGTCCTCACCGGCGGGCCGGGCTGCGGCAAGTCCTTCACCGTCCGCTCGGTGGTCGAGCTGGCCCGCGCCAAGAAGGCCAAGGTCGTGCTCGCCGCCCCCACCGGGCGGGCCGCCAAGCGGCTCTCCGAGCTCACCGGCGCCGAGGCGTCCACCGTGCACCGCCTCCTGGAGCTCAAGCCCGGCGGCGACGCCGTGTACGACAAGGACCGCCCGCTGGACGCCGATCTGGTGGTGGTCGACGAGGCGTCCATGCTCGATCTGCTGCTGGCCAACAAGCTCGTCAAGGCCGTGGCCCCGGGCGCCCACCTGCTGCTCGTCGGCGACGTCGACCAGCTGCCGTCCGTGGGTGCAGGGGAGGTGCTCCGCGACCTCCTCGCGCCCGGCAGCCCCGTCCCCGCCGTGCGGCTCACCCGCATCTTCCGGCAGGCGCAGCAGTCCGGCGTGGTCACCAACGCCCACCGCATCAACTCCGGTGTGCCGCCCATCACTCAGGGTCTGGCCGACTTCTTCCTCTTCCCCGAGGAGGACACCGAGGAGGCGGGCCGGCTCACCGTGGAGGTGGCGGCCAGGCGCATCCCTGCGAAGTTCGGCCTCGACCCCCGCCGCGACATCCAGGTGCTGGCCCCCATGCACCGCGGCCCGGCCGGCGCCGGGAACCTCAACGCACTGCTCCAGCAGGCGATCACGCCCGCCCGCCCCGGCCTCGCGGAGCGCCGATTCGGCGGCCGGGTCTTCCGCGTCGGCGACAAGGTCACCCAGATCCGCAACAACTACGAGAAGGGGGAGAACGGCGTCTTCAACGGCACGGTGGGCGTGGTCACCGCCCTGGACGAGGTCGAGCAGCGCCTCACCGTGCGCACCGACGAGGACGAGGAGGTCGGCTACGACTTCGACGAACTCGACGAACTCGCCCACGCCTACGCGGTGACCATCCATCGCTCGCAGGGCAGCGAGTATCCGGCGGTGGTGATCCCCGTCACCACCGGCGCCTGGATGATGCTCCAGCGCAATCTCCTCTATACCGCCGTGACCCGGGCAAAGCGCCTGGTGGTCCTGGTGGGCTCCCGCAAGGCCCTCGGCCAGGCCGTGCGCACCGTTTCCGCAGGCCGCAGATGTACGGCCCTGGATCACCGGCTGGGGAGGGGCGCCTGAGGGAGTGACGCACATGGCATTCGTCCCCAGACGGTTTACCAACCGGGGCGAACGGGGCAGTATGGCCAGGCTGGGCGGCACTGAGTGCCGTCTTTAGGCCCTATGGCCGACCCCGAGTGCACGTGCATCGTCCAAATGGGGGAAGGTAGGGGTAGTCAGGGCACCTCGAAGAAGAGGCACAACGTCGGTGAGGGATGACGTGAGCGACAACTCTGTAGTACTGCGGTACGGGGACGGCGAATACACCTACCCGGTGGTCGACAGCACCGTCGGCGACAAGGGCTTCGACATCGGCAAGCTCCGCGCCGAGACCGGGCTGGTGACCCTGGACTCCGGTTACGGCAACACCGCCGCGTACAAGTCCGCTATCACCTACCTCGATGGCGAGCAGGGCATCCTCCGCTACCGCGGTTACCCGATCGAGCAGGTCGCCGAGCGCAGCACGTTCCTGGAGACGGCGTTCCTGCTGATCAACGGCGAGCTGCCGTCCGCCGACGAGCTCGCCACCTTCAAGGGTGAGATCACCCAGCACACGCTGCTGCACGAGGACGTCAAGCGCTTCTTCGACGGCTTCCCGCGTGACGCCCACCCGATGGCCATGCTGTCGTCCGTGGTCAGCGCGCTGTCCACCTTCTACCAGGACAGCCACAACCCGTTCGACGAGAAGCAGCGCCACCTCTCGACGATCCGTCTGCTGGCCAAGCTGCCGACGATCGCCGCGTACGCCTACAAGAAGTCGATCGGCCACCCGTTCGTCTACCCGCGCAACGACCTCGGCTACGTCGAGAACTTCCTGCGGATGACGTTCTCGGTGCCGGCCCAGGAGTACGACCTCGACCCGGTCGTCGTCTCGGCGCTCGAGAAGCTGCTGATCCTGCACGCGGACCACGAGCAGAACTGTTCGACCTCCACCGTGCGCCTGGTCGGCTCCTCGCAGGCGAACATGTTCGCCTCGATCTCCGCCGGCATCAGCGCTCTGTGGGGCCCGCTGCACGGTGGCGCCAACCAGTCGGTCCTGGAGATGCTGGAAGGCATCCAGGCCAACGGCGGCGACGTCGACTCCTTCATCCGCAAGGTGAAGAACAAGGAGGACGGCGTCCGCCTGATGGGCTTCGGCCACCGCGTCTACAAGAGCTTCGACCCCCGGGCGAAGATCATCAAGGCGGCGGCCCACGATGTCCTCTCGGCGCTCGGCAAGTCCGACGAGCTGCTGGACATCGCGCTCAAGCTGGAGGAGCACGCGCTCTCCGACGACTACTTCGTCTCGCGCAACCTCTACCCCAACGTGGACTTCTACACCGGTCTGATCTACCGGGCCATGGGTTTCCCGACCGAGATGTTCACCGTGCTCTTCGCGCTCGGCCGCCTCCCCGGCTGGATCGCCCAGTGGCACGAGATGATCAAGGAGCCCGGCTCCCGCATCGGCCGCCCGCGCCAGATCTACACCGGCGTGGTGGAGCGCGACCTGCCGCTCGACCGCAGCTGACGTCCGCAGGGCCCCTCGTGGGCTGAGCGTCGCGGGCCGGGAAAGACGGACCGCGAAAAAACGGGCAGAGAAAAGCGCCCCGCTACCGATCCCCCCACGGGTCGGAGCGGGGCGCTTTCCGTTCCCCGGTACGGATTCCCCCCACGGGATCCGGCCGGGAGTCGCGGTGCGCGGAGCCGACGCGATCTGCCGGGACCCGTACGAACGGGAGGGCCGCTCAAAGCTCCCCGGTGTACGTGCCCCGGCCACGCGTGGCCGGTACCGTCCCCCAAGACGATCCAGCACTGCCTGGTTAGACCCGCGACCCCCCGCAATGGTTACCTGGAAAAGGCTGTGATCTAGGTCTCCTGCCATAACTGGACGTAAAAGGGCAAGGGGTCGAATGTGTGGGTGTTGTGTCGCTTATATGGATTACGTGAATCCGGGTCCGGGCGGCTCCGGGCGGCCCGGGGCTCAGTGGAAAGAGCGCAGCCGCAGGCTGTTGGTCACGACGAACACGGACGAGAAGGCCATCGCCGCCCCCGCGATCATCGGGTTGAGCAGCCCCGCCGCGGCCAGCGGCAGCGCCGCCACGTTGTAGCCGAACGCCCAGAAGAGATTGCCCTTGATGGTCGCGAGCGTTCGCCGGGCCAGCCGGATCGCGTCCGCCGCGACGCGCAGGTCGCCCCGGACGAGCGTGAGGTCGCCCGCCTCCATGGCCGCGTCCGTGCCGGTCCCCATGGCCAGCCCCAGATCGGCCGTGGCCAGGGCGGCGGCGTCGTTGACCCCGTCGCCGACCATCGCGACCGTACGGCCCTCGCCCTGCAGCCGCCGGACGACGGCGACCTTGTCCTGCGGCAGCACCTCGGCGATCACCTCGTCGATGCCCACCGCGCGGGCGACGGATCCGGCCACCGCGGCGCTGTCGCCGGTCAGCAGCACCGGGCGCAGCCCCAGGGCCCGCAGCTCGGCCACCGCCCGCGCGCTGGTCGCCTTGACCGTGTCGGCGACGGAGAGGACGCCCCGCGCCTCCTTGTCCCAGGCCACCGCCACGGCGGTGCGGCCCTCGGCCCGCGCCGCGGCCAGCGCGTCCGCGAGCCGCGCGGGCAGCTCGATCCCCGCCTCGAAGAGCAGCGACTCCCGGCCCACCAGCACCTCGTGCCCCTCGACCAGGCCCCGGACGCCCAGCCCGGCCACGCTCTCGAAGTGCTCGGCGGGCGGCAGCCCACCGGTCCGCTCCTCGGCCCCGGCGGCGACGGCCCGCGCCACCGGGTGCTCGGAGAAGTGCTCCAGCGCGCCGGCGCGGCGCAGCAGGTCGCGCTCGTCCGTGCCCGGCGCGGTGACGACGTCGCGCAGACCCATCCGGCCGGTGGTCACCGTGCCCGTCTTGTCCAGCACGACCGTGTCCACCCGCCGGGTCGACTCCAGCACCTCCGGCCCCTTGATCAGGATGCCGAGCTGGGCGCCCCGGCCCGTGCCGACCATGAGCGCGGTCGGTGTGGCGAGGCCCAGGGCGCACGGGCAGGCGATGATCAGAACGGCCACGGCGGCGGTGAACGCGGCCGTGGTGTCGCCGGTCGCCAGCAGCCAGCCGGTCAGCGTCCCGAGCGCGATCAGCAGGACCACCGGCACGAAGACGCCGGAGACGCGGTCGGCGAGGCGCTGCACCTCGGCCTTGCCGCTCTGCGCGTCCTCCACCAGCCGGGCCATCCGGGCGAGCTGGGTGTCCGCGCCGACCCGCGTGGCCTCCACGACCAGCCGTCCGGCGGTGTTGACGGTCGCGCCCGCGACCGTGTCACCCACGTTCACGTCCACCGGCGCCGACTCGCCCGTCAGCATCGAGGCGTCCACGGCGGACGCGCCCTCGACCACCGTGCCGTCCGTCGCGACCTTCTCCCCGGGCCGTACGACGAAGCGGTCGCCGACCGCCAGGCGGGACACCGGGACCCGCTCCTCGCGGCCGTTCCGCAGGACGGCCACGTCCTTGGCGCCCAGCTCCAGCAGCGCCCGCAGCGCGGCCCCCGCCTTCCGCTTGGACCGCGCCTCCAGCCAGCGCCCGGCGAGGAGGAACGTCGTCACCCCGGCCGCCGCCTCCAGATAGATCGTCGACGACCCGTCCGTACGGGACACGGTGAGCGAGAACGCGTGCCGCATGTGCGGCATCCCGGCCGTGCCGAGGAACAGCGCCCACAGCGACCAGCCGAACGCGGCCAGCGTGCCGATCGAGACCAGGGTGTCCATGCTCGCCGCGCCGTGCCGGGCGTTGGTCCACGCGGCCCGGTGGAAGGGGAGCGCGCCCCAGATCACAACGGGGGCGGCGAGCGCCAGCGACAGCCACTGCCAGTTGTCGAACTGGAGCGCGGGGACCATCGACATCAGCACGACCGGCACGGACAGCACGGCCGAGACGGCCAGCCGCTGCCGGAGCGCCCCCGCCTCCCCGCCGTCCTCGCCCTCCGCCGCCGTGGCCGCCTCGGGCCCGGGAGCCCGGGGCGGCTCGGCCGTATACCCCGTCCGCTCCACCTCGGCGATGACGTCCGCCACCGTCACCCCTTCGCCGAGGGCGACGCGGGCCTTCTCCGTGGCGAAGTTGACGGTCGCCCGGACGCCGTCCATCCGGTTGAGCCTGCGCTCCACCCGGGCGGCGCACGACGCGCAGGTCATTCCGCCGACGGCGAGTTCGACCTCGGTGGGAGCGGGTGTCTCGGGGGTGGGGGCCGTGCCGGTCATCGCGGGTTCCCGGTGGGGAGGGGGCGGAACGGGTGGGGCGTACGGGTCAGGCGCGGCCCGTGAGCTCGTAGCCCGCCTCGTCGACGGCGGCGCGGATCGCCTCGTCGTCCAGCGGGGCGGCGGCGGTCACGGTGACCCGGCCGGTTGCGGCGACGGCCTTCACCGAGGTGACCCCGGCGAGGGCGGAGATCTCTTCGGTGACCGCGGACTCGCAGTGCCCGCAGGTCATGCCGGTCACCTGGTAGACGGTG
The DNA here is from genome assembly GCF_039521185.1 of Streptomyces blastmyceticus. NCBI lineage: Bacteria > Bacillati > Actinomycetota > Actinomycetes > Kitasatosporales > Streptomycetaceae > Streptomyces > Streptomyces blastmyceticus. The sequence goes on along the minus strand of NZ_BAAABW010000001.1, from coordinate 284,396 downwards.
GTGGAGTCGCTCATGGTGGTTCCCCTCGGTGAGGTCGTGCGTCGTCGGACAACAGCACCAACAGCTTACCCCCTGGGGGTATTCCTCGCCGGGGGTTCCGCCGGTCCCGCGGGGGCGCGCACGCATAAGGGGCCCCGGGCCGGAAGTCCGGCCCGGGGCCCCTGGGAGGGCGGTGTGTCAGTCCTTGGCCTCACGCCGGGAGCGGTTGCCGGGGCGGGCGGCCACCCAGTCGCGGATGGTGTCCGCGAACCAGTAGGGCTTGCTCTCCTCGACCAGGTCGGGTGCGGGGAGCATGCCGTGCTTGCGGTAGGTCCGGACGGTATCGGTCTGTACGCCGATGTGCGCCGCGATCTCTTTGTAGGACCAGAGTCGACGGTCGGTCATCTCTCGCGCCTCTCCGCTGCGCCGCGGCGACGGAGGGGGATCCGTCGGGGAAGCCGCGGCGCGGCCTTCTTGATCACTGAGCCTGTGCCCGGTGAACGACGCGGAGTGAGCGACGGCGAGGGGTTGTTGGGGGTCTGTGACCTAAGCTCTGCGAAAGCGTGACGGTCGTGACGGTGTGACCTCTCACGCCGGTGGGCGGTCGGCGGTCACAGCCTGACGGGGCGGTTCTCCCGGCGCGACAGCTCGCACGCCTCGGCGATCAGCTGCGCCGCCAGCCCCTCCTGCCCGGAGCAGAGGTTGGGCGCCTCGCCGCGCGCCGCCCGCAGGAAATGAGCCAACTCGGCGCGGTACGCGGTGTCGAACCGCTCCAGGAAGTCCGCCCAGGGCCGCTCCGGCGCGCCGGGCCCGCCCGGTTCGGCCGACGTCGTGGGCGTACGGTCGCCGAGTCCCACCACCCACTGGTCGCGCTCACCGGACAGCTCCATCCGTACGTCGTGCCCCGCGCCGTTGTAGCGGGTGGCGGTCGCGGTGACGAGTGTGCCGTCGTCCAGGGTGAGCAGGGCGGCGGCGGTGTCCACGTCGCCCGCCTCCCGGAAGAACGCCGCGCCGCCGGCCGAGCCCCGTGCGTAGACCTCCGTCACCTCACGTCCCGTCAGCCACCGCACGGTGTCGAAGTCGTGGATCAGGCAGTCGCGGATCAGCCCGCCGGAGAGCGGCAGGAAGTCCGCGGGCGGGGGAGCGGCGTCCGAGGTGACGGCCCGGATGGTGTGCACCCGCCCCAGCCGCCCCGACCGCAACGCGTCGCGCGCAGCGCGGAACCCGGGGTCGAAGCGCCGCTGGAAGCCGAGCTGCAACAGCGTCCCCGCCTCCTCGACGGCACTCAGCGCCTGCCGCGTGCGCCGGGGATCGAGGGCGACGGGCTTCTCGCAGAACGCGGGCAGCCCGGCGCGGGCGGCGCGGGTGACGAGGTCGGCGTGGGTCGAGGTGGGGGTGGTGATGACGAGGGCGTCGACGGTGCGGAGGAGGGTGTCGACGGTGGTGGTTCCGGCGTTGAGGCGTGCGGCGAGGGTGGTTGCGCGCTGTTCGTCGGCGTCGGCGATGAAGAGTGCTTCGACGTCGTCGGCGGTGGCGAGTACGGAGGCGTGGAACGAGCCGATGCGTCCCGCGCCGATGAGTCCGACCCTCATGGTGCAGCTCCGTTTCTTTTCCCCAGCCCCGCCCCTTCCCGGCTGTGTCAATTTGCGGCTCCGCCGCGTGGGGGGCTCCGCCCCAGACCCCGAAGCACGCTTCGCGCGCTGTCCTCAAACGCCGGACGGGCTGAATTCCGGGCTACGGTCCGCGAAATCCAGCCCGTCCGGCGTTTGAGGACGCGCCCGCAGGGCGCTCCGCCGCAGGCGGCAACGGGCCCGCGCTCTCAGCCGTACAGTCGTGGACGCTCCGCCAACATCACTCGCTCGCGGGCACCCGACGCCTGGGCCCGGGTGCCCGCTTCGCAGGCGGCTGCCGCCGCGTAGCCGTCCCACGCGGTCGGGCCCTCCGTGCGGCCCTCGCGGGTGGCGGTCACCCAGCGTTGGACCTGTTCGTCGTACGCGGTGCGGAAGCGTTCGACGAAGTCCTGGGGGATCTCGCCGCCCCAGCGGCCGGCCGTGTTCACGAGCAGGCCGTGCGCGTCGCCGATGCGCGCGCTGCCGCGCTCGCCGACGGCCTCGCACTGGACCTGGTAGCCGAAGCCGCAGTTGACGAAGATCTCGACGTCCGCGAGGGCGCCGCCGGAGGTCTCCAGGAGGACGAGCTGAGGGTCGCCGAGGCCTTCGGGCGCGGCGGACGAGCGGGCCGGTTTGAGGACGGTGACGGCGGCGATCTCCTGGCCGAGTAGCCAGCGCGTGGCATCGATCTCGTGGACCACCGAGTCGTTGATCATCATCTGCTCGGTGAAGCCGGGCGGTGTGGCCGCGTTGCGGTGCCGGCAGTGCAGCATCAGCGGGCGCCCGATGCCGCCGCCGTCCAGCAGCGCCTTGAGGCGCAGGTACTCCGGGTCGTACCGCCGCATGAAGCCCACCTGGACGCGCCGGTGGCCGAGCCGGGCCTCGGCCTCCACCACGCGCAGTGCGGACGCGGCGTCGGGCGTGAGCGGCTTCTCGCACAGCACGGGCAGATCGCGCGCGAACGCCTCCAGCAGCGTGGCCTCGTGCGCGGGGGCGGGGGAGGCGATGAGCACGGCGTCCACGTCGGGGGCGGACAGGGCGGCGGCCGCGTCGGTGTAGGCCGTACAGCCGTCGATGCCGCCCGCGGCGCGCTTGGCGCGGTCGCCGTCGATGTCGACGACCGCCGCGACCCGCGCCCCGCTGATGACCCGGTCGAGCCGCCGGACGTGGTCGGCGCCCATCCGTCCCGTGCCGATGACGGCGACGCCGAGCGTGCCTTGCTGCGTCATGGTGGGTGCCTCCTCGTTCCGTACATGGGGGAAAAAAGCCGTCAGACGCCGCAGCCCCGCAGATAGCGCCGGGTGCGCCGGGCGATGGGCAGCGGGCGGTCCGGCGGACAGGGGTACATGTCCTGTTCCACGATGGCGAACAGGTCGGCGTCCAGCTTCGCGGCGGCCGCGAGCACGGGCTCCAGCGCCGGTACGCCGCGCGGCGGTTCGCACATCACGCCCTGCCGCACGGCGGGCCCGAACGGGGTGCCCTTCGCGACCACCTCCGCCAGGACCGCCGGGTCGACCTGCTTGAGGTGGAGATAGCCGATCCGCTCGCCGTAGGTCTCGATGAGCTTGACGCTGTCGCCGCCGCAGTACGCGTAATGCCCGGTGTCCAGGCACAGGTTGACCAGCGCGGGGTCCGTCGCGTCGAGGAACCGCTCGACGTGCGCCTCGGTGTCGATGTGGGTGTCGGCGTGCGGGTGGACGACGACCTCCAGGCCGTAGCGGTCGCGGACCTCGCGGGCCAGCCGCTCCGTGCCCGTGGCCAGGTGCTGCCACTGCCCGGCCGTCAGCTCGGGGCTCTCGATCTGCTCCGCGGTCCGGTCGTCGCGCCAGAAGGACGGGATGACGACCAGGTGCCGCGCGCCCGTCGCCCGGGTCAGCCCGGCGACCGCGGACACGTGCTCCCAGGTCGCATCCCAGACGGAGGGGCCGCGGTGCAGGGCGGTGAAGACCGTGCCCGCGGAGACGGAGAGGCCGCGCCGCCCGGTCTCGTCGCGCAGCCGGCCGGGGTCGGTGGGGAGGTAGCCGTACGGCCCCAGCTCGATCCAGGCGTAGCCCGCGTCGGCGACCTCGTCCAGGAAGCGCTGCCAGGGGACCTGGGCCGGGTCGTCGGCGAACCACACGCCCCAGGAGTCCGGGGCGGAACCCACCCGGATGCGGGACGCGGGCGAAGGAGCGGGGCTGGGGGGCATTGCGGCTCTCCTCGGGTCGCCTCGGGCGAGGGGCGGGGGCTCCCCGTAGCTTCCCCGCCGGGCGGAGGGGGTGTCAAGGTTACGTCCGGACATTCGGACGTCACGTCAAGTCCGCCCCGAGTACGTCAATATGTAAGGACAATTCCTTGACATGGTCGCGGGGGCCCGGCTAGACCTGACCCATGAGCGAGACGGGACCGTACGACCTGATCACCATGGGCCGGGTCGGGGTGGACCTCTATCCCTTGCAGCCCGGCGTGCCGCTGGCGGAGGTCGAGACCTTCGGCAAGTTCCTCGGCGGCTCGCCGGCCAATGTCGCGGTCGCCGCCGCCCGGCTCGGCCGCCGCACCGCGCTGATCAGCCGCACCGGCGCCGACCCCTTCGGCGACTACGTCCGCCGGGCGCTGCGCGACTTCGGCGTGGACGACCGGTGGGTGACGCCCGTGCCCGCCCACCCCACGCCCCTGACCTTCTGCGAGATCTTCCCGCCGGACGACTTCCCGCTCTACTTCTACCGTCGGCCCAAGGCGCCCGACCTGGAGATCCACACCACCGAACTGGACCTGGACGCGATCCGCGCCGCCCGCATCTTCTGGGTGACCGGCACCGGCCTGTGCGAGGAGCCGAGCCGCTCCGCGACGCTCGCCGCGCTCGCGGCCCGCGCCAAGCGGGGCACCACCGTGCTCGACCTCGACTGGCGCCCGCTGTTCTGGGGCGGCGAGGGCGGCGCCTCGGGCGACGGCGGGCGTACGGGTGCCGCCGCGATGGCCACCGCCCGGCCGTACTACGCGGCCGCCCTCGCCCACGCCACCGTCGCCGTCGGCAACGCCGACGAGTGCGAGGTCGCCACGGGCGAGCGCGAGCCGCTCGCGGCGGCCTGGGCGCTCCTCGACGCGGGCGTCGAACTGGCCGTCGTCAAGCAGGGACCCAAGGGCGTCCTCGCCGTCCACCGGGACGGCACGACGGCGGAGGTCCCGCCGGTGGAGATCGAGGTGCTGAACGGGTTGGGGGCGGGTGATGCGTTTGGCGGGGCGCTGTGCGATGGGTTGCTGAGCGGGTTGTCGTTGGCGGTGTCGTTGCGTTACGCGAACGCTGCGGGGGCGCTTGTCGCTTCGCGGCTGTCCTGCTCTTCGGCGATGCCGACGCGATCGGAGATCGAGGGGTTGCTGGGTTCCGGGTAGCCGCGGGTTTTGTTCCCCTACCCCGCCCCTTCCCGAAACTGGGGCTCGTGCCCCAGACCCCCGGCTGCGGGCCGTCTTGCCGCCTGCGGCGGGAGCGCCCTGCGGGCGCGTCCTCAAACGCCGGACGGGCTGAATTCGCGCACCCCGGGGGTCTGGGGGCGGAGCCCCCAGTTTCGGGAAGGGGCGGGGCTGGGGAAAAAGCCCGCCGCAGGCGTCCGCCGTGCAACATCCGCCGAGCCGAAGGTCATCGTGAGAATCGACATCGCCGACCTGGTCAACGTAAGGGCCGCGCACCCCGAAGCCGTCGCCGAAGCCGCTGCGCGGCGGGTGCGGCGGCCGCTCGTCGGGGACAGCGGGCGGCTGATGATCATCGCCGCCGACCACCCCGCGCGCGGCGCACTCGCCGTCGGGGACCGGCCGTTCGCCATGGCCGACAGGGCCGGGCTGCTGGAGCGGCTGTGCCTCGCGCTGTCCCGGCCCGGCGTCGACGGGGTGCTCGGCTCCGCCGACGTCCTCGACGACCTGCTGCTGCTCGGCGCGCTGGAGGACAAGGTCGTCATCGGGTCCATGAACCGCGGCGGGCTCGCGGGTGCCGCGTTCGAGATGGACGACCGGTTCACCGGGCACCGCCCCGAGGACCTGGCCGGGCTCGGCTTCGACGCGGGCAAGCTCCTGCTGCGCATCGACCACGACGACCCCGGCTCGCTGCGGACCCTGCACTCCGCGGCCCGCGCCATCGACGACATGGCCGCCCGCCGACTGCCCGTCTTCGTCGAACCGTTCCTCTCCCGGCGGGTGGCCGGCCGGGTCCACAACGACCTGGGCGCCGAGGCCGTCACCACCTCCATCGCCATCGCCTCGGGGCTCGCCGGGACCTCCGCGTACACCTGGCTCAAGGTGCCCGTCACCGACGACCCCGCCGACATGGGCCGGGTGCTGGAGACGACCACGCTCCCCACCGTGCTGCTCGGTGGCGACGTGGGCGGCGACGCCGCGTACGAGAAGTGGCGCACGGCCCTGCGGCTGCCCACCGTGAAGGGGCTCGTCGTCGGCCGTTCCCTGCTCTATCCGGCCGACGGGGATGTGGCCGGTGCCGTCGACACGGCCGTACGACTGCTGTGACGCTTGTGGCCCACACGGCGTCAGGAGAGACGAGAGCTCATGACCTTCGCCACCCATCACCTCCCGGCGGGCAGTGCGGCCGACGGCCCGTACGCCCTGGACATCTGGCCCGAGCAGGCCGGCTGGAGCCACTCCTCGCTGCGCGTACTCACGCTCTCGCCCGGCTCCACGCACACCTTCACGGCGGGTGACAGCGAATGGATCGTGCTGCCGCTGGCCGGAGGGTGCACGGTCACCGTCGACGGGGAGCCTTTCGAACTGCACGGCAGGAAGAGCGTGTTCGAGGGCGTGAGCGACTTCGCGTACGTGCCGAGGGACGCCCGGGTGACCCTCGGCTCCGGCGCGGGCGGCCGGTTCGCGCTCGCCGGGGCGCGCTGCGCGAACCGGCTGACCGCGCGTTACGGCCCCGCCTCCGACGTCCCCGTGGAGCTGCGCGGCACCGGCAACTGCTCGCGGCAGGTCAACAACTTCGCCGCCGCAGACGCCTTCGCGTGCGACCGGCTCATCGCCGTCGAGGTGCTCACCCCCGGCGGCAACTGGTCCTCCTATCCGCCGCACAAGCACGACGAGCACCGCCCCGGCGAGGAGTCCCGCCTGGAGGAGATCTACTACTTCGAGATCGAGGGCGACGCCGGGCTGGGCTACCAGCGGGTCTCGCCCTCCCGGAGCGGTGGCACGGACGTGCTCGCGGAGGTCCGCACCGGCGACGCCGTGCTGATCCCCGACGGCTGGCACGGCCCGTCCGTCGCCGCCCCCGGCCACACCATGTACTACCTCAACGTCATGGCCGGGCCCGGCGCGGAACGGGAGTGGCTCATCAGAGATCACCCCGACCACGCCTGGATCCGCGCCACCTGGCCCGGACAGCCGGTCGACCCCCGGCTGCCGCTGTACACCGCAGGAGAGGCCCGATGACCGTTCCCACCCGGCGGCTGACCGTCGCCCAGGCCCTGGTGGAATTCCTCGCCCACCAGTACACCGAGCGCGACGGCACACGGCAGCGGCTGATCACGGCCTGCTGGGGCATCTTCGGCCACGGCAATGTCGCCGGGATCGGCCAGGCGCTGCTGGAGTCCGGCGACGCCATGCCCTACCACCAGGGCCGCAACGAACAGGCCATGGTGCACGCCGCCGTCGGCTACGCCCGCCACCGCGACCGGCTCTCCGCCCACGCCGTCACCACCTCCATCGGCCCCGGCGCCACCAACCTCGTCACCGGCGCCGCCCTCGCCACGATCAACCACATCCCCGTCCTCCTGCTGCCCGGCGACACCTTCGCCACCCGCCCCGCCGACCCCGTGCTCCAGCAGCTCGAACACCCGGGCGCGGGCGACATCTCCGTCAACGACTGCCTGCGGCCCGTCTCGCGGTACTTCGACCGGATCACCCGCCCCGAGATGCTGATCCCGGCCGCCCTGGAAGCCGTGCGGGTGCTCGCCGACCCCGTACAGACCGGCGCCGTCACCCTCGCCCTGCCGCAGGACGTACAGGCCGAGGCGTACGACTGGCCGGAGGAGTTCCTCGCCGACCGCGTCTGGCGCGTGCGCCGCCCCGCGCCCGACCCGGGCGCCCTCGCCGAGGCCGTGGCGGCCGTACGGGCCGCCCGCCGCCCGCTGCTGATCGCGGGCGGTGGCGTCCCGCACAGCGGCGCCTACGAGGCGCTGTCCGTGTTCGCCGACGCCACCGGCATCCCCGTCGCCTGCACCCAGGCGGGCAAGGGCTCGCTGCCCCACCACCACGCCCGCGACGTGGGCGGCCTCGGCCACACCGGCACCGCCGTCGCCGACGAACTCGCCCGCACCGCCGACCTCGTCATCGGCGTCGGCACCCGCTACAGCGACTTCACCACCGCCTCCTCGACCCTCTTCGCCGCGCCCGGCGTGCGCTTCGTCAACCTCAACATCACCTCCTTCGACGCCCACAAGCTCTCCGGCCTGCCCCTGGTCGGCGACGCGCGGGCCGGTCTTGAGGCGCTGCTTGAGGCGCTGTCCGGCCACCGCGTCCCCGCGGAGTACGAGCGGGAGTACGCCCGCGGCAGGGCCGCCTGGGACCAGGTCGTCACCCGCGCCTTCTCCTGGACCGACCGCGCCGCCCGCCCCACCCAGGCCCAGGTGCTCGGCGCCCTCGACCGGGTCGTCGACCCCTCGGACGTGATCGTCAACGCGGCCGGCTCGCTCCCCGGCGACCTCCACAAGCTCTGGCGCGCCCGGGGCCGCCGCGACTACCACCTCGAATACGGCTACTCCTGCATGGGCTACGAGATCCCCGCCGCGATCGGCGTCCGGATGGCGAGCCCCGACCGCCCCGTCTGGGCGCTCGTCGGCGACGGCACGTATCTGATGATGCCGACCGAGCTGGTCACGGCCGTGCAGGAAGGGATCGCCATCAAGCTCCTGCTGCTCCAGAACCACGGCTACGCCTCCATCGGCGGGCTCTCCGACGCCGTCGGCGGCGAGCGCTTCGGCACGGCCTACCGCTTCCGGGCCCCCGACGGCACGTACACCGGCGACCCGCTGCCGGTCGACCTCGCCGCCAACGCCGCCTCCCTGGGGATGTCGGTGCTGCGCGCCCGGACCAACGGCGAACTGGCGGAGGCGCTGGCCGAGGCACGCGCCGCCACCCGCCCCACATGTGTCTATGTGGAGACCGAAACGGCCGACACAGTGCCGGGCGCGCCCCCTGCGCAGGCATGGTGGGATGTGCCTGTCGCCCAGACCGCGACCCGTCCCGCGGCGGTCAGGGCCCGGGAGGAGTACGAACGGCACGTGGTCGGACGGCGCCGATATCTGTGAGGGCCTCCCGCCCGTCCGTCTCCCGTCCGCCAAGTCATCCGCCAGAAGGGTCCCCGAAGATGAAGACCGTGCACCACTGGATCGGCGGCAAGGCCGTCGAGGGCGCTTCCGGCACGTTCGGGCCGGTCACCGACCCCGCGACCGGGGAGGAGACCACCCGGGTCGCCTTCGCCTCCGCCGAGGAGGTCGACGCCGCCGTGGCGGCGGCGAAGGAGGCGTACGCCACCTGGGGCACCTCCTCGCTCGCCGCCCGCACCGCCGTCCTCTTCCGCTACCGCGCGCTCCTGGACGCCCACCGCGACGAGATCGCCCGGCTGATCACCGCCGAGCACGGCAAGGTCCACTCCGACGCGCTCGGCGAGGTCGCCCGCGGCCTGGAGATCGTCGAGCTGGCCTGCGGGATCACCACGCAGCTCAAGGGCGAGCTGTCGTCCCAGGTGTCCAGCGGTGTCGACGTCGCGGCGATCCGGCAGCCCCTCGGCGTCGTCGCGGGCATCACGCCCTTCAACTTCCCGGCCATGGTGCCGATGTGGATGTTCCCGCTCGCCGTCGCCTGCGGCAACACCTTCGTCCTCAAGCCCAGCGAGAAGGACCCCTCGGCCGCCTTCCTGCTCGCGGAACTGGCCGCCGAGGCGGGCCTGCCGGCCGGCGTGCTCAATGTCGTCAACGGCGACAAGGTGGCCGTCGACCGCATCCTGGAGCACCCCGACATCGCGGCCGTCTCCTTCGTCGGCTCCACCCCGATCGCCCGTCACATCCACACCGTGGCCACCGCGAACGGCAAGCGCGTCCAGGCACTCGGCGGCGCCAAGAACCACATGCTCGTGCTGCCCGACGCCGACCTCGACGCGGCCGCCGACGCCGCCGTCTCCGCCGCGTACGGCTCCGCCGGCGAGCGCTGCATGGCCATCTCCGCGGTCGTCGCGGTCGGCGCCACCGGCGACGCGCTCGTGGAGAAGATCGTCGACCGCGCCGGGAAGATCAAGATCGGCCCCGGCGACGACCCCGCCTCCGAGATGGGCCCGCTCATCACCAAGGCCCACCGCGACAAGGTCGCCTCCTACGTGGAGGGCGCCGCCGGACAGGGCGCGCGGGTCGTCCTGGACGGCACGGGCTTCACCGTCGAGGGCCACGAGAACGGGCACTGGATCGGCCTGTCCCTCCTCGACCACGTCGGCACGGACATGGACGCCTACCGCGACGAGATCTTCGGCCCGGTGCTGTGCGTGCTGCGCGCCGACACCTACGAGGAGGGCCTCGCCCTCATCAACGGCTCGTCCTGGGGCAACGGCACCGCCATCTTCACGCGCGACGGCGGCGCGGCGCGCCGCTTCCAGCTGGAGGTCCACGCGGGGATGGTGGGCGTCAACGTCCCGATCCCGGTGCCGGTGGGCTACCACTCCTTCGGCGGCTGGAAGGACTCCCTCTTCGGTGACCTGCACATCTACGGCAACGACGGCGTGCACTTCTACACCCGCGGCAAGGTCGTGACGACCCGCTGGCCCGACCCCTCGGAAAGCGGCGTCGACCTGGGCTTCCCCAGCCACCGGTGAGCGCGGGGCGCGGGCGGCGACGGACCTGAACCCGCCAAAACGTAAGCTCAGGTCATGACCTGGTCCAGCGCCCTGAGAGAAACCGTACGGACCGGTCTGACCGTGGAGCGCACCAAGCTGACCCCGGTCGTCGCCCTCCGCGGCGCGGCCGGGGTCGCGATCGTGGTCGGGCTGACGCTCTGGCTCGGCACGCCCACCCTCGCCGTCTCCTCCGCGTTCGGCGCCTTCGCCGCGGGCCTGGCGACGTTCCAGCGGAGCTGGCGGCCGCGGCCCGTGCTGGCGCTCGCGGTGGCGGTGGGGCTCGGCATCAGTACGTTCCTGGGCTACATGGCCGCCGCCGACCACGTCCTGTTCGCCACGCTGCTGGCGGTGTGGACGCTCTTCGCCGGCATGGCGTGGGCGGTCGGGCCGGTGTCCGGGCTCGTCGCCACGCAGACCATCGCCGTCATGCTCGTCACGGTCACCCTGCCGACGTCCGTGCTCGGCGCCCTGGAGCACGCCGGGCTCATCGCCGTCGGCGGGCTGGTCCAGGCGGCGCTGATCGTGCTGCTGCCCGTCCGCCCCTGGGGCATCCAGCGCGACGCGCTCGCCGACGCGCTCGCCGCCGAGGCGGACTACGCGCGAAGACTCCGCCACGACCCCATGGCCCGCTTCGACCCGCAGCCGCTCATGGACGCCCGTGAGGCCGCCGAGCTCACGCCCCGTCAGGCCCGCAACAGGCCCCGCCAGCTCGGCGGTCCGCGCGGGGTCGCCGAGCGCATCCGGCCGGTGCTCGCCTCGATCGCCGACCCCGTGCTGGGCGCCCCCGCCGAGGGGCCCGAGCGCGACCGGGCCCGCGATCTGCTGGCCGCCGCCGGGGCGGTCCTGGACGCCGTCGCCCGCGCCATCCGCTGGGGCAAGCCGGTGCGGCTGTCGCCCGAGACGGTGGCCACCTTGCAGGTGCCCGCGTCCGGGCCGATGCTCAAGGGCCCGGCCCGCCGCTCCGCGTACCGGCTGATCGCGCTGCTCGGCGACGCCGTGGACGCCACCGACGAGCCGGTCCGTTCGACCCGGCCGCCCGCCGGTGAGGAACACCGGCACCTGCTGCGGCCCTCCGTGCCCCGCCTCGTGCCGCTCGCGCTGCGCGCCCTGCGCCGCGAGGCGCGCTGGTCGTCGCCGGTCGGGCGGCACGCGGTCCGGGTGACGGCGGTCGTGCTGGTCGGCTACGTGCTGGGCACCGCGCTGCCGCTCGGACACGGCTACTGGGCGCCGATGACCTCCGTGATGGTGATGCGGCCGGACTTCGGCCAGACGTACTCGCGGGGCATCGCCCGCTTCGCCGGGACCGTCGTCGGCGTGCTGATCGGCGGGGCGCTGGTCGCCCTGGCCCACCCGGGGCCGTGGGTGAACGCGGGCCTCGCCGTGCTGTGCATCGCGCTGATGTACCTCCTGATGAACACCGGCTACAGCGTGGCGTCGGCGTGCATCGCCGCCTACGTCGTCTTCCTGCTCGGCATCGCGGGCGGGGACTGGTCGCAGACCGTCCAGGCGAGGGTGGCCCTCACCCTGCTGGGCGGGCTGCTCGCGATGGCCGCGTACGCGCTCTTCCCCACCTGGGAGACGCCCCGGCTGCGCGACCGGCTCGCCGACTGGCTGACCGCCAACGGCCGTTACAGCCTGGCCGTGCTCCACGCCTTCGGCAACCCCGCCGAGCGCCGCCCGCGCCGGGTGCGCGAGGCGCTGCTGGACTCGCGGGCGGCCCGTACCGCCTGGGACGAGGCGGCGGCCCGCGCCCTGACCGAGCCCGTACGGCACCGGGGCATCTCCCGTACGAAGGAGCGCGCGGCGGAGGCGGCGCTCGCCACCATGGGCCGGGCCACCATGCTGATGGAGGCTCACCTCCCGGACCGCGACGCCGAACCCTCCAAGGGCGCCGAGTCCTTCGCCGAGGCCCTCAAGGCGGCCCTCCCGGCCGCGGCCGAGGCCGTACGGGAACGGGGCCACCTGGACTGGACGGGCCCCCGCGCCGCGCTCGCCGCCTGGCAGGCGGAAGTCGGTGACGAGGGCGTCGCCGTGCGCGGCGCGGACCTTCTGCTGGACGCCCTCGACGAACTCGCCGAAGGGCTGTCGCCCGGCCCCGGCGGCCGCAACCGGGCGGCCCGCAGGCCGTGATCCGGCACTGCTGAAAAATTTCCTCTCCCTTTTCTGTTATCCCGCGCGGCGTCCCACGTCTCCTATGTGTCGGACCGAACGGAAAAGCGAGAAGGGGTGGCGCGGCGTGAAGAGTGACAGCGTGGCCGTGGTCGAGGCGGCACGGGCCGGGGACCCGGCGGCACAGGACGAGCTCGTCGCCGACTGCCTGCCGCTCGTCTACAACATCGTCGGACGGGCCCTCAACGGGCACGCCGACGTCGACGACGTGGTCCAGGAGACGATGCTGCGGGTCATCAACGGCCTGGACGAGCTCCGGGACCCCGCCCGCTTCCGCTCCTGGCTCGTGGCCATCACGACCAACCAGATACGCAGCCACTGGCGGGCTCGCCCCGAGGCACCCGTCAGTGGCCTGCAGGAAGTCGCCGAAGTCCCCGACCCCCGCGCGGACTTCGTCGACCTGACCATCGTGCGGCTTGGCCTCTCGGGCCAGCGCAGGGAGGTCGCGGAGGCGACCCGCTGGCTCGACGAGGGCGAGCAGACCGTGCTGTCCCTGTGGTGGCTGGAGGCGGCCGGTGAGCTGACCCGCGCCGAGGTCGCCGCCGCGCTGGAGCTGTCGCCCGCGCACACGGCCGTCCGCGTCCAGCGCACCAAGGAGCAGCTGGACACGGCGCGCGGCGTCGTACGCGCCCTCGGTGCCGCACCGCGCTGCCGCGAGCTCGCCGAGCTCGTCGGCCCCTGGGACGGCAACCCGTCCGCGCTGTGGCGCAAGCGCATCGCCCGGCACGCGCGCGCCTGCGGGGCGTGCGGGGGCGCCTGGTCCGCGCTGGTCCCCGCGGAGCGGCTGCTCGTCGGCCTCGGCCTGGTGCCGGTGGCGGGCGCGCTGCTCGGCTGGTGGAGCGGCGGGGCGGTGCTCCACACGCGGCCGGTCGCGGCCTCGTCCCCCGCTCCGGGCGCCTCCCGCGCCGCCCGGCACCGCACCGGCGGCAGCCGTACGCACGGCCACCGCGCCTCCTCCCGGCCCCGCACCGTGAAGCGGGCCGCCGCCGGGGCCGCGGCCCTGGCCGTCGTCGCGGGCGGTGTGCTGGGCGGGATGTACCTCTTCACCGACTCCACGGACCGTACGGACCGGCCCGTCTCGGCCGGGGACGAGATACCCACCCAGGTGAAGGCGCTGGACGCCTCCACCGGCGCCCTGCCGCCGAGCGCGTCGCCCTCGCCCCGGGCGAGCGCCTCCGCGAGCGCGTCCGCCAAGCCGAGCGCGTCCGCCCCGGCCTCCGCCCCGGAGAGCGCCACCGGCGACGCGCCCGAGCCGAAGAAGCCGGACCCCGCCACCGCCCGCCCCGCCACCGAGGCCCCCGCGGCGCCCAAGCCGCCCGCCGCGCCCGGCGGCGGCTCGCTCGGACAGCAGGTCACCGCCCTCGTCAACGCCGAGCGCGCGAAGGCCGGCTGCTCCCCGGTCACCGAGAACGCCACCCTGGACCGCGCGGCGCAGGGCCACTCCGACGACATGGCCGCCCGCAACTTCTTCGACCACACCAACCCCGACGGCGCGGGCCCGGGCGAGCGCATCACCGCCGCCGGGTACCACTGGAGCACGTACGGCGAGAACATCGCCTACGGGCAGCAGGACCCCGCCTCGGTCATGGACTCGTGGATGCACAGCGACGGGCACCGGCGGAACATCCTCAACTGCTCCTTCAAGGAGATCGGCGTCGGCGTCAACCACGCGCCGGGCGGCCCCCGGTGGACCCAGGTGTTCGGGGCGCGCTGACGGGCCCGCCCGCGCCGGCCGGTGAACGTCGATGCCGGAGCCTGTCTCGATAGGTTCCGGCTATATACGATGCGCGGGTGCAGTTCCAGCAGCTCCGCTACTTCACCACGCTCGCCGAGATCCGCCACTTCACGCGGGCCGCGGACGCGCTGCACGTCGCCCAGCCCTCGCTGTCCCAGCAGATCCGCGCCCTCGAACGGGAGCTGGGCGCCGAGCTCTTCCACCGGGCCCGGGGCAACATCACGCTCACCGACGCGGGCGAGGTCCTGCTGCCGCTCGCCCGGCAGATCCTCGCGGACACCGAGACGGCGCGCCGCGAGGTCCAGGAGGTCGTCCAGCTGCGGCGCGGCCGGGTGCGGCTCGGGGCGCCGCCCAGCCTCTGCGCGAGTCTGGTCCCCGATGTGCTGCACGCCTACCACGCGCGCTACCCGGGCATCGAGCTCGTGGTGGACGAGGGCGGCTCGCAGGACCTCGTCCGCACCCTCGCCGCCGGCGGGCTCGACCTCGCGCTGATCATCACCCCGCTGCCCGTCGGTGGCCCCGCCCTCGCCACCACCGAGCTCCTGCGCGAGGACCTCGTCGTCGTCACCGCCCCCTCGGCGCCACCGCCCACCCGGCGCAGCGCCATCCGGGTCGCGGAGCTCGCCGACCGGCCCATGGTGATGTTCCGGCGCGGCTACGACCTGCGGGAGATCACCACGGCGGCCTGTCGGGCGGCCGGTTTCGAACCGTCCTTCACCGTCGAGGGCGGCGAGATGGACGCCGTCCTCGGCTTCGTCCGCGCGGGCCTCGGCCTCGCCGTCGTCCCCGGCATGGTGGCCGCCCGCTCGGGCCTGCGCGTCACTCCCTTCGAGGGGACGCGGATGCGGCGCACGATCGCGGTGGCGCACCGCAAGGATGTCGCCCCACCACGCGCGGCGCGCGAGCTGCGCGGCGTTCTGCTGGAACATCTGGGCACGCCGCCGCCGGGGTGACCGGGCGTGGGTGCGACTCCGTTGCGCCTGCGGCGGGCTTGTTCCCCAGCCCCGCCCCTTCCCGAAACCGGGGAGACCCCGGACCCCCTGAAGCGGCTGCGCCGCTTGTCCTCAAACGCCGGACGGGCTGAATTCGCTGGCTACGGTCCGCGAAATCCAGCCCGTCCGGCGTTTGAGGACAGCGCGCGAAGCGTGCTTCGGGGTCTGGGGCGGAGCCCCAGTTCGGGAAGGGGCGGGGTGGGGAACAAACCCGCTCAGCCGACGACCGCCTGCCCCAGCGTCGCCCCCACCCACGCCGCCCCCAAACCACACACGACGCTCGCCCCCACGTTCATTACGGCAAAACCCGACGCGCCCTCCTCCGACAGCCGCAGCGTCTCGTACGAGAACGTCGAGTACGTCGTCAGCGCGCCACACAACCCCGTGCCCAACAGCAACTGCACGTGGGAAGAGACGGCCGCACCCGTGAGCGTGCCCAGGATCAGGCAGCCCACGACGTTGACGGTGAAGGTGCCCCAGGGGAAGACCGAGTCGTGGCGGGACTGCACGGCGCGGTCCGTGAGATAGCGCAGGGGCGCGCCGACCATGGCCCCGGCGACGACGACGATCCAGTTCACGCCGCGTCACCCGGCTCCCCGCCGCGGCCGGTGTAGCGCACGACCTCGACCTCGTCGAGCAACACGAGCCCCTCGTCGACCAGTTCGTCCAGGGCGGGGACGAAGGCCCGTACGCGCTCCTCGGTGTCGACGATCACCACGGACACCGGCAGGTCCTCGCTCAGGGACAGCAGCCGCGAGGTGTGGACGACGGAGGAGGCGCCGAATCCCTCGATGCCGCGGAAGACGCTCGCGCCCGCAAGCCCCGCCGCGTGGGCGCGGTGCACGATCTCGGAGTACAGCGGCCGGTGGTGCCAGGTGTCGGACTCGCCGACGACGACCGTCAGGCGCAGCGCGTTGCCGTGGAGTCTCATCGTGCCCTCCGGCGCAGGAACACGCGGGTGAGGTTCGCCGCCGCCCACACCGCCGCCAGTGCGGCGAGCAGCGTGCCCGCGAGATAGGCGAGGGCGGCCGCCGTGCGGCCGTCGTCCACCAGGTGCCGGATGTCCACCGCGTACGTGGAGAACGTGGTGAAGCCGCCCAGCACCCCGGTGCCGAGGAAGGGCCGCAGCAGCCGGTGCGGTGCGGCGAGGTCGGCGATCACCACGAGCAGGACGCCGATCAGGGCACAGCCGACGGTGTTGATCAGGAACGTGGTCCAGGGGAACGCGCCCTGGGCGGTCGGCCACAGCAGCCCCGCGCCGTAGCGGGCGGCGGCTCCGGCCCCGCCGCCGAGGGACACCGCGCAGACGACGGGCCACTGCCCGGGCGCGGCCGACCGCCCGGGGGACGGTGTTCGTACCGGGGAAGTGTCCGCGACGGCCCGTGAAGAGCCCATGAACGATGCCTCCTACTCGCGCGGTGCCAGCAAGTAGGGACCGTTGGCGGCGCCTGTGCCGCGGTTCGGGTACGGCGGGCCCCACCGCCGCGCGGCGGCCGACGGCCGCCACCGGATTCCAGGCTACCGCCATCGCTCCGGCACCGCTCAGGCGTCCGTCACCTGCCGGCCGGTCACCGCGGCCAGATACGCGTCGGCGCGGTCCTCGTCCAGCAGCCAGTCCTGGAAACGGACCGGGTCGGCGAAGCCGTTGGCGTAGCGGTGGGCGACCTCCGGGTGCGCCGTCGCCGCGACCAGGACGCGGCGCACGTGCTCGGGGAGCGGCCCCGCCAGCAGCAGGTTGGTGAAGGCCACCGCGTGCCGGGCGTGCTCCCAGAACGCGGCGAACGTCCGCAGCATCCACGTACGGTCGAAGGGCGCGTCGCCGTGGGCGAGGATCGCGCGGAGGTAGCCGTCGGCGCAGCGGGCCGCGGAGTTGGCGCCCTGGCCGGTCATCGGGTCGTTCACGACGACCGTGTCGGCCATGCCGAGGACGTGACGGCCGGGGGCGACCTGTGCCACCGGGTGCCGGACGACCGGGGTGACGGCCCCGACGAGGGCGGCGCCCGCGTCCGTCGGCTCGACGCCCGCGCACAGCTCGTACTCCCAGGGCGCGTGGGTCCGCAGCAGCTCCAGCGAGCGCTCGACCACGGCGTCCGGGCCGCCGGGGAGGTCCTGCCAGCGGTCGAGGGGCCCGCCGGGCACGGCCTCCCACATCAGCATCCCGCAGGGCCCGTCGAAGGACGTGCCGTCGAAGGCGAAGAACTCGCCGCGGCCTTCCGCCGGGCTGACCCGCAGCTGCGGCCCGGGGGCGTCCGACGGGGATCTCATGCCGTGCACGTAGACGGCGACCAGGGTCCGCCGGGGGCCGTCGTACGGGCTGTGCCGCTCGTCCCGGCCGAAGAGCTCCGACAGCGGGCCGCGGCCGGTCGCGACGACCGTCAGGTCGTGCGCCCCGGCGATCCGCTCCAGCTGCTCCGGCCCCACCGTGCCGTACTCGACGCGGCCGCCGCGCTCCTCGAACAGCTCCAGCCAGCGTGCCGTCTTGACGCGCTGGTCGACGGACTGCGCGGGCTCGTCGAAGGGCGCGGTGACGGCGGTGTCCGCGACGGTCGTGCGCAGCGCGCCCAGCCGCGGGGTCCCGGCCTCCCACAGGTTCAGGCCCGCGGCGCGCTCCAGGGCGAGGGCGGGGCCGTACATCACCTGGGTGGACAGGATGCTCCCGGCCCGGACCTCGTCCGGGCGCCGGGCCGCGTGGACGGTCACCTCATAGCCCCGGCCGTTCAGCCCGAGGGCCAGGTGCAGTCCCCCCTGCCCCGCGCCGACTACCGCGATCCTGCGCATCGCCGTCTCCCGCCTCCGCCGTCTCCGGGCCTTTCGTTTGTAGCGGCGCCGCAGCCGCGCTGTACAGATGGCCTGCCCTCGCGGAACCGGGCGCCCAAGGACGCGGCGGAGCCCCGGTCAGTTCCCGGTGCCTTCGCGCAACAGCCCAATATGAGCCACCCGCCGGCCCGCCGGAATCGCGCCACCGCCGACGGCCCCCGGCCACCGGACGCTCAAATTCCGGGCGGAGCCCCCGCGCATGGCTCGATCCGGTATGGCAGGAAACCACCGCTTCCGGCGCGCTCCGCTGGGAAGCCTTCTGGCCGGTCAGGCTCCGCCGGCGCGGCGGAGCACCCGCCGGCCCGGCCGGTCGCAGGCCGGAGCCGATCCAGGGAGGCACACGATGACAGCGCAACCAAGGTTGCCGCGCTCGCCGGCGCCCCAGGAGGTGGCCCCCCAACTCCAGCGCGCGGGCATGCTCGACCGCGTGGAGGAGCGCCTGCGCGGCCTCCTCAACGACGAACACCGGCGCTGGCGCACCGCCGACACCCGGGGCGCCGGGCTGATCGAGTCCCTCGCCGAGCTCGTCGCGGTGGGCGTCGACCGGGTGCGCCCGGTCGTCCTGCTCACCGGCTACCTCGCGGCGGGCGGCGACCCGGACGGCCCCGAGGCCGCCGAGGCGGTCGACGCCGCGGCCGCCCTCGAACTCCTCGACACCTGCACCCTCATCCGCAGCGACGTCCGCGACAACGCCGCTCTGCGCCGTGGCATCCCCACCCTCCACGTCAGCCGCGCCGCCGAGCACGAGCGCAACGGCTGGGCGGGCGACGCCGGGCGCTTCGGCGAGTCCACCGCGAACCTCGCGGGCGACCTCTCCCTCACCCTCGCCGACCGGCTCGCGGCCCGGCTGCCCGTCGCCGCCTGGCGGATCTGGGACGAACTGCGCCTGGAGCGGGTGGTCGGCACGTACGCCCACGAGGCGATGGCCGCCGAGTATCTCGACGACCCCTGGCCCGGGCGGTGCATATCGGGATGCGACCGGGGCTGCACGGCCGGCTGGTACGCCGTGCGGCACCCGCTGCGCCTGGGCGGCGCCCTCGCCGGCCGCCCCGACCTCGACGTCACCTACGACGCCTACGCCCGCGCCCTGCACGCCGCGTGGCGGCTGCGCGGCTTCCTCGACGGCGGGCCGGAGTACGACTGGGACGCCGAGCTGCTGCGGGAGATCCTCCTGGAGCGCGAGGAACGCGGCATCGCCGAGCGCCACATCCGCGAACTGGTCGAGCGCGCCACCCGCATCGCCACGTCCTCGCGGCTGGCGACGGGCTGGTCGGAGGAGCTCACGGCCTTCGCCGCGCGGATGGCGGCGGAGAAGGGCTGAGCGCGGGGCCGGTCGCGGGCG
>NZ_BAAABW010000001.1:155611-264864 GCF_039521185.1 Streptomyces blastmyceticus | reverse complement strand
GCCCGCGACCGGCCCTGTGGGGGACACCGGCATCGGCCGTCCGGTCCAATGTCGAAAATGGGCGGATAGGTGGCTCGAAGTCCCGAGTCACCCGTCCGCTCCATGTACGAAACCTTTGTGACTATCAGGCGTTGAGCCTCACCCCGGCTGTCACCGGTCGGGTGCCTCCCAGAACGACTGAGCAAAGGTGTCTCCGCATGTCACGAATCGCCAAAACCGTCGCACTGACCGCCACCGTCGGCGCCGCGCTCGCGGGCTTCACCGGAGGGGCCGTCGCCGACTCCGGTGCGCGCGGCGTGGCCGCCGGCTCGCCGGGCATCGTCTCGGGCAACGTCATCCAGGTTCCGCTGCACGTCCCGATCAACCTGTGCGGCAACAGCATCGACATCATCGCCCTGCTGAACGCGGCGTCCGGCAACACCTGCATCAACAAGTCGTGACCCCGCCCCGCGAGGCCTGACCGGGGCTCCGCCCCGGCCCGTGCGTGGCGCCCCTGCCCGTCCCGGGCGCCACGCCGGCCCGCCTCCCGCGGCCCCGCCCCCGGAGCACTTGCCCGGAAGCCGTCCCACCCGACGATCTTCCCGATAGCGTGGGCGGATCGGCGACTCCGGGGAGGGCAGACGTGGATCCGTTCACGACGGCGGCCGTACTTTCGGCCGTGAACACGGCGACTTCTGGCGCACTGTCCGGCGCGGCTTCGGAAGTGGGCCGACGCACCACCGAACGCCTCGCGGCCCTCGCCCGCCGCGTACGCGGACGGGGCACCGACGGCGACCCCGGCCTCCCGCCGACCCTCCCCGCGGACCCGGCCGCACGCCGCGACCTCGCCGAGCGGCTCTTCCAACAGGCCCGCGAAGAACCGGCCTTCGCCCGCGACCTCATCGCCTGGCTCCGCGAGACGAACCTCCTGCGCGACACCACCGGGCCCGCCTGCGCCCCCGCGGCGAACCGCCCGCAGCTGCTCCCGCCCGGCACGGCCGCCTTCACCGACCGCGAGGCCGAACGGCGCGCCATCGCCGCCCTCCTCGACGACCCCGACGCGACCGCCGCGGGCGCCCCGCGCATCGTCGTGCTCACCGGCCGCGGCGGCCTCGGCAAGACCGCCACCGCCGTGCACGTCGCGCACGCCCTCGCGGACCGCTTCCCCGACGGCCAGCTGTACGCCGACCTCGGCGGTGCCGCACCGGGCACCGCGGCCGCCCCCTCCGGGGTCCTCGTACGGTTCCTGCACGCCCTCGGCGTACCGGCCGACCGGGTGCCCGCCGACGAGCAGGCGCAGATCGACCTCTACCGCGACCGCACCGCAGGCCGGCGGCTGATCGTCCTCCTCGACAACGCCCACTCGGCGGCCCAGATCGCCCCGCTGCTCACCGCCGCGCCCGGCGCGCTGACCCTCGTGACCAGCCGCCACGGGCTGCCCGAGCTCGTACGCGACCACGGCGCCCGCGTCCTGCGCCTGCGCCCGCTGTCCGACGACGACGCGGTGCTGCTGCTCACCCGGATCGCCGGCCTGGAGCCCGTCGGCGCGCAGCGCACGCACGCCGAGGCGGTGGTGGCCCGCTGCGGGGGCATTCCGCTGGCGCTGTGCGAGACGGGCGCGCTCGTGGCCGGGCAGGAGGACGTCGACTGGGCGCGCCTGGAGCGCGAGTTCGCCGCCCTCGCCCCCGGCGGAGGCACCCCGGACCCCGCCGACCCCACCCGCCTCGCCACCGACCTCTCCTACCGCGCCCTCACCCCCGCGGCCGCGCGCCTCCACCGGCTGCTCGCGCTGTGGCCCTGGCCCGCCGTCCCCGTCGGCGCGGCTGCCGCCGCCGCGGGGACCACCGAGGCCGAGGCCCGCGCCCTGCTCGACGAGCTCGTCGGCGCCCGCCTCCTGGAAGAGGTCGCCGACGGGCGCTACCGCTTCCACGACCTCGTACGCCACCACGCCGAGCTGCGGGCCCAAGAGGAGGACGGCCGGGCGGCGGCCGGGGCCGCCGTCGAGCGCGTGATCACCTGGTTCCTGGAGTTCGCCGCCGCCGCCGACTACCGGGTGATACCCGGCCGTTGGCACCTCGGACCCGTCTACGACCGGCTGCCCCAGCCCGTCGCCGAGCCCGGGATCGCCCGCGCCGCCCTGTCGGAGCTCACCCGCGAGCGCGAGAACCTCGCCGAGGCCGTGCGGGCGGCGGACGAGTACGGATTCGACGCGCTCACCTGGCAGTTGTGCGAGGCGATGTGGGCGCTGCACCTGCGCCTCGGCTTCCACGAGCAGTGGGGGGCGACCCACGTCCGCGGCGTGGCCGCCGCCCGGCGCCGCGCCGCGGACGAACCACGGGCGGAGGGCCGGATGCGCTCCCAACTCGCCTTCGCCTACATGGGACTCGGCCGCCTCGCCGATGCCGAACGCGAACTGACGGCCGCCGCCGCGGCCGACCGCGCGGCCGGACACCACCGGGGCCGGGCCAGCGCCGTCGAGTCCCTCGGCCTGCTCTGCCTGCGGCAGTGGCGCTACGAGGACGCCGAGGAACGCTTCCTCCAGGCCCAGCGGATCTGGGACGCGGTCGGCCCCGAGGACGACGGCGCGCCCGACGCACCACGCGCCCTCGCCCTCCTCGAACACCACCTCGGCCGCGCACTCAGCGGCCAGGGCCGCTACCCCGAGGCGGTGACCCAGCTGCGGCACGCCCTCACCTGCTTCCGCGCGCTGCGGGAGCGCGACTCCTACAACGAGGCGCGCGTTCGCATGAGCTTGGGGGAGACGCTGCTCGCGGCGGGCGATCTCGAAGCGGCTCGGGTCTCGTTGGACGAGGCGATCGCGGTGATGGAGGGGGAGGGGGCTCGGCTCCAGCTCGCGGATGCGGTGGAGTTGCGGGCGGGGTGCGGTGACGGTGCGGTGCGTTTTCTGCGCTGGGCGCGTGATTTGTACGAGTCGGTGGGGGATGCGGGTGGGGTGGCGCGCGTCGAGATGCGACTGGCGGCTGCGGGCTAGTTTTCCCCAGCCCCGCCCCTTCCCGCAGCGTCTGATGCTCGGCTCCGCCGAGGCCGGGGCTCCGCCCCGGACCCGTGCCCGGCTGCGGCCCCGGCGGGGCTTTGTTCCCCTACCCCGCCCCTTCCCGAAACTGGGGCTCCGCCCCAGACCCCGGAGCACGCTTCGCGCGCTGTCCTCAATCGCCGGACGGGCTGAATTCAGCCTGTCCGGCGTTTGAGGACGCGCCCGCAGGGCGCTCCGCCGCAGGCGGCGAACCGGCCCGCAGCCGGGGGTCTGGGGCACGAGCCCCAGTTCGGGAAGGGGCGGGGCTGGGGAATTAATCCCGCACCCTCACCCCGTGCCGCACCCCACCCGTCACCACCGTCACCCCCGAAGCCGCCACCTCCGCAAGCGACTTCCCAGAGGCCAGCCACGCGTGCAACGCGGACGCATACACCGCCGGGTCGCAAAGATCGGGACGCCCGTCAGAACCCGCAGCCGCGGACAGCCACACCACCCCGCCCCCACGCACGCGCACCGCGCAGCGGTCCACCCCCGTCACGTACACCGCGAGCGCGCACCCGGGGTGCCGGGCCAGTACCTCCTCCGTCCACGCCTCCGGCGGACCCACCCGGGGATCGTCGGCGCAGCCGTACCGCACGATCACGTCCGCGATGCCCAGCCGGCCCGCGTCCCTGGTGTCCTCGTGGACCGTCGTGTGGGCGTCCCAGCCGAAGTCGTCGTCGCTCTCCGGCTCGTACGTGCCTTCCGCGTGGCGGACGACGGCGATCTCCGGCGGGTCGGCGCCGAGCAGCCGGGTGAGGACCCGTACGGGGGCGGTGCGCGTCGCCGGTTCGAAGGCGGGCAGGGGGAGCCGGTCGAGGAGGGCGGGCCGGTCGGTGGGCTCGGGGATGCCGATGAGCTCGTAGAAGACCCGGCGCAACAGCCGCGCCGACCCGCCCGGATCCGAGCTGACCTGCGCGGCGAACTCGCGGTAGCGGCCGGGCTCGTGGCGGTCGACGACGTGGTCGAGCTGGGCGCGCAGCCCGTCGTACGGACGCAGCCGCGGCGCGGCGCGCCCCAGGGCCGCGACCGGTGAATCCGGGTCCAGCGCGGCGTCGGGGAACGCGCCCAGCAGCACGGGCGTACCGATGGCCGCGGCGTAGTAGGTGACGGACCCGTGGTCGCCCAGCACGCAGTCGGCGGCGATCAGCGCCTGCCGCCAGCCCTCCAGCGGCGGTACGAGCACCAGCCCCGCCCGGCGCGCCCGGTCCAGCCATGCACGGACCTGGCCGGGGCCGTGCCCGTGCCAGATGTTGGGGTGGAGGACGGTGGCCACACGGTACTCGTCGGCGGGCAGCTCGGCCGCCAGCCGGGGGAGCAACGACGGCAGCAGATCCCCGCCGCCGTCGCCGAACAGGGAACCGGGCGACCAGGTCGAGTTGACCACGATCAGCCGCTGACCCACCGCCACGCCGAGCGCACGACGGAACCGCTCCCGGTACGGGAGCGCGTCGAGTATGCGGTCGAAGCAGGGGTCCCCGGCGAGCACCGCGGTGGGCACGGCCTCCGGACAGGCGGCCCTCAGGCGTTCGAGCTGCTCGGGGTGGGACAGCACGGTGGCATCGGCGATGGGCCGCCCGTCATGAAGCAACCAGTCGGGCGCCAGCCCGAATACCGGTGTGGGTGCGGGTGCGTTGCCGGGTGCGGCGCCGTTGCGCCTGCGGCGGGCGTCCTCAAACGCCGGACGGGCTGGATTTGCCGACCCGCGGCCCGCACTCTCCAGCCCGTCCGGCGATTGAGGACACGCGGCGTAGCCGCGTTCGGGGTCCGGGGCGGAGCCCCGGGAAACGGCGGGCATGACGGCAGCGGCGGACGCGCCCCGCGCACCGTGTCCGGTGTCCGGTGTCCGGTGTCCGGTGTCCGGTGTCGCCAATCTCTTATTGTAGCCAACGCCGTGTGACAATATCGCCAACTTGCCACGCAGTAGCGGCAGTTCACCGCCATAGCTCGCCGAGATCGCCAGATCCACCGGTGTCGCCTTCGCCTGTTCCCACGGCAGCACCGGCAGACCCGCCGCCGCCATCAGCTCCGGTACCCCGGCGAGGAACGGCGACGAGCCCGTGCAGGTCGCCAGCAGTTGCAGGCGCGTGTCGTCGTCGAAGAGCGGCAGCACGTCGAGCAGGCGGGTCGCCGAGGTCACGTTGTGGACGACGAAGAGCACCTTCCGCAGCCGCCCGCGCGTCGTCCACCGCTCCGCGTCGTCGCCGACCGGTACCCTCAGCCGGTCCTCACCCGTCACCCGCGCCACGTCCGCACCCCCAAAGAGGCGAACATAACAGCGCGGGGCGGGCGGCGGGTCAGCGCTTGCCGGCCTTGCGGGTGGCGCGCAGCCACTCCTTGTTCATGGCGGCTATGGACGGCAGCGGGATGCCCTTGGGGCAGGCGGTGGCGCACTCGCCGGTGAGGGTGCAGCCGCCGAAGCCCTCGGCGTCCATGGTGGCGACCATGTCGAGCACGCGGGACTCCCGCTCGGGCGCGCCCTGCGGCAGCACGTTCAGGTGATTGATCTTCGCGGAGGTGAAGAGCATCGCGGAGCCGTTGGGGCAGGCGGCCACGCACGCGCCGCAGCCGATGCACTCGGCGTGCTCGAAGGCGTAGTCGGCGTCGGCCTTGGGCACCGGCGTGGCGTGCGCCTCGGGCGCGGCACCGGTGGGGACGCTGATGTAGCCGCCGGCCCCGATGATCCGGTCGAACGCGGACCGGTCCACGACGAGGTCCCTGACCACCGGGAAGGCCGTGGCCCGCCACGGCTCGATGTCGATGGTGTCGCCGTCGGCGAAGGACCGCATGTGGAGCTGGCAGGTGGTGGTGCGCTCGGGGCCGTGCGCGTCGCCGTTGATGACCATGCTGCACGCGCCGCAGATGCCCTCGCGGCAGTCGTGGTCGAAGGCGACGGGGTCCTCGCCCTCCAGGATGAGCTTCTCGTTGAGGGTGTCGAGCATCTCCAGGAAGGACATGTCCTTCGAGATGCCGTCCACCTCGTAGGTGGCCATGGCGCCGGGGGCGTCGGTGTTCTTCTGGCGCCAGACGCGCAGGGTGAGCCTCATGCGTAGCTCCGCTGGGTGGGGTGGACGTACTCGAAGACGAGGTCTTCCTTGTGCAGGACGGGGGCGCCGCCGGTGGCGGTGAACTCCCAGGCGGCGGCGTACGAGAACTCCTCGTCCTTGCGGGCCGCCTCGCCGCCCTCGGTCTGGGACTCCTCGCGGAAGTGACCGCCGCAGGACTCGGACCGGTGCAGCGCGTCGAGGCACATCAGCTCGGCGAGCTCCAGGTAGTCGACGACGCGGTTGGCCTTCTCCAGCGACTGGTTGAACTCCTCGCCGGTGCCCGGCACCTTGATCCGGCGCCAGAACTCCTCGCGGATCTGCGGGATCGTCTCCAGGGCCTTGCGCAGGCCCTCCTCGGTGCGGGCCATCCCGCAGTACTCCCACATCAGTTCGCCGATCTCCTTGTGGAAGGAGTCGGGCGTGCGGTCGCCGTCCACGGCGAGCAGCCGCTCCAGGCGCCCGGTCGTCTCGGCGACCGCGGCGACGGCGGCCGGGTGGCTCGCGTCGACCTCGTCGCGGTGCGGGTGGCGGGCGAGGTAGTCGTTGATGGTGGACGGCAGTACGAAGTAGCCGTCGGCCAGGCCCTGCATCAGCGCGGACGCGCCGAGCCGGTTGGCGCCGTGGTCGGAGAAGTTGGCCTCGCCGACGGCGAAGAGGCCGGGGACGGTGGTCTGGAGGTCGTAGTCGACCCAGAGCCCGCCCATCGTGTAGTGGATCGCGGGGTAGATGCGCATCGGGACCTCGTACGGGTTCTCCGCGGTGATGCGCTCGTACATGTCGAAGAGGTTGCCGTACTTCGCCTCGACCGCCTTGCGGCCCAGCCGCGCGATGGCGTCGGCGAAGTCGAGGTAGACGCCCTGCCCGCCGGGGCCCACGCCGCGGCCCTCGTCGCAGACGTTCTTCGCGGCGCGGGAGGCGATGTCGCGCGGCACGAGGTTGCCGAAGGACGGGTAGATGCGCTCCAGGTAGTAGTCGCGCTCGTCCTCGGGGATCTTGGCGGGCGGCCGGGTGTCGCCCTGCGCCCTGGGCACCCAGATGCGGCCGTCGTTGCGCAGCGACTCGCTCATCAGCGTCAGCTTCGACTGGTGGTCGCCGGAGCGCGGGATGCAGGTGGGGTGGATCTGGGTGAAGCAGGGGTTGGCGAAGTACGCGCCGCGCCGGTGGGCCCGCCAGGCGGCGGTGGCGTTGGAGTTCTTCGCGTTGGTGGAGAGGTAGAAGACGTTGCCGTAGCCGCCGGAGGCCAGGACCACCGCGTCGGCGAAGTAGGTGTCGATGCGGCCGGTGATCAGGTCGCGGGCGACGATGCCGCGGGCCTTGCCGTCGACGACGACCAGGTCGAGCATCTCGGTGCGCGGGTGCAGCTCGATGTTGCCCGCGGCGACCTGGCGGCTGAGCGCCTGGTAGGCGCCCAGCAGCAGCTGCTGGCCCGTCTGGCCGCGGGCGTAGAAGGTGCGGGAGACCTGGACGCCGCCGAAGGAGCGGGTGTCGAGGAGCCCGCCGTACTCCCGGGCGAAGGGCACGCCCTGTGCCACGCACTGGTCGATGATCTCGACCGAGACCTGGGCGAGGCGGTGGACGTTGGACTCGCGGGCCCGGAAGTCGCCGCCCTTGACGGTGTCGTAGAAGAGACGGTGGATGGAGTCGCCGTCGTTGCGGTAGTTCTTCGCGGCGTTGATGCCGCCCTGCGCGGCGATCGAGTGGGCGCGGCGCGGCGAGTCCTGATAGCAGAACTGCACGACGTGGTAGCCCTGTTCGGCCAGGGTCGCCCCGGCCGCGCCGCCGGCGAGCCCGGTGCCCACGACGATCACGGTCTGCTTGCGGCGGTTGGCGGGGTTGACCAGCTTCGCCTCGAAGCGGCGGCGGTCCCAGCGCTCGGCTATGGGGCCTTCCGGCGCCTTGGTGTCGACGAGCGGTTCGCCGGTCGCGTAGTCGGTGTAGGTCATGTCAGCTCACCACTCCGGTCATGACGCCCACGGGGACGGAGATGAAGGTCGCGGTCAGCAGCGCCGCCAGGACGTTGGCCACGGCCTTGAGGATCCGGTCGCGCGTCGCGTTGCCGACGCCCAGGGTCTGCGCGGCGCTCCAGAACCCGTGCCGGATGTGCAGGCCCAGGGCGAGCATCGCGACGATGTAGATGACGTTGCCGTACCAGGTGGAGAAGGTGTCCACCACGTTCTGGTACGGGTGCCCCTCCTGGAAGCCGGGGTGCACGGTGCCCGTCGTCAGGTCGAGGATGTGCCAGACGATGAACAGGGCGAGGATGATGCCGCCCCAGCGCATGGTGCGCGTCGCGTAGCTCGCGCGCCGCCGCTTGTGCACATAGGCCGTGGCGCGCGCCTTGATGTCGCGGCGGCTCAGCTGGTACGCGGAGACCCCGTGCAGGATCACGGACGCGGACAGCACCACCCGGGCGGTCCACAGCCCCCACTCGCGGTGCAGGACCGGGGCGCCCATGACGCGCAGCCAGTGCCCGTAGTCGTTGAAGTCGCCGGCCCCGAAGAAGATCTTGGCGTTGCCCAACGCGTGGACGGCCAGGTACGCGATCATGATCAGTCCGGTCGCGGCCATCACGGTCTTCTTGCCGACGGTCGATCCCCAGAAGGTGCGCGCGATGGACGGCCGTCGGTCCGTCCGCGTTGCCAATGCCATGAACACGACCCTAGGTCGGCCCCTTCCGAGAGGTCCAAGACATAGTGCGACTCATCTCCATAGGAATCGGCTATGGAGGCGTACGGGCCCGCGGCGGGCGGCGCCGTTAAGCTGGCGCACGCCACTCCGCCGAACCGCTACGCCGAACCCCTCCGCACCGGACCCTGGGCGTGAAACGTGCTGAAGTTCCTGGACGCAAAGACGATCGACGGCCTCCTGTCCGTACCCGAGCTCGCGTCCGGTATCGGCGCGGCCTTCACCTCGGGCGGCGGCGCGGACCCCGGGTTCACGCGGACGGCCGTGTCCGTCGGGGACGGCGAACTGCTCCTCATGCCCGCGGTCCACGCGACGACGCTGTCGGTCAAGCTGCTCACCCTCTTTGACACGGCGCCCGAACTGCCCGCGATCCAGGGGCTGGTGCCCCTCTTCGACGCCGTCACCGGCCGCCCGCTGGCCGTACTGGACGCGGCCGCCGTGACCCGCCTGCGGACGGCCGCCGTCACCGTCCTCGCCACCGACCTGCTCGCGCCCCCGGCCGCGCGCGTGCTGACCGTCATCGGCGCCGGGGCGCAGGGCAGGGGCCATCTCGAAGGGCTCGCCGGTCTGCGGCCCTGGACCTCCGTCCGGCTGCACAGCCGCGATCCGCGCAAGGCCCGCCTGCTCGCCGAGTGGGCCCGCGGGCAGGGCATCGATGCCGAGGTCCACGAGGACGTCACCACCGCCGTCCGGGACGCGGACGTGATCTGCACGCTGACCTCCGCCGAACGTCCCCTCTTCGAGGACTCCGCGGTCCGCCGCGAGGGCCTGCACGTCAGCGCCGTGGGCGCCTACGGCCCGGCCCGGCGCGAACTGCCGACCGCGCTCGTCGCCCGGGCCGGCCTCTTCGTGGAATCCGCCGAAGCGGTGCTCCGCGAAGCGGGCGATGTCCTGATCCCGGTGGCCGAGGGCGCGCTCCCGGCCCGTCCGCCGATGACGGAGCTGGGCGACCTCCTCTCCGGCCGGCACGCGGGGCGGCGCTCCTCGGAGGAGGTCACGGTCTTCAAGTCGGTGGGCGTGCCGGTGGAGGATGCGGTGGTTTGTGACCTGCTCTATCAGTGCGCGATGGCGCGAGACGCGGGCGTGGACGTCCCGTTCGGCTGACTTCCGGGTGCGCAAATCCAGCCTGTCCGGCGTTTGAGGACAGCGCGCGGAGCGTGCTTCGGGGTCTGGGGCGGAGCCCCAGTTCGGGAAGGGGCGGGGTGGGGAACAAAGCCCGCCGCAGGCGCAGCGAACCTGCACCCGAGAGCCGTGGCCAAGCACCGATCCAGCCCCGCTCCAGCCCCCTCCGCCAAGGTCAGAGCGCAGCCGGGAAAGACCCGACGCACCCCCGAACGGTGGTGTCAGACATGGCAATCCGGAACGCCGCCGTGAAACTCGATCATCTCTCCGAAGAGCGCCGTCATGTCGACAGGACTGCCCGGCGCGGCCCCGCGCTCCTCGGCGATCGCGCGGTGCAGATTTGGTACGAGGCGCTCGGAGTCGAGCCAGCCGCCGTACGGGCCGAGGTCCGCCTCGCGGGCGATGTCGATCGGCGAGAGCCCGGCCTCCATGCCCTCCCGGGCGAGCTCGCGGACATACCGGAGGTACTGCTCGGCGTCGTCCAGGAGCCCCGGCCCCGACACCGCGCCGTGCCCCGGCACGATGGTGCGCGGGTCCAGCTCGCGCAGCGCGGCGAGCGCGGCCAGCGACCCGCTGACGGAGCCCATGGGCACGAAGGGGGTGGCCCCGTTCATCACGAGGTCGCCCGCGAAGAGCACGCGCTGCTCCGGGAGCCAGACGACGGTGTCGTTGCTGGTGTGCGCGGGCCCCAGGTGCAGGAGTTCGGCGCGGACGTCCCCCACGTGCAGCGTCAGCTGGTCGGTGAAGGTGAGCGCGGGCGGCACCAGGTCGATGTCGCCCCAGCACACGTCGGGCCACAGCCCGGTCAGGTGCAGCCCGGCGGAGAGCATCTCCGTACGGGTCCGCTCGTGCCCGATGACGAGGGCCTCGGGGAAGACGAAGTTGCCGAAGGCGTGGTCCCCGTGGAAGTGGGTGTTGACCAGCGTCCGCGGGGCCGCGGGGGAGACGCCGAGCACGGCTTCGCGCAGCGCGCGGGCGCGGGTCTCCGTCGCGGCGGTGTCCACGAGCGCGGACTGTCCGTCCGAGACGATCAGCCCGGCGTTGTTCAGGCACCAGCCGCCGTCGGGCTGGATGTAGCCGAACACCCCGTCGGCGACCTCCTCCAGCCGTCCTTCCGTCCCCTGTCCGACACCAGTCATACGGGCCTCCTCCAGCACGTCGTCGATCTGGCCCATGGTCGGCTGAGCGGATGGAGCCCTGCTGGAGCCGCCTCCCGGAGGCCGTCGGTACGCGCTGTGGGGTAGCGGCCGGGCAGGCGCAGAAAACTCGTAAAAACCGTGTTCTCCATAGGGCTTGCGTGAAATACGCATGG
This sequence comes from Streptomyces blastmyceticus, assembly GCF_039521185.1. Lineage (NCBI taxonomy): Bacteria > Bacillati > Actinomycetota > Actinomycetes > Kitasatosporales > Streptomycetaceae > Streptomyces > Streptomyces blastmyceticus. Next base: position 253,685 of record NZ_BAAABW010000001.1, on the reverse strand, counting down.
TCTATGCTCCATACAAATACCGGGGGGCGTGGGCGCGTGATACGAGTTCTGCTGGCCGAGGACGAGAGTCTTATCCGGGGCGCACTGGTGCTCCTGCTGAAAGCGGAGCACGGCATGGAGGTCGTCGCCGAGACGGGGGAGGGCCGGTCCGTTCTGCCGTATGCGCTGGAGCACCGGCCCGATGTCGCCGTGCTGGACGTCAACATGCCCGACATGAGCGGCCTGGACGCGGCGGCGCAGCTGCGGGAGCAGCTGCCGGACTGCCGGATCCTGCTGGTGACCAGCCTCAGCCAGCCGGGGGTGATCCGCCGCGCGATGGATCTCCACGTCGACGGCTATCTCCTCAAGGACGCGCCGCCCGACGAGTTCACCCAGGCGATCCGCACCGTCGCCCAGGGCGGCCGCGTCGTGGACACGACGCTGTTGCTGAATGCCTGGCAGAGCCCGGAGAATCCGCTCACCTCCCGGGAAACGGAAGTGCTCCAACAAGCGGCCGCCGGATATCCCGTCGCGGAAATCGCCGTCTCGCTCCGGCTTTCCGCAGGAACCGTTCGGAATTACCTCGGCAACGCGGTCGCTAAGCTCGGCGCTCGTACGCGTCAGGACGCGGTGCGCCTGGCCCAGGAAGCCGGGTGGCTGCTGCCCGCATCGCCGTGAGCCGCTCGGTCAGCGGCGCGGGACACGTCACGGTGAGGGTGAACCAGCCCTTCGGCAGGACCGTCGCCCGAGCCGTCCCGCCGATGCTCGTCGCGCGCAGCGACAGATTGTGCAGCCCCGCCCCCGTGGACGCCGCCTCCGAATCCGCCGGTCTGATGCCGTCGTTGCCCATGGTCAGCAGCGTGCCCCCGTCGTAGAGCTGGCGCACCTGGATGGAGCACCGGGTCGCGTCGCTGTGCCGCAGCATGTTGGCCACCCCCTCCCGTACGGCGATGGCGAGGACCTCCGCGGCGGCCCGGTCCGGTGCGGGCACGTCGTTCCACACCGCCACCTCGATGCCGGTGTCGGTGAGCAGCCGGCGCGCGTACTCCAGCTCGTCCCGCAGGGAGAGGTCGCGGTAGCCGCCGGCGGTGGCGCGCAGCTCCGTGAGCACCTCGCGCGTCAGGCTCGCGATGTCCTGGAGCTGGCGGCGCGTGCGCTCCTGTTCCTCGGGGAGCGCGCGGCGCGTCATCTCGCTCTTGAGCGTCACCGCGGTGAGCGGGTTGGTGAACCGGTCGTGCAGCTCCCGGGCGATGCGCTCGCACTCCTCCTGCCGGGCGCGCCGGTCCATGGCCAGGATGTCCGCGCGGATCCGGGCGGTGAGGCGCACGTCCCGCAGTGCGCCGCGGACGACGAGCCCGATGGTGACGGTGGTCGCGAGCGCGACCCAGGAGTCGAGGGCGTGCGGTTCGACGACCCGGGCCATGACCCACGAGCAGACCGCCGTGGCGGCGAACGCCGCCCAGCCGGACCTGCGGCCGAGGGTGTTGGCGGCGGTACCGGCCAGGAAGCCCGCCATTCCCGGCCATTCCGCTTCCCACACCGCCATCGGCAGGAACGTGCACACCGCGTGGAGGGCGAGCGTCATGGGTTTCCATTTGCGTAACCGCGCGCAGTGCGAGGGGGTGCTGTGCAGCCACTGGAGGCCGAGGAGCACGGTGAGGCAGACGGCCCAGGTGGCGAGGCTGGGGAAGCTGCACGCGGCGTGGGGTTCCCCGGCGAGGCCCACGAGACCCAGTCCGGCCTGGAGCCCCAGGATGCGGGCCGTCAATGGCCACGACGCGATCAACTGACTTCTCCCACGCACCACTTGGTCCCCCCTCAGTGCCTTTGGAATACCCCCTAAGGCATCATACGTACGATTGAATCCCGTACTTCCCGAATCCTTCCGACGAAACAATCTTGAAATGAAGGCCGGAATGCGACGCCTCCGGCCGGTGCGGTCTTGACGCCGTCGGCCCGCTGTGGCGGGGTGGAGTCGCGCACGGCCGGATCCTCATATGCAAAACGCATATGCCAGGCCGGTGGTATTCACGCCCCGGCTGGTGCCGCTCCCACTGGTTGCCCGGCCGCCGCCGGTGCGATGCTCCAGCACAACCCCACCGCTCCGGATCGGAGTTGCGACCGTGCAGATTGCCGTACTGGGACCCCTGGCCGTCCGTCACCACGGCGGATCCATCGTCCCGACCGCGGGAAAACCCCGCCAGGTCCTCGCCCTGCTCTCGCTCCACGCGGGACGGACCGTGCCCAAGGAGCTCCTCATGGAGGAGATCTGGGGCGCCGCACCCCCGCGCAGTGCAGCCACCACCCTCCAGACGTACATACTCCAACTGCGGCGCCACATCGCTGCGGTGCTGCCCGACGACACCGGGCTCTCGGCGAAGGACGTGCTCTCCACCTCGTTCGGCGGCTATCGGCTGGCCGTCGAACCCGCGAGCCACGACCTCAACGCCTTCCGGGACCTCGCCACCCGCGGCGGTACGGCCATGGAGGCGGGCGACCCCCGCGCGGCCGCCCGGCTGCTGCGGGAGGCGCTCGAACTCTGGCGCGGCCCCGCCCTCGCCGACACCCCGCACGGCCCGGCACTCCAACTGGAGGCCATCGGGATGGAGGAGGACCGCATGCAGGTCCTCGAACAGCGCATCAGGGCCGACCTCGCGCTCGGCCGCTACTCCGGCCTCATCGCCGAACTGCGCATCCTCACCGCCCGCCACGCCCTCAACGAGAACCTCAGCGCCCACCTGATGACGGCGCTCTACCACTCGGGCAGCCCCTGGCGCGCCCTGGAGGAGTTCCGCAGGCTCCGCGAGACCCTCTCCCGCGAGCTGGGCGTCGAGCCGACGCCCCGGCTCCAGCGGCTCCATCAGGCGGTCCTCAGCGGCGACATGTCGCTCGCGGAGCGGCCGGACGCGACCGCGGCCCGCCCGCTGTCCGCGGGCTGAGCCGCCGCCACGCTCAGCAGATACGGCTCCGGGAGGGCGGACCGCACCAGGCGGGTGGCGAACGACCACCTCCGGTGCGGGTCCGGTTCCTCCTCGCCGCCGTCCCGGAGCACGGGCCCGCGCGCCCCGGGGGCGAATCCGAAACTGCGCGGGGAGCGCCGCAGCCCCACGCCCAGGGCCTTGGTGTACGCCTCCTTCAGCGTCCACAGCCGCAGCAGCTCCGCCGCGCGCTCGTCGTCCCGCAGCCCGGCCAGCCGCCCCGCCTCCTCGGCGGTGCAGACGTGCGCGGGGGACAGCGACGTGCCCCGCCCGGCCCGCTCGGTGTCCACCCCGATCGCCCCGTGCCCGCTCACCGCGACGGCCAGCACCGGCCCGCTGTGGCTGAGGCTGACGCGCAGCCCCGGCAGCCCGCGGACGTAGGGCCGGCCCAGCGGCGTACGGTCCGGGCGCACCCCGCGCCAGCCCGTGCCCGTCACCGCGCCCACCACGCTGCGCAGCAGGAGCCGCGAGGCGAGGAACCGGGCCCGCAGCCGCTCGCCGCGCAGTGCCGCCCAGCGGCAGGGCTCGTCCGCGGCCAGCCGGTCCGCGTCGGCGCCGCACGACGGCACCCACTCGGGGACCACGCCGTACGCGAGCACCGTGCCCTCGCGCGCCCAGTCGGCCACCACCTCGTCCCAGGGCCCGGACGGGGCGAGGAGCCGCACGGGCAGCAGCACGGCCGGTGAAGGAACGGACGACACGGGGACCCCCAGTCAGGAAACCGCCAGGAACCGCCACTGTGCCGCCCCCGGCTCGAACGCCGGTCGAGAGCGCATGGACGGGGCCCCGCGCGTGTGGTCCACGCACCCTCCAGTGCAGCTCAAGGGGGCTCCGCGAGGCTCACCGCCAGATCGGCCGCACTCCCTATCGACACTCTCGACATCCTCGACAACGGAGGTCACATGTCCACCACCCCTGCCCCCGTCGCCCTGGTCACCGGCGCGACCAGCGGTATCGGCCTGGAGATCACCAGGCGGCTGGCCGGGCTCGGCGCCCGCACCTTCATCTGCGGACGCGACGAGGCCCGGCTGGAGGGGGTACTCAAGGAGCTCAGGGACGAGGGCCTGGACGTCGACGGCACCGTGTGCGACGTGGCCGACGCCGGCCAGATCCGCGCCTTCGTGGCGGCGGCCGTCGAGCGCTACGGCCCCGTCGGGATCCTGGTCAACAACGCCGGGCGCAGCGGCGGCGGCGCGACCGCCGAGATCCCCGACGAGCTGTGGCTCGACGTCATCAACACCAACCTCAACAGCGTCTTCCTGATGACCAAGGAGGTGCTGAACGCCGGCCGGATGCAGGAGCAGGGCCGCGGCCGGATCATCAACATCGCCTCCACCGGCGGCAAGCAGGGCGTCGTGCACGCCGTCCCCTACTCCGCCTCCAAGCACGGCGTCGTCGGCCTCACCAAGGCCCTCGGCCTGGAACTCGCCCGCACGGGCATCACGGTCAACGCCGTCTGCCCCGGCTTCGTCGAGACGCCGATGGCGGAGAAGGTCCGCGAGCACTACGCGGGCATCTGGGGCGTGAGCGAGGAGGAGACCTTCGACCGCATCACGAACCGCGTCCCGATGGGCCGCTACGTGGAGACGCGCGAGGTGGCGGCGATGGTCGAGTACCTCGTCAGCGATGACGCTGCCGCTGTGACCGCGCAGGCGCTCAACGTCTGTGGCGGCCTGGGCAACTACTGACCCTGACGGGTCGCGCGCAAAGGGTGCCCGGAATTTTCCGAGCACCCTTCAGCTCTGCCGGGCGGCTTGTTCCCCACCCCGCCCCTTCCCGAACCGGGGCTCCGCCCCGGACCCCGGTCCTCAAACTCCCCCAGCTACCGCTGGGAGGTGCCCCCACGGGCTGGATTTTCCAGCCCGTCCGGCGTTTGAGGACAGCGCGCGAAGCGTGCTTCGGGGGTCTGGGGGCTTGCCCCCAGTTTCGGGAAGGGGCGGGGTGGGGGAAAATCAGTCGCCCAAGCGATGGAACTCGCTCCCGAAATACACCATCGGCCGCCCCGGCCCCACCCGCACGTTCCGGACCTCGGCCACCAGGATCACGTGATCCCCGGCCACATGCCGGTCCCGCACCTCGCACTCCATGACCCCCAGCGCCCCCGGCACCCCGAGGCCGCCCTCGGGCAGTGACATGAAGGGGGCGCCCGCGAACTTGTCACCCCCCTTCGTCGCGAACCGCCGCGCCACCCCCACCTGATCCTCCGCGAGAATGCTGATCGCACACGTGGAGGACGACCGGAACGCCTCGTAGGAGTTCGCCGTCTTCGCCAGGCACACGAGCACCAGCGGCGGGTCCAGCGACACGGAGCAGAACGAACTCGCGGTGAATCCATGCGGGTTGCCTTCCGCGTCGCGCGTCGTGGCCACGACGACGCCGCTCGCGAACCGCGCCATCGTCGCCCGGAATTCGTCGATGCCGTAGCCGAGCTCCACGGTCATGACGAGGACTCCGGCGGTGCGAGACGGTTCAAGGTGGCGAGCAAGGCCAGTTGGCGGGCGTCACGCCAGGCGGCGAGCCGCTCGTAGGCCCCGGGCCCGCGGCCGAACGCCTCCTCCGCCTGCTCGACCAGCAACTCGACCGCCGGACCGTCCAGTTCGGGGGTGCCGAGGTGCTGCCACTCCGCCGCCATCTTCGGCCCGACGGCCTCCAGCATCCGCCGCAGCCCGCCGGGCCCGCCGCCGAGGTGGAAGGCGCGGAAGGGGCCGACGGCCGCCCAGCGCAGCCCGATCGAGCCGGTCACGACCGCGTCCAGCTCGTCGACGGTGAGGACGCCGTCGAGCACGAGGTGCACGGCCTCCCGGAAGAGCGCCGACTGCAGGCGGTTGGCGACCGTTCCGGTCACCGGCCCGCGCACGGCGACGGGTGTCTTGCCGAGCGACCGGTAGAAGTCGAGGGCCCGGGTGACGGCGTCGGGGTCCGTGCGCGTGCCGGGGATGATCTCCACGAGCGGGATCAGGTGCGCCGGGTTGAACGGGTGGCCGATCATGAGCCGCCCCGGGTCGGCCATGTCCGCGCCGATGTCGTCGGCGCGCAGCGAGGACGTCGACGACAGCAGCAGCGCGTGGCCGGGCGCGGTGTGCTCGATCCCGGCGAACAGCTTCTGCTTCTCGGCCAGGTCCTCGCGCAGGTTCTCCTGCACCACGTCGGCCCCGGCCACCGCCTTCGCCACGTCGGGCTCGACGGTCACGCGTTCCAGCAGCTCCGCCGGGTCGGCGGGCCCGCCGGGCAGGGTCGCGGCGAACAGCTCGACCCCTTCGCGCACGGCCTGTTCAGCGTCCGCGCGGCGGGAGTTGACGCGGACGTCGAGGCCGTGCGCGAGGAACAGCGTCGTCCAGGCCAGGCCGATCGTCCCGGCGCCGACGACCGCCGCGGTCCGTACGGGCTCGCCGGCCGTACCGCTCATCGGCCCTGCGCGGCGAAGTGCGGTGCCACGTGCTCGGCGAACAGCTCCAGCGAGCGCCTCGACTGCTCCACCGGCAGCAGGCCGGAGTGGATGGTGAGGCTCACGGTGATGTCCGCGCCGTACCAGGACTCGATCTCCTTGAGCTGCGTCAGGACCTCGCCGGGGGTGCCGGCCAGCAGCTTGTTGTCACCGAGCTTCTTGTCGAAGTCGTAGTTCCTGGTGGCGTCGAGGATCTTCTCGTAGCCGGGGTACGCGCTGCTGGACACCTCGCCCCACGCCCGGACCGCCTCGCCGAGGCGCTCGTTGTAGCGCTCCTCGTCGTAGCGGGCGATGCGGCGCGCCTCGGCGCCGTCCTCGGCGAGGTAGCAGGGGTAGCTCAACTGGACGTTGCCCTCGCCCTCGTGGCCCGCTTCCGCGCGCGCCGTACGGTAGGCCGCGATCAGCTCCTGGGTCCGCTCCCGGTTGGAGGTCGCGGGGACGAGCAGCAGGTGGTAGCCGTTGCGCCCGGCCTCCTCGCAGGACTCCTGGCTCATCGCGGTGGCGATGTAGATCGGGGGGTGCGGCTGCTGCACCGTACGCGGCTGGAGCGTCACCGGCCCGAACTGATGGAAGCGGCCCTCCCAGACCACGTCCTCCTCGGACCATAGCCTGCGGCACGCCTCGACGCCCTCGGCGAAGATCGCGCGGCTGTCGTCGATGGAGATGCCGAAGGCGGCGAACTCGTCGGGCAGGAAGGCCCGTCCGAAGCCCACGTCGAGCCGGCCGTGCGAGAGGTTGTCCAGCATCGCCAGCTTGCCCGCCAGCTTGACCGGGTGGGTGAAGGCCGGGATGACCGCGCCGGTGATGATGCGGACGTTACGGGTCCGGGCGGCGGCCGCGGCCAGGAAGGTCACGGGGTCGGGGCTGTACCCGCCGTAGCTGAAGAAGTAGTGCTCCACCGTCTTCACATGCCGGTAGCCCAGCTCGTCGGCCCGCTCGATCAGGCCCAGCGCCTCGTCGTAGTAGGTCTGGGCGTCCTTGTCCTTCGGTCCCACGGTGGGGAAGAACGTCACACCGAATTCCACATCGCACCTCGTTGCATGCCGGTTTCACCTGAGCACAGCGACAGTCACAAAGTCGGCTCGCGGGCCGCTCGACGCCCGATCGAGCCCCGGTGGATCTCCCTTGCCCCGTACGGCACTTCTTGCGAATGCTGTTGCGCAGCAGCGCAGACATGATGGATAGTTGGTGGGAGCCAACCAACTTGTAAGGGGGAGGCAGTGCGGGACGAAGACCGTGCGGGGGCGTCGGACGATGCCCCCGCGGCGAGCACCGAGCAGGAGACGGGACGGGTGGCGGGCGCCCTCGCGGTCGTGGGGAACTGGATGTTCTCCACCGCGATCCGGCGGCGCATCATGGCCGACTCGGGCCTCGGGCTCCCGCTCGGGGACTACACCCTGCTCGCCCAGATCTCCCACGGCGGGCCCGTGCGGCTCTCGGTGCTGGCCGAGGCCATGGAGGTCGACAAGTCCACGCTCACCCCGCCCGCCAAGCGGCTGGAGGAGCAGGGCCTCATCGAGCGCTCGCCCGATCCCACGGACGGCCGGGCGCAGTTGGTGAAGGTCACGCGAGCCGGACGGCTGGCCATCACCAAGCTCTGGAAGGCCCGCGCGCGGGCGGTCGCCGAGCTGATGACCGACTGGGACGCGCCCGACGTGGCGTATCTGGCGGACAGCCTGGAGGCGCTCGCGGACGAGATCAAGAAACGGGGGTACTGAGCCCGGTGAAAAGCCCGTTAAGCGCCCCGCAACCGGAGTCGGGAACGGGGGAGGGCACACGGGACGCGTTACCCCCCGCCCCTCCCACACCCGCCGGACGGCGGCCGGCCGCACCCTGGGTGATCGTCACCCTCGCGTGCCTGGGCCAGTTCATGGTCCTGCTGGACGTCTCGATCGTGAACGTCGCCCTCCCCTCCATCCAGGAGGGCCTCGGCTTCACCCCCGCCGACCTGCAATGGGTCGTCAACGCCTACACCCTGACCTTCGCCGGCTTCCTGCTGCTCGGCGGGCGGGCCGGTGACCTCTTCGGCCGCAAGCGGGTCTACATCGCGGGCATCGCCCTCTTCACCCTCGCCAGCCTGGCCGGCGGACTCGCCACCGACCCGGGAGTCCTGGTCGCGGCACGGGCGTTGCAGGGCGTCGGCGCGGCCGCGCTGTCACCGGCCACGCTGGCCCTGCTCACCACGACCTTCCCCGAGGGGCCGCGCCGCACCGCCGCGCTCGGCCTGTGGAGCGCGGTCGCGGGCGGCGCCGGAGCCGTCGGCTCGATCAGCGGCGGCGTCCTCACCGGCTATCTCTCCTGGCGCTGGGTGCTGCTGGTCAACATCCCCATCGGCATCGGGCTGATCATCGCCTCCGCCCGCGCGCTCCAGGAGCGCCGCGGCGACGGGCCGCGGCGGCTGGACGTGGCGGGCGCGATCACCGTGACCCTGGCCCTGATGGCCCTGGTCTACGGCATCGTGAGCACCGCGAACTACGGCTGGGGAGACGCGCGCGTCCTCGTACCGCTGATCGCGGGGGTCGCCCTGCTCGGGCTGTTCGTGGCGATCGAGACGCGCTTCGCCGCGGTGCCGCTGATCCGGCTGGGCGTGCTGCGCTCCAGGTCGGTGACCGGCGGCAACCTCGTCGGCCTGCTGATGAACGCGGCCTTCCTGTCGATGTGGTACTTCGTCTCGCTCTATCTGCAGGACGTGCTCCACTTCAGCCCCGTGAAGGCCGGGCTGGCCTTCCTCCCGCACACGGTCATGGTCATGGTCGGCGCCCGGCTGAGTTCCCGCCTGGTGCACCGGCTCGGCCACCGGCCGCTGATCCTCGCCGGAGCGCTCAGCGCGTTCGCCGGCTTCGTATGGCAGGCGCAGATGACGCCGCACAGCGACTTCCTGCTGATGGTGGTCCTGCCCGGCATCCTGATGTCCCTCGGCGTCGGGCTGGTCTTCACCCCCGTCGCGGCCGCGGCCACCTCGGGCGTCGCCCCGGCCGACGCGGGTGTGGTGTCGGGGCTGCTGAACACCTCGCGGCAGATGGGCGGCGCGCTCGGCCTCGCCGTGCTGACCACCCTCTCCACCGCGCGCATCCACGCGGAGTCCACCGGCACGGGCCCCACGGCCGGCGCCATGGTCTCCGGATACAGCTTGGCCTTCGTGGTGGCCGCCGCGTTCGTCGCGGCCGGCGCGATATCCGCGCTGGTGCTGCCACGGCACCGGAATTGAACGAATCCCAAGGAGCGTCACATGGTCAACGGAAGTGAGCATCCCACCGCCCCGGCACCGCTGAAGTTCCGCGAGCCGAACCCCCTCGCCGAGGGCAACTACCCGGGATTCGCCCCCCGTTCGGTCACCGAGAACGGCCTGCGCATCGACTACGACGTCGCGATCCCGATGCGGGACGGCGCGGAGCTCTACGCGAACGTCTACCGCCCCGAGCACGCCGCCGAGGACCTCCCCGTGATCATCGCGTGGGGCCCGTACGGCAAGCACGGCGGGCGCACCACCGCACCGAGCCGCAGCGCCGCCAGCGGGGTGCGGCACGAGCAGCTGTCGGAGTACACCGCGATCGAGGCCCCGGACCCGCAGTTCTGGTGCCCGAACGGCTTCGCCCTGATGTACGTCGACCCGCGCGGCACCTGGTGGACCAAGGGCGACTACACCCTGGCCTCCGACCAGGAGGCCCGGGACTTCCACGACGCGATCGAGTGGGCGGGCACCCGAGACTGGTCCAACGGCAAGGTCGGCCTGTCCGGCGTCTCCTACCTCAGCATCGCGCAGTGGCGGGTGGCGGCCACCCGGCCGCCGCACCTCGCCGCGATCAACCCCTGGGAAGGGCTGACCGACTTCTACCGCGACGTCGCCTACCACGGCGGCATCCCGGAGACCGGCTTCATGGAGACCTTCGCCCGGCGCAGCCTCGGCTACTCCACGACGCGGGTGGAGGACCTGGAGACCCTCCACAAGGAACACCCCTTCTTCGACGCCTACTGGCAGGCCAAGGTCGCCGACCTCGCGGCGATCGAGGTCCCGGCGTACGTGGTGGCCAGCTGGTCCAACCAGGGCCTGCACGGGCGCGGCACGCTGGAGGGCTTCAAGGCCATCTCCTCGCCGCAGAAGTGGCTGGAGGCGCACGGCCGCAAGACGTGGCAGTACTACTACGAGCCGGAGAGCCTGGAGAACCAGCGGCTGTTCTTCGAGTGGGCGCTCAAGGGCGTCGACAACGGCTGGACGCGGCGGCCCAAGGTCCTCACCGAGGTCCGCGAGCGCCACTCCGTGGGCGGGTTCGCGCAGGAGACGGAGTGGCCCATCGCCCGCACCGCCTACACCCCGCTGCACCTCGACACCGCGACCGCCGGCCTCGACGAGAAGCCGTCGGAGACCTCGACCGCACTGCGCTACCCCGCGCAGGGCGAGGGCAACGGCGCCCGCTTCCGCCACGAGTTCACCGAGCGGACCCGGCTGACCGGCCACGCCAAGCTGCGGCTGTGGATCGAGGCGGACGGCTCCGACGACGCCGACCTCTTCGTCGTCCTGCGCAAGATCGACCGCTCGGGCGAGGTCGTGCCCTTCCCGTTCTTCGCGCTCTACGACGACGGGCCGGTCGCCCTCGGCTGGCAGCGGGCCAGCCACCGCGCCCTCGATGCGGAGCGGTCCACGCCCTGGCAGCCCTGGCACACCCACGACCGCGAGGAGCGGCTGGAGCCGGGCGTGCCGGTGCCCGTGGAGATCGAGATCTGGCCGTCCTCCACCCTCTTCGAGGCGGGCGAGCAGCTCGAACTGATCGTCCAGGGCAGCGACTACATGACCGGGGTGCTGCCCGGCCACCGCACCACACGGAACGCGGGCGACCACATCATCCACAGCGGTGGCGACCACGACTCCCACCTGCTGATCCCGGTGATCCCGTCGGCCTGACCGAGGCCCGGCGGAATCAATCCCAGCCCACGACAAGGAGTTTCACACCCATGCGCGCGGTACTGCTGCATCAGTTCGGCCCCCCGGAGAACCTCAAGATCGGCGAGGTGAGCGCGCCGGCCCCCCGGCCGGGAGAGGTCACCGTGGACGCCGCGGCCATCGGGGTCCAGTTCCTGGAGACACAGGTCCGCTCGGGGAAGATGGGCGGCGTCCTGGGCGGCGCCCCCTTCCCCGTCGTCCTCGGCAAGGAACTCGCGGGCACGGTCGGCGCGGTGGGCTCCTCCGAGCACGCCCACCTGATCGGCAAGCGCGTCCTCGCGAGCACCGCCGGCACCGGCGGCTACGCCGAGAAGGCCGTCGTCCCCGCGGACTCGGTCATCGAGATCCCCGCCGGGCTGGACACCGAGGACGCCCTCGCCCTCTACCGCTACGGCTGCACGGCCGCCGGGCTGATCCGCGCGGCGCGCCTAGGCCCCGGCGACCGCGTCCTCGTCCAGGCCGCCGCCGGCGCCGTCGGCACCCTGCTGGTCCAGCTGCTCAAGGCCGCGGGCGTCGGAACCGTCATCGGCACGGCGCGCGGCGAGCGCAAGCTGGCCCTGATCAAGGAGCTGGGCGCGGACCTCGCCGTCGACTACTCCGAGACCGGCTGGGACAACCAGGTCCGCGCCGCGCTCGGCGGCACCGTGGACGTGGTCTTCGACCACATCGGCGGCCCTGTCTCGAAGGCGGCCTTCGGGCTGCTCACCGGCGGCACCGGCCGCTTCGTCACCTTCGGCTTCTCCAGCGGCTCGCCCGTGGAGATCGGCCCGATGGAACTCCTCGGCCGCGGCCTGACCCTCACCGGCTTCACGGCCGGCCAGGTCTGGAGCCGTCCCGACCACGCCCGTGAGCTGGTCACCGAGGTGCTCGACCTGGCGGTGGCCGGGCGCGTCAAGGCCGTCATCGGCCAGCGCTTCCCGCTGGCGGAGGCGGCGGCCGCGCACGCGGCCGTCGAGTCGCGGGCCACCGTCGGAAAGACGTTGCTCATCCCCTGAGAGCAACGCCCTTTTATCTATTCGACTTTCACTGATGAAATCGACAAGGAGAGAACGGGACATGGCAACAGACGCAAAGATCCTGGTGGCCGGCGCGACCGGACTGCTCGGCAGCCAGATCGCCGCGAACCTGCTGGACCGCGGCGCGAGCGTGCGGGCCCTGGTGCGCCCCGGGATCGACGCGGAGAAGAAGGCCGCGCTCAGCGCCCTTGAGGCGCGTGGCCTGGAGCTCGTCGAGGGTGACATCACCGACGACGTGGACAAGCTCGCCGGTGCGCTGAAGGGCGTGGAGACCGTGGTCTCCGCCGTCCAGGGCGGCCCCGAGGTGATCGTCGACGGCCAGGAGAACCTGCTGCGCGCCGCCGAGAAGGCCGGGGTCTCCCGCTTCGTGCCCTCCGACTTCGCCATCGACATCTTCAAGCTCGACTACACCGACAACTTCATGATCGACATGCGCAAGAAGGCCGCCGAGCGCTTCGCGGGCTCCCCGGTCTCCGTGCTCTCCGTGCTCAACGGGGCGTTCATGGAGGTCATGATCACCTTTATGCAGATCGTGGACTTCGAGAAGAACACCTTCTCCCACTGGGGCGACCCCGACCAGCCGATGGACCTGACCTCCGTCAAGGACACGGCCGCCTTCACCGCCGCGGCCGTCCTCGACCCGGCCCTGGCCGGCGGGGCCGTACGGTTCTCCGGCGAGGTCCTCTCGATGCGCCAGTTCCACGCCGCCGTCGAGCGCGCCACGGGCCGTACGCTCGAATTCCGCACGCTCGGCACGGGCGCCGAGCTGCGGGCCGAGATCGAGCGCCAGGCCGCGCAGACGCAGAACCCCTTCGACTACGTCGCGCTGCAGTACCAGTGGGGCATGGTGACCGGCAAGGCGAAGTTCGACTCCCTGGACAACGACCGCTACCCGGAGATCGCCCCCACCTCGGTGGAGGAGTTCGTCCGGCAGAACGCGCCGGGTGCCTGACGCCCGGCCGTCCCATTGAATGAGTGACGCCTCGGCGGGTCCGGCAGTGTGCCGGGCCCGCCGTTGTCATGCCGCGGCAGGGGGCAACGCCCCGTACTCCACCGTGACTTGAATCAGCCTCCAGGGGACTTGAGAAGACTCCTTCTCGCCGGGAACCAGCAGCGGTTCCCCCGCAGGTCTTCTCCCGAAAGGCAGATCAGATTCCCATGAGCATCTCCCGCAGCCGCCGCGCCGCCACCCGCGCCGGTCTCCTCGCCGCCTCCGTCGTCACCGCCGTCGCCGGTCTCGGCGCCACCGCCGCGGTCGCCGCCGACACCGGCACCGCCGCCCCGCACGTGGCCTCGGACGCCACCACCCACAACTCCCTGCTGGGCGTGTGGAAGGTCAAGGGCATCGCCAACGGCAACCCCGTCGAGCCGACCTACACCTTCAAGGCCGACGGCACCTTCGTGATGATCCCGGAGGACAACGCCTACGTCGGCAGCGGCACCTGGAAGCAGCAGCGCGACGGCTCCTTCACCTTCCACCTGGAGCACTACATCTACGCCGACGGCAAGCCGGTCTCCCAGATCAGGGCCGAGCAGGCGGGCAAGGTCACCGGCGACACCTTCACCTCGTCCGGCATCTCCGGCCGCTACGACCTCGACGGCAACCTCCTGGAGACCTTCTCGGTCACCATCTCGGGCACGCGCCTGTCGAAGTGACCCGGGGACGGCCGCCCCGCCGGCACGCGCCCCACCGCGGGCCGGCGGGCGCGGCGCCCACCCAGCCGTGAATCCGCACCACACCGCACCGAGGAGGCACAGGACGTGCGAGCGGTCGATGAGAAGCTGCACTCCCGCGTCACGCAGTTCTACGCGCGCCAGATGCAGGCACTGGACGCCGGGCGCTTCGAGGAATACGCCGGGACGTTCACCGAGGACGGCGTCTTCCAGCACACGCCGGGCACCGAGCCCGCGCGCACCCGCGAGGGGATCCTCGCCGAACTGCACGAGTTCAACAAGAAGTACGTGGACGACCCGGTGCAGCGTCGCCACTACTTCAGCCAGCTGCTGCTGGAGCCGCAGGACGACGGCACGCTCCGCGCCACCGTCTACGCCCTGATCGTCCGGACCCGGCCCGGCGGCCGGCCGGAGGTCTGGCCCAGCTGCGTCGTGCACGACGTGATCGTGGCCGACGACGAGACCGTCCTCCTCAAGTCCCGCCACGTGTCCTACGACTGATGTTCCACACCTAGGAGTTCTCCACCATGCACAGCACCGCAGGAACCACCCCGTGACCCGGCGCGTGGTGATCACCGGCATCGGGGTCCGCGCACCCGGCGGGTCCGGGACGAAGGAGTTCTGGAGCCTCCTCAGCGAGGGGCGCACGGCCACCCGGGAGATCAGCTTCTTCGACGCCTCGCCGTTCCGCTCCCGCGTCGCGGGCGAGGTCGACTTCGACCCGCGCGCCGAGGGCCTGACCCCGCAGCAGATCCGGCGCATGGACCGGGCCACCCAGTTCGCCGTGGCCTGCACTCGGGAGGCGCTGGCCGACAGCGGCCTGGACACCGCCGGCCTCGACCCGCACCGGGTGGGCGTCACCCTGGGCAGCGCGGTCGCCTCCGCCACCAGCCTCGAGAACGAGTACCTGGTGATGTCCGACTCCGGCCGCGACTGGCTCGTCGACCCCGCCCACCTCTCGCCGTACATGTTCGACTACCTCTCGCCCGGCGTGATGCCCGCCGAGGTGGCCTGGGAGATCGGCGCCGAGGGCCCGGTCGCGATGGTCTCCGACGGCTGCACCTCCGGCCTGGACGCGGTCGGGCACGCCGTCACGCTGATCCGCGAGGGCTCCGCCGACGTGGTACTCGCCGGCGCCACCGACACCCCCATCTCGCCGATCGTGGTCGCCTGCTTCGACGCCATCAAGGCGACGACCTCGCGCAACGACGACCCCGCGCACGCCTCCCGGCCCTTCGACGGCAGCCGCAACGGCTTCGTACTCGCCGAGGGCTCCGCGATGTTCGTCCTGGAGGAGTACGAGGCCGCCAAGGCCCGCGGCGCCCACATCTACGCCGAGGTCGGCGGCTATGCGACGCGCTGCAACGCGTACCACATGACCGGTCTGAAGAAGGACGGCCGCGAGATGGCCGAGGCCATCCGCGCCGCCCTCGGCGAGGCCCGCCTGGACGCCACCGCCATCGACTACATCAACGCGCACGGCTCCGGCACCAAGCAGAACGACCGCCACGAGACCGCCGCCTTCAAGCGCAGCCTCGGACAGCACGCCTACAACGTGCCGGTCAGCTCCATCAAGTCCATGGTCGGCCACTCGCTCGGCGCCATCGGCTCCGTCGAGATCGCCGCCTCGCTGCTCGCCATCGAGCACGGCGTCATCCCGCCCACGGCCAACCTGCACACACCCGACCCCGAATGCGACCTGGACTACGTCCCGTTGACCGCGCGCGAACAGCGCGTCGACACCGTCCTGACGGTCGGCAGCGGCTTCGGCGGCTTCCAGACGGCCATGGTCCTGCACCGCCCGGAGGTGGCCGCATGAGCACCCCCACCCGCACCGTCGTCACCGGCATCGGCGTCGTGGCCCCGGGCGGCCTCGGCCGCGAGGAGTACTGGAAGGCGCTGCTCACCGGCAGGAACGGCATCACCGCCATCACCCGCTTCGACGCCTCCCGCTATCCGTCCCGGCTGGCCGGGCAGATCCAGGACTTCGAGGCCAAGGAGCACCTGCCCTCCCGGCTGCTGCCGCAGACCGACGTCTCCACCCGCTACGCCCTGGCCGCCGCCGACTGGGCGCTCGCCGACGCGGGCCTCGGCCCCGGCTCCCCGCTCGCCGACTACGACGTGGGCGTCGTCACCTCCACCGCGCAGGGCGGCTTCGACTTCACCCACCGCGAGTTCCACAAGCTCTGGAGCAAGGGCCCGGAATTCGTCAGCGTCTACGAGTCGTTCGCCTGGTTCTACGCCGTGAACACCGGCCAGATCTCCATCCGCAACGGCCTGCGCGGCCCCAGCGCCGCCCTCGTCACCGAGCAGGCGGGCGGCCTCGACGCGATCGGCCACGCCCGGCGCACGGTACGGGCCGGCACCCGGGCCGTCCTCACCGGCGGCGTCGACTCCGCGCTCGACCCCTGGGGCTTCGCCTCCCAGCTCGCGGGCGGCCTGGTGAGCACCTCGACCGACCCGGAGCGGGCGTACCTCCCCTTCGACGCCGACGCCCGCGGCCATGTGCCCGGCGAGGGCGGCGCCATCCTCATCACCGAGGACGCCGCCTCCGCCCGGGAACGCGGCGCCGAGCGGATCCACGGCGAGATCGCCGGCTACGCGGCCACCTTCGACCCGGCCCCCGGCAGCGACCGCCCCTCCGGCCTGCGCCGCGCCGCCGAACTCGCCCTGGCCGACGCGGGCCTGGCCCCCGGCGACATCGACGTCGTATTCGCCGACGGCGCCGGGCGGCCGGAGGCCGACCGGGTGGAGGCGGAGGCGCTCCGCGCGGTCTTCGGCCCGCGCGGCGTGCCGGTCACCGCGCCCAAGGCCCTCACGGGCCGGCTCGCGGCGGGCGGCGGCGCGGCCGACGTGGCCACCGCCCTGCTCGCCCTGCGCGACCAGGTGATCCCGCACACCGCGCACACCGCCTCCGTACCCGAGGAGTACGGACTCGACCTCGTCGTCGGGCAGCCGCGGGAAGCGGCACTGCGGTCCGCGCTCGTCCTCGCGCGCGGCCGCCACGGCTTCAACTCGGCGGTCGTGGTGACCGCGGCAGACACCCACAACTGAGGGGAACCCCCATGGCACAGCTGACCCTTGACGACCTCCGCCGCGTCCTCATCGCCTGCGCGGGCGAGAACGACGACGTCGACCTGAGCGGCGACATCCTCGACGTCCCCTTCGAGGAGCTCGGGTACGACTCGCTCGCCCTGATGGAGAGCGCCGCCGCCATAGAGCGCGAGGCGGGCATCTCCGTCGCCGACGACGCGGTCTCCGACGCCGAGACGCCGCGCGCCCTGCTCGACCTGATCAACGGGGCGGTCCGGGCGGCCTGAGCCGGCCGCCCGCCGCAGCACCGCGGGGCCCGCGGCGTCACGCGGGCCCCGCTCCTCGTCCGCCCCGCCTGCCGCAAGCTCGTCCGCCGCAAGCTCGTCCGCCGTAAGGGAGAGCCCCGTTCCCATGTCCGCCGTCACTCCGCACCGCCTGCACCGCGTCGAGCACACCCGCACCGTCGACGCGCCCGCGTCCGCGCTGTACGACCTGGTCGCCGACGTCACCCGCTGGCCGGCCGTCTTCGAACCGACCGTCGCCGTACGCCACCTGGAGCGCTCCGAAGGCGCCGAGCGCTTCGAGATCTGGGCCACGGTGGGCGGTGAGGTGGCCCATTGGACCTCCCGCCGCACCCTGGACGCGGCCCGCCGCTACGTCCACTTCCGGCAGGAGCACAGCACGCCGCCCGTCACCTCCATGTCCGGCGGCTGGCTCTTCCGCGAGCTCCCCGGCGGCAGGACCGAGGTCGTCCTCCGGCACCGCTTCACCCTCGCCGACGACTCTCCCGCGGCCCTGGCCGCCCTCACCACCGCCCTGGACACCAACAGCGGCCGCGAACTCGCCGCCCTCGCCCGTGTCGCCGAACTGGGCCACCCCGTCGACGACATCGTCTTCTCCTTCACCGACACGGTCCCGCTGAAGACCACGGCCACCGAGGCGTACACCTTCGTCGCCCGCTCCGACCTGTGGCCCCGGCACCTGCCGCACGTCGCCCGCGTCGACCTCACGGAACCGCGCCCGGGCATCCAGCACATGGAGATGGACACGACCACGGCCGACGGCTCCGCCCACACGACCCGCTCCATCCGCGTCTGCGACAGCCCCCGCTGGATCGCCTACAAGCAGCAGCTCCCGCCGGCGCTCCTCACCGGCCACAGCGGCGAATGGACCTTCACCGACTCCCCGACGGACCCCGTCGCCACGGCCCGCCACACGGTCGCCCTCTCCCCGGAAGGCGTCAGGACCGTGCTGGGCCCGGACGCGACCCTCGCTCAGGCGCGCACGTACATCCGCGAGGCGCTGGGCCGCAACAGCATGACGACCCTGGAGCGGGCGGGGTCGGTCCAGTCGGTCTAGCCCGCGGTCACTCCGGCCGGCCGACGAGCCCATGGGCTCAGGGGCTCAGGGGAACGTCCGGACGTTGGTGAGGTCCACCGCCGTCCGCAGGGCCTTCGCGAGCCGGACGGCGTCGTCCACCCCCCAGACGTGGGCGAAGAACAGCCGCGGTTCGTCCCGCAGTCCGTGGTTGTGCAGGTCGACGACCTCGATCCCACCGCGGGTCAGGGTCTTCAGCACGCGCTGGACCTCGTCGGCCACCATCACGAAGTCGCCGTTGAGGGCCGCCCGGCCGCCGCCCAGGGACTGGAAGTTGAAGGCGGAGATCGCGCCGAGACCCGGCGGCAGGACGTGCCCGCCGTCGACGATCGTCTCCCGGCGGGCGAAGACGCACTTGTAGACCCCGTCGTAGTGGGACCCCTTGGCGCCCAGCGCGGCGTCCATGCCGTCGGTGTCCAGGTCGATCGCCGGCGGACCGTGCGGCCGGGGCGGCGGGGTGCCGGTGCGGTCCATCGCCGCACGCATGCCACGGGCCAGGGCCACCGGGTCGTGGCCGTGGCCGTGCACATGGGTCCACCACATGTCGGGGCTCTGCGCGAGCAGGTGCTTGTGGATCGCCGTCTGCTCGATCCCGTGCCGCTGCAGGGCCTTGGTCACGTGCTGGAGCTCCGCCTCGGCGACGGCGAGGTCGCCCATCATCATCGTGCTGCCGTCGGCGTAGCGGACGAAGGCCACGTGCGAGCCGAGGGCGAGGCCGGAGGAGACGGTGATGCCGCGGGAGACCACGTGGAGATCGTGGCGCGGGTAGTCGGTGTGGTAGACCAAGCCGCGCGCCATGCTGCCCGGCCGGCCCAGTACGTCGGCGATGTCCTTCCAGTCCGCCTCGGTGGTGGGCAGGGGCTTGACCGTCGTGACGCCGCCCTCGCTGCCGGTGGCGGGCTCGGCGTGGGCCGCGGCGACGGTGCCCGCCAGGGCCGGCACGGACACGAGCGCGCCGGCGGCCAGCAGCCGCCGCCTCGACATGGGCCGCCGGGCCTGACCGTCCGGCTGCGGGTCTCCACTGACCATATGAGCACCTCCGTGATCAGATCGAATCACGAGTGCGCGAAGGCGTCGTGAGCACAGGAGCGGACGGGTGACGGGGTGCCGCGCGTGGTCATCGCGGCCCCGCAAGCGCGTTCCGTACCCCTATCACCTGTTCGGGCTAATTCGAGTACTTCGTTACATGCGTTCGGGGGACCATGGGCATGTACGCCCTCACCGGCCCGTTTCCCGGCCGGACACCTGGCGCAAGCACCCGTCTGGAGCACCTGCGATGGAATCCGACGTTTGGACATGCCCTTTCGACTTCGCCCAGGCCCTCGAGTTCGACCCCATGCTCAAGCGGCTGCTCACGGATGAACCCGTCGCCCGCATCCGCATGCCCTATGGGGAGGGCGAAGCATGGCTCGTCACCCGCTATGAAGACGTCCGCACCGTCACCACCGACCGGCGCTTCAGCCGCAGCGCGGTCGTCGGCCGCGACTATCCCCGGATGACGCCCGAGCCGATCATCCAGGCCGAGGCCATCAATGTGATGGACCCGCCGGCCAGCAGCAGGCTGCGCAGCCTGATCGCCAAGGGCTTCGCGCCGCGCCACGTGGACCGGATGCGCGTGCGCACCCAGCACGTCGTGGACGACCTGCTTGACCGCATGAAGGAGCACGGCACCCCCGCCGACCTCGTCGAGCACATGGCCTCGCCGCTGCCCATGACGACGATCTGCGAGGTCCTCGACATCCCCGAGGCCGACCGCACCCAACTGCGCCGCAACGCCTGGACGATGATGGGCGTCGGCGCGAGCGGCCGGGAGGCGGCCGTCAAGGCCAAGGCCGAGCTCCGCGCCTATTTCGACACGCTGACCGCCCAGCGGCGCGCGGACCCCGGCGACGACCTGATCAGCACGCTGGCCCTCGCCCGCGACGGCGACGAGATCCTCAACGACGAGGAGCTCTCGGTGATGGCCATGGTCCTGCTCATCACCGGCCAGGACACCACCTCGTACGAGCTGGGCAACATCTCCTACACCCTGCTCACCCGGCCCGAGGTGGCCTCCGTGCTGCGCGAGCGCCCCGAGCGGCTGCCGCAGGTGATGGAGGAGCTGCTGCGGTTCATCCCCTTCCGCAAGGGCGTCGGCATCCCGCGCGTCGCCCTGGAGGACGTGACGCTCAGCGGCGTCACGATCAAGGCCGGCGACATGGTCCACGTCTCGTACCTGACGGCCAACCGCGACGAGCGGAAGTTCGAGCACTCCGACGAACTCGACCTGGACCGCAAGGCCCCGCCCCACATGACCTTCGGCTGGGGCTCCCACCACTGCCTCGGCGCCCCCCTGGCCGCGATGGAACTCCAAGTGGCCCTGGGCACCCTCCTGCAGCGCTTCCCGGACCTGACCCTCGCGGTCCCGAAGGAAGAGGTCCCCTGGAACACGACCTCGATCTGGCGCTATCCGACGTCACTGCCGGTGGTGTGGTGAGTCGGCGACCGGCCGCCCCACCGCTTACGCCCCCACTACGCCACCCCCGCTAACGTCCCCGGAACCAGCGAAAACGCCCCTCCCGACGGGGAGGGGCGTGCGGTGTAAACGGAGCGCCCCCGGCAGGACTCGAACCTGCGGCCAAGCGCTTAGAAGGCGCCTGCTCTATCCACTGAGCTACGGGGGCCGGTGTACGGCGGTCGCGGACGGGTGAAGCCCCAGGCTCGGTGGTGCCGTGACCTTGCCGGGGACAAGGATAGGGCTCCGCTCGCCCCGTCCCGGTTGCTTCACCTCCGTGACACGATGTGCAGGTTTGGTGAAGCGGTCCTGATAATCGCAGGCAGGTACGAATCTTGCACCGTTTTTCACGCCTCAGGCGTCGGGTGTTGTGTACTCGTTATGCCTGAGTCCCATTCGCCACGCCTCGCGCGCCAGGGGCTATACGCTTCAAAATCACACCAGAATTGGGCATTCTGCACGTGTGGCGACCTTGGACGTACGGCCCCGACTGCTCGACGCGCTGTCCGCACTGCGTGACCGTGTCGACGCCGCACGCTTCCCGCTCCCCCTTCCCGGCGCCGCCCGCGCCCGTCGAAACCGTGCCGAACTCCTGGCGCAACTCGATGACTACTTGGTGCCCCGGCTGTGCGCCCCCGAAGCGCCGCTGCTGGCGGTCGTCGGGGGGTCCACCGGAGCGGGCAAGTCCACTCTCGTCAACTCCTTGGTGGGCCGTCGGGTCACTGCGGCGGGGGTCCTACGGCCGACGACCCGCACGCCAGTGCTGGTCTGCCACCCGGACGACCACCACTGGTTCGCCGGGCAGCGGGTGCTGCCGGAGCTGCGCAGGATGTGGGTCCCGGCCCAGGAGATCACCGCGTACGAACCGTGCGACCTGAGGCAGATGCGGGAGCTGCTGGGGACCCATGAACTGCTCCATCCGCGCGAGCTGCTGGAGCCGCACGCCGCGCGGAAGCCGCACGCCCCGGACGGGCGCGACGCGGCCGGCGAGGAGGAGGACGCCCGGGGCGAGGACCCCGGCGAGCTCCCCGCGCTGCGGATCGAGACGGACCGGAGCCTTCCGCTCGGACTCGCCCTGCTCGACGCCCCCGACATCGACTCCCTCGTCGCCCGCAACCGCGACCTCGCCGCCGAGCTGATCTGCGCCGCCGACATCTGGGTACTCGTCACCACCGCCACCCGGTACGCCGATGCGGTGCCGTGGCACCTGCTGCGCACGGCGAAGGAGTACGACGTCACCCTCGTCACCGTGCTCGACCGGGTGCCGCACCAGGTCGCCGCCGAGGTGTCCCGGCACTACGGCGCGCTGCTGGCGGCGGCGGGGCTCGGCGACGTGCCGCGGTTCACCATCCCCGAGCTGCCGGAGTCCGCGGGCGGCGGAAACGGACTGCTGCCCTCCACGGCCGTCGCGGGGTTGCGCGCCTGGCTCGACCAGCGGGCGCAGGATCCGGCGGCGCACGTCGTCGCGTCCGCCCGCACGGTCGCGGGGCTGCTGGCCTCGCTGGGGTCCCGGCTGCCCGGTCTCGCGGGGGCGGCCGCGGTGCAGCACGCCGCGGCCGTACGGCTGCTCCAGCGGGTGGAGGACGCGTACGGGCGGGCGGGCGAGCGGGTGCGGGAGGAGGTCGCCGCGGGCGAGGTGCTCGCCGGTGACGCGCTCACGCACTGGCGCGGCCACCCGCACGACAGCACCGCGGACGAACTGCTCACCGCCCTCACCAGTTCGCTGGCGGCGGTGCTGAGCTGCTCCGTCGCGGCCGCCGACGAGGAGATCGCCGCCGCGTGCGTGGGCGACCCGGCGGCCGGCACCGTGCTCGCGCCGCGCGATCCGGACGGGGCGATCGGCCGGATCGGTGTGGCCGTGCGCCGCTGGCGCCGCTGCCTGGAGGAGGTCGCGGAGGAGGCGGTACGGGCTGCCGAGCGCAGCACGGGCCTCGACGCGGACCGGGCCGCCGCCCTGGTCGCCGTATCGCTGCTGGGCGGCCGGCGGGCCCGTACGGCGGGGGAGATCCTCGCCGGGACGCTCGGGCCCCAGGGCGTGCTGCGGCTGCGCGACCGGGGCGCGCAACTGCTGGCCGACTGCCTGGAGCGGGTGCTCGAAGGGGAGCGCGACCGCCGGACCGCGCCCCTCGAAGCGCTCGACATCACCCCCGACCATCAGGTCGAACTCATCGCCGCGCTGTCCGTGCTCCAGAAGGAGAGGTGACCGCCGTGTCCACGTCCGACAGTCGTGAGGAACGGAACGAGAAGCCTGTCCCCGAGACCCCGCGCGGCACTTGGGACGACGGGCTGATCGCGCGCCGCGCCCGCCCGGGGCGCGTTCCCCGCTCGCACGCCGCCCCGGAGAGCGCGGGCGCCGGGCGCGCGGTCCAGGAGGAGGCCGGCGCTCCACATGGGCGTACGAATGCCCCTGAGCGCTCTCTGTACGCGCCAGAGCCTGCCTCCACGCCCCCGGTCGGCATGCTCCTGCGGCCTCGCCTGGACGCCCTGCGGGAGCTCGTGGGGCTGTCGCGGGCAAGGCTCGACCGGCGGACGCTCGCGGAGGCGGGGCGGGTGCTGGAGGAGGCCGCGGCACGGCAGCGGCACCCGCTGGACCTGACGGTCGTGGCGATCGCCGGGGCGACGGGCAGCGGCAAGTCGACCCTCTTCAACGCCCTGGCCCGGACGCAGCTTTCGGAGGCCGGGGTGCGCCGGCCGACGACGGCCGTGCCGATCGCGTGCGCGTGGACGGAGCGGACGGACGGCGCGGAGGCGCTGCTGGACCGGCTCGGCATCCCGGCTCGGGCGCGCCGGCAGCCGGTTCGCCCGTACGACCCGGGCATGCACGGGCTCGTCCTGCTGGACCTGCCCGACCACGACTCCGCGACGGCCGGCCACCGCGAGCAGGTGGACCGGATGCTGCGGCTGGTGGACGCGGTGATCTGGGTGGTGGACCCGGAGAAGTACGCGGACGCGGTGCTGCACGAGCGCTATCTGCGGCCGCTGGCGGGCTACGCAGAGGTCACGTTCGTCGTGCTCAACCAGGTCGACCGGCTGTCGGAGGACGCCGCCGACCAGGTGCTGGACGACCTGAGGCGGCTGCTGGACGAGGACGGGCTGGCCCTCGGCGAACACGGCGAGCCGGGCGCCGTCGTGCTGGCCCTCTCGGCGCTCACGGGGGCCGGGGTGGGCGAACTGCGCGAGACCCTGGCCCAGTTCACGGCCGGCCGGAACGTCGCCGAGCGGCGGCTGGTCGCCGATGTGGACGGCGTCTCCGCGCGGCTGCGGCCCGCCTATGTGGCCAAGGGGCGGCCCGGGCTGACGGAGGCGGCGAGGCAGGAGTTCGAGGACCGGCTGGCGGAGGCGGTGGGCGCCCAGGCGGCCGGCCTCGCGGCGGAGCGCGCGTGGCTGCGCGACGCGGAGCGCGCCTGCGGGACGTCCTGGACGCTGGCGCGCCGCTGGTACGGATGGCAGCGGGGGGCACGGAAGGCGGTACGCGCGAAGGGGAGCGTGAAAGCAAGCACGACCGGGCGTACGGGCGGGCTTGCGAGCGGGAGTGCGGTCGACATTCCCCCGCCCCCCACTGCCGCCGACGCCCTCGGGATCCTCGCCCGGCCTGCCTCCTCGCCGTGCCGCACGGTGTCCCGGCCCCTGGTGGAACAGGCGGTACGGGCCCTGGCGTACGAGGCGTCCGCCGGGCTGCCCGACCCCTGGGCCCAGGCAGTACGGGAGGCCGCGTGCCGCGGCGCCGAGGGGCTCGCGGACGCCCTGGACGAGGCGGCCTCGGCGGCAGCGGCCATGGCGATCCGCTGGACCGGACGGACGGGCGTGGGCCTGCGCGCCCGCGGACCGCGTACGAGCGTCGGGGGCCGCCATGCCAAGGGCGGCGGGCCCGCCACGGGGACGAGCGAGCCGTGCACGGGGACGAGGGGCGCGGGGACGGCGGGTGCGCCGGTGAGCGGGAGCGGTGGCCAAGAGCGAGGGGTGGGAGTGACGGGCGGATCTGCTGCCTCCGGATCCGCGGCTTCCGGGCCTGTGGCTTCCGGTCCTGTGGTCCCCAGGCCCCCGGGAACGGACGGTACGGACGGTGCCGGTGGTCCGCGCGGGGCGGTCGCCGTGGCCGACGTCTCGGGTGATGTTGCCGATCAGCGCCCCACCTCAGGGGATGCCGCTGGTCGGCGCGCTCGCCCGCGCTTCGCCCGCCCGCGTCTCGCGGTGGGCCGGAGGTTCATGAAGCGCTCCGGAAGCAAGGGTTCCAGGGGTCGGAGCGGCCCGCGTACGGGGTCCGGGCGGCTGAGCGCCTGGCGCACACGCGGGGGCGCGCGCCCGGCGCGCCCCGGCTGGTGGACGGTGGCGGGAACCCTGCAAGGAGCGCTCCTCGGGCTGCAACTGGCGGGGACCGTGTGGCTGATGGGCCTGACGGCGGATGTGTTCGGGGGCGAGTGGTGGGCCCCCGGGCTCCTGCTGACGGGCGGTGGCGTGGGCGGTCCGGTCCTCACCTGGTGCTGCCGGATGCTGGCGCGGGGGCCGGCGCGACGCTACGGCCTGGAGACGGAGCGGCGCCTGCGGAGCGCGGCGGCGGGGTGTGGGCGGGAGCGCGTCCTGGAGCCTGTGGCGGCGGAGTTGCTGCGGTACCGGGAGGTGCGGGCGCAGTTCGTGATCGCGGCGGGCGGGGCGTGAGGGACTGACGTTGCCGCGGGCCGGCGAGCGTGTGCGCACATCGATCGGTTCCGGCCCCTGACCCTCGCGAGTGACGGACTTTTCCACAAAGTGCCCGCCGTCCACAGCCCTCAGCGGGCTTGCGCGAGCAGGGGCAGCATGGGTCTCGGCGCAAGGCCAACGCAACGGGGGAGGCGGCTCGGATGAACGAGACATTGGTGACGGTCGTGGGAAACGTCGCGACGCAGCCGGACTACAGGGAGGCGACGAACGGCTCGGCCGTCTCACGGTTCCGGCTCGCGGCGACGGTGCGCCGCTGGGACCGCGGCAGGGAGGAGTGGTCGGACGCCTACACGAGCTTCTACACCGTGCGCGCCTGGCGCACGCTGGCCGCGAATGTCGTGGCCTCCGTCACGATCGGCGAACCGGTCATCGTGCAGGGAAAGTTGAGGATCCAGGACCAGGAGCGCGACGGAAAGCGGTGGCTGTCGGCGGAGATTGACGCCGTGTCGATCGGCCACGACCTCACCCGCGGCACGTCTGCCTTCCGCAGGGTCTCACCGGCCAGACCGCTGCCGGTCGAGCTGGTGCGGATGGCGGGAGCAAGAGCGGACGCAATGGCTCCGCCGGGGGCGGAACCGGGGATGAAAGGGGTCGCTCCGGACCACCCGCCGGCAGTGGCGGGAGCCGGGGGAGCGGGAGCGGTGAGCGCGGGAGCTGTCGGCGCCACCGAGGTCGCGGTCTGGGCAACGCCCCTGTGAAATGGGCCTTTTGTCCCGCAGATTTATCGATAATGCCAGGTCAGGCAGCGTTCTCCGGTAACGATTCCGATTCGGATCGCTTGAGCGGAGCCCTCGGTGGGGATGCTGTCGCGCTCGCTCCTTAAGATCACGTTCGCAGCACGTGGCAACGGGGGCTTCTGAGTTTTGAGTTCACTGACGAGGCGCATCGACTCGATCTGCGCGCGCCCGGAAGGAAATTGATGACTTCTGTCAAGAGGCGGGGAGCTGCCCGCCTTGCCGCAGCGGCCTTGGTGTCGGGTCTGGCTGCGGTAGGCACGATAGTCGTGGCGGGCCCCGCCGCCGCGGAGGACGCGCCGCAGAACCAGGGCGGCGTCAGCGCCACCCTCGGCAGGATCACGGCCGGATCGGGAGCCGTCGTCCACGACCGGCGGAAGACCGGCGACATGCAGGCGGGCCTGTTCGAGATGAAGGTCGACGGCGGTGGCTCGCTCCAGACGTACTGCGTCGACATACTCACCAACACCGTGGACGGCGCGAAGTACAAAGAGGTCGGCTGGGGCGAGTCGCCCCTCCACGGCAACAGGAACGCGGGCAGGATCCGCTGGATCCTCCAGCACTCCTACCCGCAGGTGAACGACCTCGCCGCGCTCGCCAAGGACGCCGACTCGGGCCCGCTCGACGCGAACACCGCCGCCGCGGGCACCCAGGTCGCGATCTGGCGTTACTCCGACGGCGTCCAGGTCGACGCCAAGGACGCCGCGGCCGAGAAACTCGCCGACTACCTCTACAAGAACGCCCAGGACGCCGACGAGCCCGCCGCGTCCCTGTCCCTGACCCCGTCGGCGGTCTCCGGCAAGTCCGGCGGACGGCTCGGCCCGGTCACCGTCCGCACCAGCGCGAGCAGTGTCACCGTCACCCCGGCCGGTGACGCCGACGCCAAGGGCGTGAAGATCGTCGACAAGGAGGGCAAGCCGGTCACCTCCACCGTCGACGGGGGTGAGCTCTATTTCGACGTGCGGCCCGGCGCGCGTGACGGCTCCCTGTCCCTGAGGGCCGCGGCGGCCACCAAGGCGCCGGTCGGCCGGGTCTTCATCGGCGACCACACCACCACGCAGAGCCAGATCCTGGCCGGCTCCAGCGAGAGCACCGTCTCCGCCACGGCCACCGCGACCTGGGCGGAGAAGGGCGCCATACCGGCGCTGACCGCCAGGAAGAACTGTGCCAAGGGCGGGGTGGACCTCACCGCCGACAACAAGGGCGACGCCCCGTTCGTCTTCGACCTCGACGGGACCCGGCACACCGTCCCCGCCGGCCGGTCCGAGACGACCTTCGTGAAGGTGGCCGAGGACCAGGCGTACAGGTTCACGATCAAGGGTCCCAACGGCTTCTCCAGGACGTTCTCCGGGATATTGGACTGCATGACCGCCGAGAGCCGTGCCGCGGCCGCCACCGACGGCGGCACGGCGGCGGGCGCGGGCACCGGCACGAAGGCCGAGCGCGCGTCCCGCATGCGCCCGGCGTCGGTGGGCGGCACCGGGAAGGGCGTGGTCAACGCCTCCGCCGAGGGTGATCTCGCCGAGACGGGCGGCAACCACACCGACCCCACGTTCACCGGCGTGGCGATCGCGCTGATCGTCGTCGGCAGCGGAGCGGTCTACCTCCTCCGCAGGCAGAAGGCGGCCTCCGGGGAGTGACCCCGGTCACGGTGTGCGGGCGGGAGCCCGCCTGCCCGCACACCCCCTGGCACACCGCCTGCGACACCGCCCCGCACACCACTGGCCGCGCGAGGCTGTGACCAACCCGTTTCCGCCGAGGGCTACCAGTCCGGCATGATGGGGTGTATCTGCCCTCACGCGGCGGAGCCGCACATTGGCCCTTCTCGATTGCCGGACGGTTTATCTTGGCTGAGTTCATTTACACCATGCGCAAGACGCGCAAGGCGCACGGCGACAAGCTCATCCTCGATGACGTGACGCTGAACTTCCTGCCCGGCGCGAAGATCGGTGTCGTGGGGCCCAACGGTGCCGGTAAGTCCACGGTGCTCAAGATCATGGCCGGCCTGGAGCAGCCCTCCAACGGTGACGCGTTCCTCTCCCCGGGGTACACCGTCGGCATCCTCATGCAGGAGCCGAAGCTCGACGAGTCCAAGACCGTCCTGGAGAACGTCGAGGACGGCGTCGCGGAGATCAAGGGGAAGCTCAACCGCTTCAACGAGATCGCCGAGCTGATGGCGACGGACTACTCCGACGCGCTGCTCGAGGAGATGGGCAAGCTCCAGGAGGACCTGGACCACGCCAACGCCTGGGACCTCGACGCCCAGCTCGAGCAGGCCATGGACGCCCTGGGCTGCCCCCCCGGCGACTGGCCGGTCGTCAACCTCTCCGGTGGCGAGAAGCGCCGCGTCGCGCTCTGCAAGCTGCTGCTCGAGGCCCCCGACCTGCTGCTCCTCGACGAGCCCACCAACCACCTCGACGCCGAGTCGGTGAACTGGCTGGAGCAGCACCTCTCGAAGTACGCGGGCGCCGTTGTCGCCGTCACCCACGACCGCTACTTCCTCAACAACGTCGCCGAGTGGATCCTGGAGCTCGACCGCGGCCGGGCGCACCCGTACGAGGGCAACTACTCGACCTACCTCGAGAAGAAGGCCACCCGCCTCAAGGTGGAGGGGCAGAAGGACGCGAAGCGCGCCAAGCGCCTCAAGGAGGAGCTGGAGTGGGTCCGCTCCAACGCCAAGGGCCGGCAGACCAAGTCCAAGGCCCGTCTCGCTCGCTATGAGGAGATGGCGGCCGAGGCCGACAAGATGCGGAAGCTGGACTTCGAGGAGATCCAGATCCCGCCGGGCCCGCGCCTGGGCTCCATCGTCGTCGAGGTCAACAACCTCTCCAAGAGCTTCGGCGACAAGGTGCTCGTCGACGACCTCTCGTTCACGCTGCCGCGCAACGGCATCGTGGGCATCATCGGCCCGAACGGCGCCGGCAAGACGACCCTGTTCAAGATGATCCAGGGCCTGGAGACTCCGGACTCCGGCTCGATCAAGGTCGGCGAGACCGTCAAGATCTCCTACGTCGACCAGGGCCGCGCCAACATCGACCCCAAGAAGACGCTGTGGGCCGTCGTCTCCGACGAGCTGGACTACATCAACGTCGGCCAGGTCGAGATGCCGTCCCGCGCGTACGTCAGCGCCTTCGGCTTCAAGGGCCCGGACCAGCAGAAGCCCGCCGGTGTCCTCTCCGGTGGTGAGCGCAACCGTCTGAACCTGGCGCTGACGCTCAAGGAGGGCGGCAACCTGCTGCTCCTCGACGAGCCGACGAACGACCTCGACGTCGAGACCCTCTCCTCGCTCGAGAACGCGCTGCTGGAGTTCCCCGGGGCGGCCGTGGTCATCTCGCACGACCGCTGGTTCCTGGACCGGGTCGCCACGCACATCCTCGCCTACGAGGGCAACTCCAAGTGGTACTGGTTCGAGGGCAACTTCGAGTCGTACGAGAAGAACAAGATCGAGCGGCTCGGCGCGGACGCGACCCGTCCGCACCGTGCCACCTACAAGAAGCTCACCCGGGGCTGACCGTGGCCCGTCACGTGTACTCGTGCCCCCTGCGCTGGTCGGACATGGACGCCTTCGGCCATGTGAACAACGCGGTCTTCATCCGCTACCTCGAAGAGGCACGGATCGACTTCATGTTCCGGCTGGCGCCGGGGGAGGGGAGCGCGTCCTTCACGGGCGGCTCCGTCGTGGCCCGGCACGAGATCGACTATCTGCGTCCCCTGGTGCACCGGCATGCTCCGGTGACCATCGAGACGTGGGTGACGAAGCTGGGCGCGGCGTCCCTGACCGTCGCCTATGAGGTCAAGGACGAGGACCGGGTGTACGTGAAGGCCACCACCGTCGTCGTGCCGTACGACTTCCAGGCGGGCCGCCCGCGGCGGATCACCGCCGAGGAGCGGGCCTTCCTGGAGGAGTACCGGGACGACGAGGGGCAGGCCGACGGCCGTCCCGCCGCGAAGGGGGCCGTCGCCGCATGACGGCGCACCCCGTTCCGTACGGGCAGCGGCTGTGCTTCGCCGATGCCGGGGAGGCGGCCGACCTGGCCGGCTTCCTGGCCCGGCTGATCCACTACGACCGGGCCGCCGCGGTCCGGCTCCAGGCGAGCGGCGGGGTGCTGGGCGTCTTCGGCCGCCCGCCGTCCTTCGAGGTCCTCGCCATCCGCACCGCGCGGCTGGCCGAGCCCGCGGAGGGTGCGGGGCGGACCGTGCTGGACACCACGGTCTCCGCAGGTCAGCTCGCCGACGCCCTGGACGCCGCGGGCGCCGCGACCCCCGGCTCCGGGCCGGTCGTGGTCGTCCCCGAGGCCGTTACCGGGCCGCCGTGGGCCGGTGTGCTGCCGCCGCGCAGCGGCTGGCAGCGCGTCGAGGGCCTGCCCGGCGTGGAGGCCGTGCGGGGCGCCGTGGCCGCCGCCGTCACCGAGTTCCGCACCCGGGACGAGGCCCTGCCCGAGCCGCAGCGCACGCGCGTCGAGCGCGACCGCATCGGCCGGGAGATCTGGTCCCGCACCCTGGGTGCCACGGCGCTGCCGCTGCGCGCGGTGCACGCCGCGCAGTCGCTGGGCTTCCTGCGGCCCGTACGGACCGGGGCGGCCGCCGGGCCCGCCGCGGGCCGGGCCGGTGCCGCGCTCGCCCTCGGCCCCGAGCCGCTGACGCTCTTCGCCGCGGGAGGCTGGCTGCGCCTGCGCACCCCGTACGGCTCGATCGCCGTCCGCACGGGCGGCCTCCAGGGCCTGACGGTCACCCCCGCCTGAGGTGCCGGGGCGCCGGGAGCGGCGCCCCGCTCACCCCTCGGTGTTGATCATCGAGCCCGCGGCGTAGGTCAGATACCTCCACAGCTGCTCGGTGTGCTCGGGCGCGAGCTCCAGCTCATCCACCGCGTCCCGCATGTGTCGCAGCCACGCGTCGTGCGCGGCGCGGTTCACCTCGAAAGGCGCGTGCCGCATCCGCAGCCGCGGGTGGCCGCGGTTGTCGCTGTACGTACGGGGGCCGCCCCAGTACTGGATGAGGAAGAGCACCAGGCGCTCCTCGGCCGGGCCGAGGTCCTCCTCCGGGTACATCGGCCGCAGCAGCGGGTCCTCGGCCACCCCCTGGTAGAAGCGGTGGACCAGGCGCCGGAAGGTCTCCTCGCCGCCCACCTGCTCGTAAAACGTCTGCTCCTGCAGTGTGCCGCGCGGAATCTCATTCACCCCTCCATGGTCTCAGACCACACGGCCGAGGACGGGGGAAGTAGGACCATCGCACCTTCCGGCGCACCGTCGACGGGCGACGCCGCGGCATCGCCCCAGGCCCGGCGGCGGCGCACCCTGGAAGCATGGCCGAAGAAGGCATGGCCGAGGACGAGGAGCTCGCGGCCGGTCTGCGCGCCGGGCTCGTACGGGAGCTGGTCGCCCGCGGCGAGCTGACCGACCCCCGGTGGCTGGCCGCCTTCGAGGAGGTCCCGCGCGAGCTCTTCGTGCCCTCTTACTACGTGGGCGCTCCCGGCGGACACCGGCGGCTCTCCCGCGACGACCCGGACCCGCGGGCGCGCGACGCCTGGCTGAGCGGGGTCTATGTGGACGAGCCGCTGGCCACGTACGTCCGGGGCGGCGAGCTGATCTCCTCCAGCAGCCAGCCGTCCCTGATGGCCAAGATGCTCGCGGCCCTGGACCTCCACGACGGCCACACCGTCCTGGAGATCGGCGCGGGCACCGGCTACAACGCCGCGCTGCTCGCGCACCGCCTCGGTGACGACGCCGTGACGACCGTCGACCTCGACCCCGAGATCACGGACGCCGCCCGCGCGCACCTCGCGGCGGCCGGCTTCCACCCCACGGTCGTCACCGGTGACGGGGCGCTCGGCTGTCCGTCATGCGCCCCCTTCGACCGGACCATGGCCACCTGCGCCCTGTCCTCCGTGCCGCCCGCCTGGGTCGCACAGAGCGGGCCGGGCGGGCTGATCCTCGCCCCGCTCGCCACCGGCCTGATCGCCCTGCGGGTCGCGGACGCCACGCATGCGGAAGGCAGGTTCCTGCGGACCCCCGCCTTTTTCGTGCCGCTGCGCGGCGCGGCCGTGCCACCGCCGCCCGACCGGAGCGGGCTCCCCTGGCGCCTGCTGAGCAGCGACCGGTTCCAATTCCTGCTGACGCTGAGCCGGATGGCACCGGCGGACGCCCTCGCCCTGTGGCACGACGAAGGCCGCCCGCCGCGCGAACGCTACGGCGTGACCGTGGCCGGGGACCGGCAGTGGGCCTGGCTCGACACCCCCGAAGGACCCTGGCGCTGGCCGCTCGGCCGGGAGATCAGCTCCGGCGGAGCGTGATCGTCGTCCAGGCGCCGACGTGCACCCGGTCGCCGTCGTGGAGCGGCACCGGGACGTACGGCTGGATGGGCTCCGCCGAGCCGTTGATCGTGGTGCCGTTGGTGGAGTCCTGGTCGACGACCGCCCAGCTGCCGTCCGGCTGCTGCACCAGCATGGCGTGCTGGTGCGAGACGCCCGGGTCCTCCGGCGGCCGGGACAGGTCGATGTCCGGGGACTCCCCGGTGCTGTGCCGGCGGCGGCCGATCGTCACCTGCGGGCCCCCGAGCGGAAGCTGGAGCTCGGGGGAGTAGGCGGGCAGGTTCAGCCCGGCCGCCTCCGGACCGCTGCGGTTCATCATCGCCAGGAAGTAGTCGCGGTCGGGTGCCACGACCGCGGTCCAGCCCGCGGGCGCGGCGGGCGGCCCCGCCTGCGGCGGCACGCTCTGCGGCACGCCCTCGCCCGCGTGCTCCTGATACGGAGCCGCATGCTCCTGATACGGGGCGGCGTGTTCCTGATAGGGAGCCGCGTGCTCCGCGTACGGGTACGACGGCGCCGACGCCGAACTCGGCGGCGGCAGCATCCAGTCGTCGTCGTCACCGAAAG
Organism: Streptomyces blastmyceticus; assembly: GCF_039521185.1. Lineage (NCBI taxonomy): Bacteria > Bacillati > Actinomycetota > Actinomycetes > Kitasatosporales > Streptomycetaceae > Streptomyces > Streptomyces blastmyceticus. The sequence continues at coordinate 220,447 of NZ_BAAABW010000001.1, read as the reverse complement.
ACGACGCCGGGTGCGTCTCCGGAGTGAGCGGCTCGGCCGGCCGGTTGATCCGGGACGGACGCGAACCGTAGTACTCGTACGACTGCGGCGGCTGGGTGTGCTGCGGTGCCGGGGGCGGCGCCGACTGCGGCTCCTGCGCTTGCGGCACCGGCGGCGGACCGAACGAACCCCCCGGGTGCGTCAGGAAGTTGTGGCGGCACTCCTCGCAGAAGGGCGCCTGCGCCTCACGCGGCGTACGGCAGCGCGGGCACAGCTCCGCCTGGACGGTCGTCTCCCCGTAATAGCCACCGCCCGTGCCGGACAGGGGCGGTGCGGAAGGCGGTGGCGGCGGCGGGACGGCACCCGCGGGGGCGGCCGCCGACATTCGGTGGCCGCACACCTCGCACCAGTCGTCGGCCGCCGACTGATGGCCGTTCGGGCAGGTCGGCATGTCGGTTGATTCCCCCTCGTGTGCCGTTCGTCGCCGGTCTCTTCGCCGGTTCGTCGCACCGGATCGTCTCACCGGGGCACGCACCGGTCGCCGCCGGGCCGCCACCGGACGGGGGCGAGCCCGGTCCGTACCGATGCGCGAACCCCGGCCGGCCCGCCGCCGGGAGCCGCCACCGCCACCCTCGCGGCAGCCGCGCGCCCCCTGCGCCGTTCCTCGCTACTTCTTCACTCGTACGGTCTTGGTCGAGCGCGTTTCGAGCGTCATCCGCGCCTCGGCCGTGACCTTCGCCTTCAGCCGCACAGTACCCGTCGCGGCGTCCACGACGTCCACCACTTTCGCAAGGAGTTTCGCGGTGTCCTCGTTGCCGGACCGGTTCGCCAGCTGCACGGCGCGGCCGAGCTTGGCCGTGGCCCCGTCGACGTCCCCCGACTTCCGCAGGTCCAGGCCCTGTTGGATGACCTCGGCCAGCTCGGCCTGCCCGGTGTAGTGGGCGACCTGGGGGTTGATGGACGTCGACGCCGCCAGGTCGTCCGTCCAGATCGCCCGGACCAGCCCCTGCGCGAGCGCCCGCGGCGTGGAGCCGTCCGGCGCGGGCAGCACGAGCGAGACCCGCGCGGCCAGCATCTCCTCGCCCACCGCGGCGCTCGGCACCCGCACGCACACGTGGTAGTCGCGCGACTCGTCGCCCCACGAACCCGTCGGATAGTCGCCCGTGCGCGGCCCCGACTCGGTCCGCCTGCCGGTCAGTTCCTCCATCGACGGCGCGACCTGCTTGACGAACCGCACCTCGGCGCCCAGCGGGGTCCACAGCCGCAGTGCCACGTCCGCGACCTCCTTGCCCATGGTGGCCCGCATCATGCTGGTGAAGTCCGCGGCCAGCCCGGCCGGATCGGCGACGATGTCGGCGGTGCCCAGCAGCGCCGAGGCGATGCCGGTGACCTCCTTGACCTCCCAGTCCGTCCCCACGCCCCGCGCGTCACAGGTGAACCGTCCCGCGCACGCGTCCAGCGTGGCCCGCAGCGCCTCCGGCTCCTCGTGCTCGTTGCGGCCGTCGGTCAGCAGGATGCCGTGGCGTATCGCGGTGTCGGACGATTCCAGCAGCCGGTCGGCCAGCCGCAGCCAGGTGCCGATCGCGGTGCCGCCGCCCGGAGCGAGCTTGCGCAGCGCCTCCTTGGCCTGCTGCCGGGTGACGGGACCGGCCACCGCGAGCCGGCCGCCGCCGGGGTACGCCTCCTTCGCCTGGTGCGTACCGGCCACCACGGCGAAGGCCACGCCGTCGCGCAGGGTGTCGATGGCGGCCGCGGTGGCGTCCCGGGCGTTGCGCATCTTGGTGGGCGGATAGTCCATCGAGCCCGAGCAGTCGACCATGATGACGACGGCGGCGTCCGGACCCGGCTCACGGGCCGTGTGCGCGGAGGGGGACAACTGGGCCGGGATGGGCGTCTCTCCGGTGGTGCCACCCCCGGTCGAGGTGACCGTGACGATCGCGTCGACCTCGCGGCCGCCCTCGGGCAGATGGGCGTTCTGGTACACCTCGACCGTGAACCGGGGCACGCCCGGCTTGGAGAAAATGGCCATCTGAACCGCTCCTCGGTACTCATCACAAGCAACAAGTGGCGGGGGGCGGCCAGGCGCCCGGCACCGGACCCGGCACCGCGGTGTGCATCCCCCCGTGGACACGCGCGCGTCAGGCCGATCCTGCCCCTTCGAGCGGCAGCGGGAACGGCAGGACCGCCACTGTTACGTTGTCGTGGCCGCCCCCGTCGAGCGCGTGGGCCAGCAGCCGCCGCGCGCACTCCAGCGGCCGCTGCCGGGCGTCCGGCGGGGTGATCGCGGCCATGTGCTCGGCGGATTCCGCGTAGTTCCACAGCCCGTCGGTGCACACGATGACGACGCCCTCCCGGTCGGGGTGGAACGACGCGGTGTGCGGCTCGACCTCGTACGCGTCCGCGCCGAGCCAGCCGGTGATCGCGTGGGCGCGCTCGTCCGCGTACGCCTCGGCCTCCGACAGCAGGCCCGCCGCGACCATCTGGGCGGCCCACGAGTCGTCCTCGGTGAGCCGGGCGGGCTGGGTGGCGCGGTCCTCCGGCACCCAGTAGGCGCGGCTGTCGCCGATCCAGCCGACCGTCAGGAGGTCACCGGTGATGACGGCGCTGACGATGGTGCAGGCGGGGGCGTTCTCGTGGCGGTGCGGCTCGTGCCTGCGCGCCTCGTCCGCGGCCGGTGCCGTGGCGAGCGCGGTGACGGCCTCGGCGGCGTGGACGATCGCGTCGTGGGTGGCCTGCCGGGGGTCCGCACCCACCGGCAGGGCCGCCACGAGGGTCTCGCGCGCGGCCGCGCAGGCGGCCGCCGACGCCTCGTCGGGGCGGGTCGCGGACGACACGCCGTCACTGACAACGGCGACGGTGGCAGGGCCGCCGTCCGCGAGTGCCACGGTGGACACGGCGTACGCGTCCTCGTTCCGGTGGTGGCGCAGGCCGCGGTCACTGACCGCCGCGACGCCTGGCAACTGGTGCTCCATGTGATCCCGTTCGCGCGGCTGTGCATGACCGCAGTGTTCGCAGTACCCGTCCTTGTCGATCATGCCGGATCGGCAGGACCCGCAGATCCTGCCGGTGCCGTCCGCGCCGGGATGCGCGGCGCCCGGCTCCGGCGGCGCCCCGGAGACACCGTGCGCCGCCTGCGCGGGCACACCCCCGAAAACGCGCGCCTCGCGCGGGTCGGGGCCGGTGCCGGGCGCCGCCGAGGCATCGCTGCCGGGCGGCGGCCCCGGGGCGGGCCGGTCGGCCGCCCGTGCGGCCGTGCGCCCCTCCGGCGCCGTGAACAGGCCCCCGGGAGGCCCGGCCGACGGCAGCGGCGGCGCCGAGAGGTCGGCACCGCAGCCGCCGCAGAAATTGTCGGCCGGTTCCAGGGGCTCGTGGCAGGAGGGACATACCGTCAGCTGTGGGGGGCGCGGCAGTTGCGACATCGATCACACCCATGTCCTGGGGCGGAAACGGTTGGCCCGCTCCACCAGTTCGATCCGTTCCTCACCGCGCTGGGCGAGGCGCGCGAGCACGCGGTACGAGCGCTCCAGCCCGAAACGCAGCCCGCGCTCGTCCAGGCCGCTGCCGAGCAGCGTGGCGGTGTGCTCCGGACGCGCCCGCGCTCCCGGGGCGCCCGAGAGCACCCAGTCCAGCGCGGTGCCGAGCACCTCCGTGCACAGCCGCTCCCGCCGCACGGCGTCCAGCCCGAAGTCCGCGAGCCGTTCCACCTGGCCGGCCGCGGCCAGCAGGTCGTCCAGCAGCGCGTCCTGGGGGAGGCGTCCGCGCAGCCGGGCCCGTACCGCCGCGACCCGTGCCGCCGTGTAGTGGATGGACGCCTCCGGTATGGACTCCAGCGCGTCCACCGCGCCCGCCCGGTCCCCGGCGGCCAGCCGCACCCGGGCCAGGCCGAACGCGGCGCCGACGAAGCTCGGGTCCGTCGCCCACACCAGACGGTAGTACTCGGCGGCGTTGTCGAGCTGCCCCAGCACCTCCGCGCACACCCCCAGCGCCAGCTTCGGCGCGGGCTCGCCCGGGAACGCGTCGTAGACGGCGTCGAAGGACAGCGCGGCCGTCTCGTGGTCACCGCAGGCCAGCGCGTGCAGCCCGCGGTACCAGACGATCCGCCAGTCCTCGGGGTGCGCCGCCTCCAGCGCCTCGATCGCCTTCGACGCCGCACCCTCCTCGCCGAGCTCCAACTGGGCCCGCACGCGCCGCAGCCGCAGCTCCGGCGACGGGCTGGGCGCCGCCTGGAGCGCCGCGTACAGCTCGGCGGGCTGGGAGGCCAGCAGGCCCGCCAGGAAACCGGCGTTGGGGTCGTTCGGGTCGACCAGCGGCACCGGCAGGGCCAGCGCCGCGGCCCGGGTGTCCAGCGGGGCCACGGCCGCCGCCCGGCCGCCGCCCGCACCCGCGGGAAGCCGCTGCGCGGGCACCGCGGCAGCCACCGCCTTGCGGCCCGTCACCACCCGGGCGCCCAGCACCGACGTCTCGCACACCGTCTCCTCGAACAGCCGGGTGTCCACCACCCGCAGCTCCGGCCCGAACAGCGTGGACAGCGCGGGCCGCGGCCGCCCCGTCTGGAGCGCCACGACCTCCCGCAGCACGCCCGTCAGCTGGTCCGCCATCTCCTGCGCGGACGCGAACCGCCGCCCCGGATCGGGGTCGGTCGCCCGGACGAGCAGCCGGTAGAAGGACTCGTAGCGGGTGAAGACCTCGATGCTGTCGGGGTCCGGGAGGCTGTCCGCGAAGACGTTGGTGTAGCCCTGGAAGTCGAAGGTGAGCACCGCCAGCGTGCGCGCCACCGTGTACAGGTCGGAGGCGACGGACGGCCCCACCCGCGCGACCTCCGGCGCCTGGTAGCCCACGGTGCCGTAGATCGCGCTGTCGTCGTCGTCCATCCGCCGGACCGCGCCCATGTCGATCAGCTTGAGCTGGTCCTGCTGCTGGATGGCGTTGTCGACCTTGAAGTCGCAGTACAGCAGGTTGCGGCTGTGCAGGTGGCCCAGCGCGTCCAGCGCCTCGATGCCGTACGCGCACGCCTGCTCGACCGGCAGCGGGTCGCGCCGCCCGTCCGGCTGCCGCCGCTCGTTGGCGATCTCCTTGAGCGACTTGCCGCCCACGTACTCCATGACGATGTAGCCGTCGAGGCTGCCGGTCCGCTGGTCGAGGTGCTCGACGAAGTTGTAGATGCGGACGATGTTGGAGTGCTCGATCTCCGCGAGGAAGCGCCGCTCGGAGACGGCCACCGCCAGCGCGTCCTCGTCGCCCGTGTCGAGCAGGCCCTTGAGGACGACCCAGCGGTCGGAGACGGCGCGGTCCACGGCCAGATAGATCCAGCCGAGACCGCCGTGCGCGAGGCAGCCCACGACCTCGTACTGCCCGTGCACCACGTCGCCCGCGCGCAGCTTCGGGACGAAGGAGTACGGGTGCCCGCACTTGGTGCAGAAGCCCTCCGTGCGCCCCGGCCGGTCCCCGCGCGAACGCCCCACCTGCGCGCCGCAGTCGCCCTTGCTGCAGAACCGCTTGCGCTCGGGGACCTCGGGGTTGTCGAGGACCGCCGCCCGTGGATCGGGGCGCGGCACCTCCGGCACGCTCACCAGCCCCGCGCCCAGCTTGCCGCGCCCGGACACCGGGGCCGCCGAGGAGCGCGAGCTGCGCACCGAAACCGACCGGGCGCCCGCCGTGCCCCCGGACCCCTCCGAACCGCCGGTCAGTGAACGCGACAGCCTGCCCGAGACCGACCGGCGCGACGTCGAGGACCCCGACGATCTCGACGACGACCGCGACGACGACCCCGAGGACGACCGCGCCGAACCGCCGCTCTGCCCCGAGCCCCGCCCCCCGGCCGTCACCCCGGTGGCCGGGGACGCCAGCATGCCGCGCGGCGAGACCACCGGCGTCAGCCCGCAGGTGTCGCAGTACAGCTCGCCGCCGCCCACGTCCTCGTACGCCCCGGTGCAGCCCGGTCGCTGGCAGGCACCGCTCATGATTCCCCCCTACGGTCGACGGGCCCGGAGGTCCCGGTCGGCGCCAGTGCTTCGGCCAGCGCGTGCTGATAGCGCAGCACGGCCATTTCGGCGGCCACCAGATCACACGGAGCGCTCCACAGCATGCGGCGCGCCGCGTCGTGCCGCTCGATCAGGAAGGAGTCCTCCGCCAGGCCGTGCCGCCCCGCCTTCGCGCGGTACGCGTCCAGCCGCCCGCGCAGCTCGGCCCGTACGGCCAGCGGGGCGGTCACCGCGGCCAGCGACTCGCGGGCCCGCAGCAGTTCGTCCTCGGCCCGCTGCTCCAGGCCCTCCAGGAGCGGGGACAGGCGGTGCCACCGCGCGTGCCTGCGGTGGTCGGCGGCCGCCGCCAGCTGTTCGTACAGCGCGGTCGGCGGGCCCGACACGGCCGGCACCTCGAACGCGGCGATCTTGGACAGCACCTCGGCGCGCGCCTGGCGCGCCTCGTTCAGGGTGCGGTCCGCCCGCGAGAGGACGTCGCGCACGCCGAGCAGCCGCTGCTCGGCGTCCAGCCGGACGTCCAGGACGGCCTCGACCTCCCGCCGTACGTCCTCCAGGGCGCGCGCGGCGCGGTCGTAGCGCCCGGTGTCGGGGCGGCCGCCGCCCGGCGCGGAGCTGGGCGAGGCGCCCGCCCAGAAGGCCAGCGGATCGGACACCACCTCCGACCGCAGCGCGGTCAGCTCGTGGGTGATCTGCTCCAGGTCGTCACCGGAGGGGTGTTCGCCGGGCCGCACGCCCACCGAGTGGGCCAGGGAGCGGACGCGCTGCAGCTCCGCCGCCAGCAGGTCGATCCGCGCGGGCAGCGCGGACCAGACCGCGTCGGCGGTGACGACCACGTCGAGCGCCTGGGCGTACCAGCCGTTCATCCGCTCCAGGAGCTCCTGGAGGCTCAGCTGCTCGCTGAGGCGGGCGGCGGTGCCCGGCGAGGTGAAGGCGAGCGTCGCCTCACCGGGCAGGGTGACGCCGCTGCCGCGCAGCAGCTCGGTGAGCTCGGACAGCTCGGTCTGGGAGGGCCAGCGGCGCCGCGCGCGCAGCTCGCGGGCGGTCGTCAGGGCCGCCGTGTAGGCGTCGAAGCACGCCCACAGCCGCCCGATGAGCTGCTCGGCGGCCGCCCATCGGCTCTTGGTGGTGCCGGAGAGCTCCGCCCCTTCGAGGAGACGGCGCCCGGCGTGGTCCTGGAGGGCGAGGAGCGAGGTCTCGACGGCCTCGTGCTCCGCGCCGAGCCTCGCCAGCGCACGGTCCACCTCCTCGCGGCTCAAGGCCGGCCCGGTGGGCCCCGCGACCGCCATCGATCCCCTCTCCTGTCCGCGGTCCTGCCGCCGACGTCTCCGTAACGGTGATGCTCGTCGATCCTCGCGCCGGCCCGCCGTCAGTCCCGGTACTCGGGTGCCGGCGGGGCGTCCGTCCCGCCGAGGCCGGAGGCGAGCCAGTGCTGGTACGCCTGCATCCACGGGCTGTTGGCGCCACCGCTGCGGTAGTCCTCCAGCACCTTGTTGACCCGGCGTACCAGGTCCACGTCCTTGAGGTTCATCGCCACGCCGTACGGTTCGGTGGTGAACGGCTTTCCGACGAGCTCCACGGACGGGTCCTGGGCCGCCTGGCCGGCCGCCAGGGCGTTGTCGTTGACCACCGCGTCCACCTGGCCCAGCTGGAGCCGCACCAGGCAGTCGAGGTGGTTGGGGACGGTCAGCAGGGTCGAACCGTGCGGCTCTTCCCGCACCTTGGCCTCCGCCGTGGACCCCTCGGCCGTACAGACCTTCTTCCCCTTCAGCGAGTCGTCGAACGCCTTCACCGGCGACCCCTTGGGGACCAGCACCTGCTGCCCGGCCTCGAAGTAGGCGGTGGAGAAGGCGACTTGCTTGATCCGGTCGCAGTTGATGGTCATGGTGCGCGCGATGATGTCCACCTTGCCCGACTGCACGGCGGGGATCCGGCGGTTGGTGGGGATCGCCAGGAACATGACCTTGCCGGGGTCGCCCAGGATGTCCTTGGCGATGGCGTGCACCAGGTCGATGTCGAAGCCGCTCAGCTCCCCGGTGGCGGGATTGCGGTAGCCCCAGCGGTAGCTGTTCTGGTCGACGCCCGCGATCAGCTTGCCGCGGGCCTTGATCCGCTGGACGGCCGGGCCGTCCAGGTCGCCCGTCGGCCGCAGACTGGCCGCCGGGTTCTCGCACTTCGCCGCCGAGACGCCGCGCGCCTGCCCCTCGACCGCCGTCGGCGGCCGGTCCGGGCGCTCCGCGGCGGTGCCTTTCTGGGTGGGCACGAGCACGGCGGCCGTCGCCGCCAGCGCGCAGCCCGCCGCCGTCGCGGCCGCGAGCAGCGGCCTGGAGCGCGCTCGTGTCCCGAGCGCCCGCAGTGGTGCGTTCACGCCCCTGTCTCCCCCCGTCACCGGTACTCCGACAGTCTGCGCCCGATGCCGAGCACGGCGCCCGCCGCCCCCAGGACGGCCAGCACGGCGGCGCCCGCCGCGAGGCCCGAGAGCGCGCCGCGCCCGTCGTCGGCCGCCTGCCGGAACTCGCTCTGCTCATGGTCCAGGGCCTGCCGCAGCTCGTCGTCGACGCGGTCGAAGGACTCGCCCGTGCTGCCCGTCTCGCCGATCACCTTGGGCACGGCCTGGTCGTAATAGCCGCCGTCGTCGGTGGCGCGGGCGCCGCTGTGCCGGCGCTGCCACTCCCGTACGTCCTTGATCGCCGCCTCCACGGGGGCGCGCCCCGCGGTGTCGTCGGCGAGCTCGCGGGCGCGGTCCAGGAGGCTGCCGGGAGCGGGGTCGCCGTGGTCGCCGCCGATGAGCTTGCCCATGCCGTCGCGGTAGCTCGCCTCGTAGGCGTCGTCGCCGCTCTTGGTCAGGACGGCGCCGCGCGCCACCAGGGTGAGGTTCTCGTCGCCGCGGGCCTGGAGGGAGCCGATCCGGGCCTCGTTGAGCACCTGGAGGGACTCGGCGCCGTGGGCGGAGGAGCTCTCCAGACCGGAGCGGGCCACTCCGTGGCCGACGGCCAGCCAGAGCAGCACCACCGTGGTGGCGCCGGTCGCGGCCAGCAGGCCGTGGTTGAAGACGCGGTTGGTACGCAGGAAGGAGCGCCGCTGGGCCCAGCCGAGCGCGCCGAGGGCGAGCACCCCGGTGCCCAGGGCGGCCCAGGGCCAGGCCTTGGCGTCGCCGTAGTCGGAGCCGAGGCGGCCGGTCTCCGACTCGTAGAGCCCGCGCGCGGCGGGCAGCAGGTCGTCGCGCATCCGGTCGCCCGCGTAGCGCAGATAGGCGCCGCCGAGGGGGAGGCCCTGCCGGTTGTTGGCGCGGGCGGCCTCCACCAGGCCGGTGTACTGCGGGAGTGCCGCGTTGAGCTCGGCGATGCGGCTGCGGGAGGTGTCCGAACCGGCCGTGCCGGCGGCCGCCTTGACCAGCAGCTCGGTGGCGCGCGCGATGTCCTTCTCGTACCGCTGCCGGACCGCGCGCGGCTCCTGCCCGCCCGCGAGGAAGCCGCTCGCGGCCGTGGTGTCGGCGTCGGCGAGGGAGCGGTAGATGTCCGCGGCCTCGGCGCTCAGCGGCTGGCTGCGGTGCACGACGTCGTCGGCGGCCGAGGATCTGGCCGCGACCTGCCACGCGGTGACCGTGCCGAACGCGACCAGCAGCAGGGCCAGGACGGCGCCTATGATGCGCAGCCGCCCCGGCTCGGTCGTCGCCGCGGCCCGCAGCCGGTCGAGCGCCTCGCGCCAGGCGACGGACCGCTCGGGCGGCTGCGCGGGCGCGGGCGGGGACGGCACAGGCGGCGGTGGCGCGACGGCTCCGGCCGGCTGCGGATGGGACACGAGACCTCCCCCTCGGTCGCTGAGGGCGGCCCGTCACCCGATGCGGTGGAGGACAGGTGCCCGGCCAGTCAGTATGGCCGCAGGGACTGACAAACACACCGGTGCCGGACCGATCTTGTTCGGATCGGGATCTTCACCGGGGTCTGCGTCGGCCTCTGTACCCCACCACGTACGGCGGGCCCGTTCGGTTCCCGGGCCGGCCGAACGACCGTCAGCGGTCGTAGGTGTAGAACTTCGTGTGGTCGAGCATGTCGGCCGGGGTCACGTTGTTCCAGGGGCGCATCGTGTCCTTGAGGTCCACGACGTTCGCGGTGCCGCCGGCGGGCAGGTAGCCCGAAGTCGGGTGCATGCGCTGCCAGTCCGACCACAGCTTGTCGATGAAGCAGTGGTGCAGCCAGAACGCCGGGTCGTTGGGGGAGTAGCCGGTGGCCATCTGGCCGCCGATCCACACGTGCACGCTGTTGTGGATGCGGCCCTGGCCGCGCCAGCCCTCCAGGTAGTTGCGGAAGCTGCCCTCCGAGAGGCTGTTGAAGGGCGCCGTGTCGTAGGTGGTCATCGCGAGCACGGCGTCCACCTGCGCGCGCGTGGGCAGCTGGGCACCGTCGGCGCCCAGTTCACGCTGGAGGTAGGGACGGTCGTCGCTGCTGGCGTTGATGTTCCACTTGCCCGTGGAGTAGGCGAACGGGCCGGTCATCACCTGGGCGTCGCGGCTGCGGCCGTTGCCGCCGAGGAAGTCGTCGCCCCAGATGGAGGCGGTGGGCGTGCGGTCGACGGTCCAGTCCCAGTAGGGGAGCGACACCGACGCGTCTATCTTCTGCAGCTCTCCCTCGAACTGGATCAGGAAGCGGCGGTGCCACGGGAGGAAGGACGGCGAGCGGTGGCCGACGCGGTCGCTGTTGTCGCGGTCGCTCATGATGAACTCTTCGTGCGTACGGACGAAGCCGTCGTAGATGCCGCGCTTCTTCAGCTCCAGCACCGCGTTGACGAAGTTCCGCTTGTCGGTGGCGGAGAGGCCCGCCTGGTTCTTGCGCACTGCCATGGTGGTTCGTGTTCCTTTCGGGTCGGGTTCGGTGTCCGGCAGTGGTGGGTCAGTGCGCCATGTTCATCATCATCGGGACGAGCTCGGCGCCCCGGAGCTTGTCGACCGCGGCGCGGGCTATCGCGTACGGGTCGGCGAGCGGCAGGTAGTGGTTGACGATGCTGATCCAGGTGCCGTCGCCGTTCTGCATGATGTGCAGCTCCCGGTCGTCGATGAAGACCGAGAAGCCGTCGCCGTGGTGGGCGCTCATGCTGCCGGGCTCGGCGGCCTTACCGACGATGTGCCGGCCCTGGTACATCTCGTCGAACGGCTGGGGACCGCCGTGGCCGGTGTGGCCGGAGTGGTCCATGCCGGTCATGGCGCCGCGGGTGGCGGCCATCGCGGTCGGAGCGGCCAGCGCGACGCCGGCCACGGCTACGGCGGTGCCTCTGAGTACGACGCGTCGGGTGATGTTGGACGACATGGGTGTCGAACCCCCCTCGAAAGGTGATCAGGAGCGCGGTTGTCACGAATGCGCCCGCAAATCCCTTTTGATGGCGGTTGCTTGTTGTATTTCGTGATCAATCCGTGCGAGGCGGATGCTCGCACGGGTGGATGGGGGGCGAGAAATGGTTGGTCGCTTTACGGACATTCGGTGCGTGAAGGGTGAACTATCGCCGGGGGAGAAGTTTCTGGCGTATGGCCTTACTGACGCCGAGTCAGGAGAATTTCCGGTCACGGATGATCTTGGTGACCGTTTCTTCGGAGCATGGCCGTCCGCGGTGACGGGTCTCACGGCGCGAGGATGACGCGAACGTGAGCGTGATCAGGCCAGGGGTGGGTGCGGGTTGCTTGCGCCTGCGGCGGGCTTGTTCCCCTATCCCGCCCCTTCCCGCAACGTCTGATGCTCGGCTCCGCCGAGGCCGGGGCTTCGCCCCGGACCCGTGCCCGGGTGCGGCCCGGCGGGCTTGTTCCCCTACCCCGCCCCTTCCCGAAACTGGGGGCTTCGCCCCCAGGCCCCCGGGGAGCGCAATCAGCCCGTCCGGCGTTTGAGGACGCGCCCGCAGGGCGCTCCCGCCGCAGGCGGCGGACCGGCCCGCAGTCGGGGGTCCGGGGCACGCGCCCCGGTTTCGGGGAGGGGCGGGGTGGGGAACAAACACCGCCGCTACGCGAAGTGCGAACGCAAGCGCGCGTACGCGGGAGCCGGAGCCGAGGTCCGGTCCAGGCCCAACAGGGCGGCGCCCAGCACAGGGCGAGCCGTCACCACCACCGGCACAGCCTTCGGCGCGCGCTCCGACAGCAGTTCCACGACGCGGTCGTGCAGCAGGGGGTGGCGCGCGGCCAGGACACCGCCGCCCAGGACCACGGGGACGGGCGACTCCAGGAGATCGAGCCGCGCCAGAGCCACCGACGCCATGGCGACCACCTCCTCCGCCTGCCGGGCCACGAGCGCCCCCGCGACCGCGTCCCCCGCCGCGGCCACCGCGAACAGCAGCGGCGTGATCTCGTACTGCCGGTCCTCGTCCACAGTGCCCAGGTGCAGCGCCTCGATCAGCGCGGGCATGCCCGGCAGCCCGAAGTGTGCGGGCAGGGCGTGGGCCAGCTCGGTCGGCACGCCGCGTCCGTCGTCCGCGCGCGCCGCCCACCACAGGGCCTCGGACGCCAGGTGGCCGCCGCCTCCCCAGTCGCCGGAGAGCCGGCCGATCGCGGGGAAGCGGGCGGTTCGGCCGCCCGGCGCCAGGCCCGCGCAGTTGATGCCGGCCCCGCACACCACGGCCACGCCCGCGGGCTCGCCCTCGTCCGGCAGCCCCGCCCGCAGCAGCGCGAAGGTGTCGTTGGCGACCGTGACCGTACGCCCCCAGCCGTGTGCCTCGATCTCGGCGGTGAGCCGCTCCTCCTCCACCGGCAGATCGGCGTTGGCCAGGCACGCCTGGACGTGGCCCACCCGCACCGGGCCGGTGTGCCCGGCCCGCGCCGCCGCCTCGGCCAGCAGCGGACCGAGGCTCGCGACCGCCTGCCCGGCCCCCGTCCGCTGTGGCTGGAAACCCCCGCCCCGCGCCGCTCCGAGCACGGTCCCGTCCGCGGCCACCAGGGCCACGTCGGTCTTGCTGTTGCCCGCGTCGATCGCGAGCGCCGTGTCGCTCAGGCCCACGCGAGGTGCTCCCGGTTGTGCGCGATGAGGTCGTCGGTCAGCCGGTCCGCGTAGGCGACCTGGCCGATCAGCGGATGCGCGAGCAGCGCGTCGAACACCCGGCCGCGACCGCCCTTGAGCGCCGCCTCCAGCGCCAGGTGTTCATAGGCGGTGACGCCCGCGACCAGCCCGGCGAACAGCGGCTCCAAGGGGTGTACGGGAAGCGGGTGCGCGCCCCGCGCGTCCACCGACGCGGGCACCTCGATGACCGCGTCGTCCGGCAGGAACGGCAGCGTGCCGTTGTTGAGGGCGTTGACGACCTGTACGTCGCCGGTGTCGCGCAGCAGCGAGGACGTCAGCGCGACCGCCGCCTCCGAATAGAAGGCGCCGCCCCGCTTGCCCAGCAGCTCCGGCTTCTCGTCCAGCGCCGGATCGCCGTAGAGCGCCAGCAGCTGCCGCTCCATCTCGGCCACCTCGGCCGCCCGCGAGGGCCTGCCCAGGAGCTCCCGTACGACCTCGTCGTGCTGGTAGAAGTAGCGCAGGTAGTACGAGGGCACGACGCCCAGGCGGTCCAGCAGCTCCCGCGGCATGTGCAGGTCGGCGGCGATGGCCTCGCCGTGCTCGGCGAGCAGCTGCGGCAGCACGTTGTGGCCGCCGACGGTCACCGACCGCTCCCAGGTGAGGTGGTTGAGCCCCACGTGCTCCAGGGAGACCGCCTCCGGCGCCACCCCCAGGTGCCGGGCGAACTTCCGCTGGAAGCCGATGGCCACGTTGCACAGCCCGACCGCCCGGTGGCCCGCGGTCAGCAGCGCCCGGGTCACGATCCCCACCGGGTTGGTGAAGTCCACGATCCACGCGTCGGGGTTGCGCCGCCGTACGCGCTCCGCGATGTCCAGCACCACCGGGACCGTGCGCAGCGCCTTGGCGAGGCCGCCGGCGCCCGTCGTCTCCTGGCCGACGCAGCCGCAGTCCAGCGGCCAGGTCTCGTCCTCGTTGCGGGCGGCCTGGCCGCCCACGCGCAGCTGGAGCAGCACGGCGTCGGCGCCGTCCACGCCCGCGTCCAGGTCGGAGGTCCAGGAGATCCGGCCGGGGTGGCCCTGCCGGGCGAAGATCCGGCGCGCGAGCCCGCCGACGAGCTCCAGGCGGTCCGCGGCCGGGTCGATCAGGACGAGTTCCGCGAGCGGCAGCGCGTCGCGCAACCGGGCGAAGCCGTCGACGAGTTCGGGGGTGTAGGTCGAGCCTCCGCCGACCACGGCGAGCTTCATGTGCGCTCCATGGGAATGAGCATGGGAATCAGCCCTTTACTCCGGTGAGAGTGACGCCTTCGACGAAGGCTTTCTGTGCGAAGAAGAAAACGACGATGACCGGTGCCATGACCAGCAGTGTCGCCGCCATGGTCAGATTCCAGTTGACGCTGTGCGCGCTCTTGAAGGACTCCAGACCATAACTGAGCGTCCAGGCGCCCGGGTTCTGCGCCGCGTAGATCTGCGGACCGAAGTAGTCGTTCCAGCAGTAGAAGAACTGGAAGAGCGCGACCGCCGCGATTCCCGGCTTGGCCATCGGCACGACGATGCCCAGCAGCGTGCGCAGCTCGCCGCAGCCGTCGACCTTCGCCGACTCCAGGTATTCCTTGGGAATCGTCAGCAGGAACTGCCGGAGCAGGAAGATGGAGTACGCGTCCCCGAACGCCATCGGGATGATCAGCGGCCACAGCGAGCCCGACAGGTGCAGTTGCTGGGCCCACACCAGATACATCGGGATGACGATGACCTGGGGCGGCAGCATCATCGTGGAGATGACGAGGACGAGTGCCGTGCGGCGGCCGCGGAAGCGGAATCTGGCGAGCGCGTAGGCGACCGGGACCGAGGAGCACACGGTGAAGAGGGTGCCCAGTCCCGCGTACAGCAGGGAGTTCCGCCACCAGCCGAGGAAGCCCGGCGTGCGGAACACGTCCGCGTAGTTCGACCAGTTCCACTCGTGCGGCCACAGGTCGCCGCTCATCGCCTGGTCGTCGCTCATGACCGAGGTCAGGAAGACGAAGACGAACGGCAGGACGAAGAAGAGCGCGACGGCGACGGCGGTGGTGTGCACGGCTATCCAGTGCAGAACGCGACGACGGGTTCTCATGGTCAGTCCTCCGCCGTCAGCAGACCGGCCCGCTTGCGCATCAGCAGCGAGGTCACGGCCATGGCGATGGCGAAGAGCACGAGCGAGAGCACGCACGCGGCGCCGGTGTTGAAGTTCTGGAAGCCGAGCGAATAGACCAGCTGCGGCACGGTGAGCGTGGAGTGGTCGGGATAGCCGGGCTGGATGACCGTGCCGGGTCCGACGCTGACCCCGGAGGCGAGCTTTCCGGCGACCAGGGCCTGGGTGTAGTACTGCATGGTCTGCACGACCCCCGTCACCACCGCGAACATCACGATCGGCACGATCGACGGCCAGGTGACGTAGCGGAATTTCGCGAAGGGGCCCGCGCCGTCCAGTTCGGCGGCCTCGTACTGCTCCTTGGGCACGTCCAGCAGGGCGGCCATGAAGATGACCATCAGGTCGCCGATTCCCCACAGGGAGAGCAGCACCAGTGAGGGCTTGGCCCAGTCGGGGTCGTTGAACCAGTTGGGGGCGGAGACGCCGACCGCCGAGAGCGCCTCGTTGACCGGTCCCGTACCGGGGTTGAGCAGGAAGACGAAGGCCACCGTCGCGGCCACGGGCGGGGCCAGATACGGCAGGTAGAAGGCCGTACGGAAAAAGCCCGCTCCCGTTTTCACCTTGGTGACGAGCAGGCCTATGCCCAGTCCGAAGGCGACGCGGAGGGCGACCATGACGACCACGAGCCAGAGGGTGTTCCACAGCGCCGGGCCGAAGAGGGGCATCTGCTCCAGCACATATCTCCAGTTCCGCAGGCCGACGAAGGTCGGGGCCTGGATCTGGTTGTAGTGCATGAAGGAGAAATAGACGGTGGCGAGGAGCGGATAGCCGAAGAAGACGGTGAAGCCGACCAGCCAGGGGGAGAGGAAGCCGAGCGTCCGCAGCCGCTCTCGGGTGCGTTTGCGGCGCAGTTCGGGTGCTATGGGTATCGCCATGGCGGGCTCCGTCAGTTCCGGGACTGGAGGTTGTCTTCGTCTATCTGCCGGTCGAGTGCGCGCAGCCCCTTGGTGAGGTCGTGGACCTTTCCCGCCTCGACGTCGAAGGCGAAATCGCGGAGCGAGACGATGTACTGCCCGCCGTTCACGGACGGCGGCATGCCGGTGCTGCGGGGATTCGCCGCGATGTCGAGGAAGGTGCGGAAGGCGGGGTCGCGTTCCAGCCTCGGCGAGGCGAGCGCGGCGTTGGTGGACGGGATGTTGTGGATGGCGTTGGCGAACGCGACCACTTGATCGGTGTCCGCGGTCAGGAATTTCAGCAGTTCCCACGCCGCGTTCTGATGCTTGCTGCTGTGGGCGATGCCCGCGACCGTGCCGGTGAGATAGCCGCGGCCGTAAGTGTCGGCACGGTCGTCGGGCACCGGCATGGGGGCCGTGCCCCAGCGGAAGGAGGGCCCGGCCTCGTTCAGCATCAGCCCGCGCCATTCGCCGTCCATGTGCATGGCCAGCTTCCCGGTGAGAAACGCGTTCTGCGAGGACATCTCGTCGCCGAAGGTTGTGCGGAATTTCTCCAGCGCCCCGTAGCCGCCCTGCGCGCGGATCAGGTCCCGCTGGACGGTGAAGAACTCCGCGGTCTCGGGCGACTCGGCGAGCCGGGCCTTTCCTTCGGCGTCGAAGTACCGCGGCCCCCACTGGGCGAGAAGCCGGTCCGGGCTGTTCTGGTACAGCCGGAAGTCCGGCATGAAGCCCAGTTGCTTGTACGAGCCGCCGGAGGTCCGCTCGGTGAGCTTCACCGCGTCCTCGCGGAACTCGGACATCGTGCGCGGCGGCCGGGTGATGCCCGCTTTCTCGAAGGCGTCCTTGTTGTAGTAGAGGCCGTAGGCGTCCGCGAGGAGGGGAAGGGCGCACTGCCTGCCCTCGTAGGAGGTGTACGACAGCAGGGTCTTCGGAAAGACCTTCTCCTTGTCGAGGCCCGACTTCTTCATGAAGGGGTCGAGGTCGGCCCACATGCCCGAGGAGCAGTACTGCCCGACGTTGTCGGTGGTGAACGAGGACACCACGTCGGGCGCGTCGCCCCCGCCCGCGCGCAGCGCCTGGTTGACGGTCGCGTCGCTGACGTTCCCGGTCGACTTCACCCGGATGTTGGGGTGCAGCCTCTCGAACCGGGCGATCGCCGCGTCGACGGCCTTGACCTCGTTCTTCTCCGACCAGCCGTGCCAGAACTTCAGGGTCACCGGCCGGGTCGGGTCGTCGTCGGCGCTTCCCCGGCCCGGGTTCGCGCAGCCCGACAGCAGCAGTCCCGCGCAGAGCAGCAGGGGGACGAGGAGGGCCGGCGCGCGGCGGTGCGTTCGCGGCATGGCGGAACTTCCTTTGCGGCAGGGGCGGTCGGGGAGGAAGCGCGCGGGAACGGGCGGGGCGGGGGCCGGTCAGGCCGTGTCGAAGACGGTGTCGCGGGCGTCGGCGAGCGCGATCCGCAGCGCTCCGGTCAGGATCGGCGAGCCCGTCACGGCGCTCAGCCGGAGCAGCGGCCGGGGCAGGGACAGCCCCGTGAGCTCGGCCTCGACCATCGCGCGCAGCCGCTCGCCGCCCGCCTTGCAGACCGCCCCCGAGAGCACCACCAGCTCCGGGTCGACCACGGCGACGACGGCCGCGAGCCCCACGGCCAGCCGCCGCCCGAGCTCGGCGAGCACGTCGTCGCCCGCCCCCGGGGTGGCGGCGGCGAGGGCCAGGGCCTCCGGTGCCGTACGGGCTTCGATGCCGTGGGCGGCGGCGAGCGCGAGCACGGCGGCGGAGGCGACGAGCATCTGGAAGCCCCCGCCGCCGTCCGGGCCCGCGGTCGCGTCCTCGCCGCCGCGCGCGAGCGGCGCGCCGGGCAGCGGCATATAGCCGATCTCGCCCGCGCCCCCGGTGGCGCCGCGCAGCAGGTTGCCGTCGAGCACGATGGCGGCGCCGACGCCCTCGTCCGCCCAGACGAGCACGAAGTCGTCGAAGTCCTGGGCGGTGCCGTGGTGTTGCTCGGCTACGGCCGCGAGGTTGACGTCGTTCTCGATGACGACGGGCGTCCCGAGCACCGCGGCGAGCTCGTCGCGCAGGCTGCGGGACTGCCAGCCCGGCAGGTGCGGCGCGTAGCGCAGGGTCCCGGTGCGCGGGTCGAGGGCGCCCGGGGTGCCGATGACGGTGCGGTGCAGGGCGTCGTGGCCCAGGCCCGCCGCGGCGAGCGCCCCGTCGACGACCTCGGCGACGAGCGCGGCGGTACGGGTCCGTACGGGCTCGGCCGTCGCCTCCGCCTCGACGCGGTGCTCGCCGACGACCCGCCCGGTGATGTCCGCGACCACCGCGGTGACGCCCTCGGGGTCCACGGCGAGCGCCGCGACGTGGGCGACGCCCGGGTTCACCTCGTACAGCTGGGCGCTGGGCCCGGGCCGGCCGGTGACGCTGCCGGTCGGACGCACCAGCCCGGCGGCCTCCAGCCGCGTCAGCAGCTGCGAGGCGGTGGGCTTGGACAGCCCGGTCAGCTCACCGAGCCGGGTGCGGGTGAGGGGGCCGTGGGCGATGAGCAGATCGAGGGCCGCCCGGTCGTTCATGGCGCGCAGCACGCGTGGTGTCCCGGGGGTTCCGGCCATGGCCTCCGCCTCGTCTGTTAGGAAACTTTCCTATCGATCAACGAGACGTTAAGCCTGCGATAAAGGTGGCGTCAATGGGTGCGGCCCGGCGGTTTTTGTTCCCCACCCCGCCCCTTCCCGCAGCGTCTGATGCTCGGCTCCGCCGAGGCCGGGGCTCCGCCCCGGACCCGTGCCCGGGTGCGGCCCGGCGGGCTTTGCTCCCCCACCCCGCCCCTTCCCGAAACTGGGGCTCCGCCCCAGACCCCGGTCCTCAAACGCCGGACGGGCTGGATTTCGCGGACCGTAGCCAGCGAATTCAGCCCGTCCGGCG
Source organism: Streptomyces blastmyceticus (assembly GCF_039521185.1). Taxonomy (NCBI): domain Bacteria; kingdom Bacillati; phylum Actinomycetota; class Actinomycetes; order Kitasatosporales; family Streptomycetaceae; genus Streptomyces; species Streptomyces blastmyceticus. The sequence continues at coordinate 201,526 of NZ_BAAABW010000001.1, read as the reverse complement.
TTTGAGGACAAGCGGCGCAGCCGCTTCAGGGGGTCCGGGGGTTTCCCCCGGTTTCGGGAAGGGGCGGGGCTGGGGAACAAGCCCGCCGCAGGCGGATCACTTCCCCAGCGAGGGGCCCGGCGGTATCGGGACAGTGGCCTGGGACTGCGGGGAAGTCGGATTGGCCAAAGCGGACGGCGCGGCGACGCCCGCCGAAGGGTCGGGCGAGGACGCCGTCTCCAGGTCCGCGTCCAGCGGCCGACCCACGATGCGAATCCCCTCCGCATCCAGCTCCCGCTTGATCCGCCAGCGAAGCTCCCGCTCCACCCCCAGCGCCACCCCCGGCATCGTCTTCGCGGACACCCGGATGACGACGGAGTCGAGGTAGACCGCGTCCAGGCCGAGCACCTCGACCGGCTCCCACAGCCGCTCGTTCCACGGTTCGTCCTTCTGCATGTCCTCGCCGACCCGGGTGATGATGCCGCGCACCCGGTCCAGGTCCTCGTCCGAGCGGACCTGGATGTCGACGCCCGCCGTGGCCCAGCCCTGGCTGAGGTTGCCGATGCGCTTGACCTCGCCGTTGCGCACGTACCAGATGGCACCGTTGGAGCCGCGCAGCTTGGTGACGCGCAGGCCCACCTCGATGACGGTGCCGGTGGCGACGCCCGCGTCCACCTCGTCACCGACGCCGTACTGGTCCTCAAGGATCATGAAGACGCCGGACAGGAAGTCCGTGACCAGGTTGCGGGCGCCGAAACCGATGGCCACACCGGCCACACCGGCGCTCGCGAGCAGCGGGGCCAGGTTGATCTTCAGCACGGACAGCACGGTCAGCGCCGCCGTGCCCATGATGAGGAACGAGGTGACGCTGCGCAGCACCGAGCCGATGGCCTCGGAGCGCTGCCTGCGCCGCTCCGCGTTGACCAGCAGACCGCCGAGCGCCGTGCCGTCGAGGGACTCGGTGGTGCGGTTCATGCGGGCTATGAGCTTGGTGATGGCCCGCCGGATCAGGGACCGCATCACGATCGCGATCACCACGATCAGGATCATGCGCAGGCCGTTGCTGAGCCAGATGGACCAGTTCTCCTCCACCCAGCCCGCGGCGTCGTTCGCCGTCCGTTGCGCCTCGTCCAGGGAAACGGGACGGGGCGTCGAGTCGGCAGCCAGGGCAGCGGACCAGAACACAGCAGTAACCCTCCGTATGAGCCACGCCCGCGGCGGAACAGCCGCGCGGGCAGCTCACCACACTAACGGGGCAGCCGCGTTCCTCCGTTGCTCTGTTCGAGATGGGGCCGGTCTTGAGCGGGGGATGAACACACTGTGTTCCAAAACACCCGTGGCCCGTTACCCGACGATGGTGGCGCTCCGGCCGGGGGCCGGGGGACACTTGCAGGAGATCGTCCCGGCGCGAGCCACGCGCCGCCGGCGTACAAGGAGGCACCCGTGCCGCATGTCCTGGTCCTCAATGCGTCGTACGAGCCGCTCGGCGTCGTACCGCTCCGCCGCGCGCTCATACTCGTCCTCAACGAAAAGGCCGTCAGCCTCGAGGACTCCGGCGCCTATATGCACAGCGCGACCTGCACCATCCCCGCACCCAGCGTCGTCCGGCTGAAGCGCTTTGTGCGGGTGCCCTTTCGGGGGCCCGTTCCGCTCACCCGCCGCGCCCTCTTCGCCCGCGACGGCGGCCGATGCGCGTACTGCGGTGGCGTCGCAACCAGCGTCGATCACGTCGTCCCGCGCAGCCGTGGTGGCCAGCACGCCTGGGAAAACGTGGTGGCCGCGTGCCGCCGCTGCAACCACGTCAAGGCCGACCGGCACGTCGCCGAGCTGGGGTGGAGGCTGCGGCATCAGCCGGCACCGCCGTCCGGGCTGGCGTGGCGCATCATCGGCACGGGGCATAGGGACCCGCGCTGGCTGCCTTATCTGGAGGCATTCGGCGCGGAGGACGCGATGGCCCGGATCGACGGCATTTCCGCCTGAGTCGACCGGGCCGTTGTCATAGTGTGCGCGCGGTCACCCGCGCGTACGGCGATGGCCCGGTCTCACGGCTTCTACGTGCCCTTCTCCTGCTTGTCCGCCACGGCGTACGCCTCCACCTCCGTCAGCGCGTAGGCATCGTCCGTCGCCCGCTTCCCGCCCTGGACCCGGACGAACCGGGCCTCCGGCGCGTCCATCCGCACCGTCTCCTCCCCGCCCCTGCCCCGGTCGACGACCGCCGCGTCCCGCCAGGTCCGGCCGTCCGGGGAGACCTGGACGCGGTAGCGGGACGGGTGCCCGTCCCGCCAGTGCAGCACGAGGCTGCCCAGCCGGGCCGGGCGCGCCAGCTCCAGCTGCCACCAGGCACCGTCGTCGGGCTCGGCGGCCCACCAGGTTCCGAGGTCGCCGTCGACGGCCGCCGACGCCGGGTGGCGGCCCGACGCGTCGCCCGAGGACGTCGCCCTCGCGCCGCGCGCCAGGTCCGGGCCGCCGACCGGCGGGTACGCCCGTACGGTCAGGGTCCGCTCCACGTCCCCCAGCCGGATCGGCACGGTGAAGGTCCGGGCCGGGGACCCGGCGGGCACGGACAGCTCGATACGGGCCGTCGTCACGCCCCCGCGCGCCACCGCCAGCTCCGGCGGTGCCTTGACAGTGACGCCCGACGGAGCCTGCACGGTGAGCTTCTCGTGGACCGCGTCCGGCCGCCGGTTGATCATTCGGACGTCCACGGCCGCGGGCTGCCCGCCGGTCTCCGTGTCCACGTCACTGCGCGTGAGCTCGAAGTCGGCCGACGGGGTGTCCCCGAACCACGGCGCGATCTCGTGCACGGCGGGCGGAGCGCTGCCGTCCGCCCAGACCAGCCGCAGCGCGTCGGCCCGTACGCCCCTGCCCGGCGACTGGGTCCAGCCGCTGTCGGACACCGCGCCGAGCGGCTGCCAGCCCTTGGCCGGGTCATGGGCCTCGACCGTGCCACGCACGCCCTTGCCCGGCGCGGTGAGCACGGTGACCGCCGTCAGCGGGTGCTGCCCCGCCAGCCGTACGGTCAGCGGGGTGCCCGCGCGCGGTGTCGTCGCCGTCGTGGGATCGCCGTCCGTCGCCGCGCCCGCCGTGCGCGCCGGCCGGTCCACGCCCGTCCAGCCGTTCGCACGGGCCAGGGCCTGGTCCAGGAACGGCGCCAGCACCCCCTTGCCGACCGTCACCGGGCTGTCGTCGATCCGCTCCCGCAGCCCCTGCACGTCGAGCTGGGCCCGCCAGGCCGCGGCGCCGTCGCCGCGCGCCTGCGCGGTGAGCATGTCCACGGCCCGCGCGCCCGCCTCGCCGTGCCGCGCCAGCTGGTCCAGCCACGGCCGCACCTCGCCGCCGAAGCCGTCGAGGGCCCGGGTCAGACGGCCCGGGGCGTCCCGCATCGTGCCGAAGGCCGACCGCAGCCGGTCCGCCGCCTCGGCCAGCCTGCCCTGGTCCGTGCCCGACAGCGCCTCCCAGAAGGCGTCAAGCAGCGGGCGCAGATACGCCGACTCCTCGCCGCCGAGCACGGAGGAGGCGTCGTTGCCCGCCAGCGCCCGCAGCGCATCCCGGGTCGGACCGTCCGGGCCCGCCAGGTCGTCGACGGCCGCCTGCCACGACTCGTCGGGGCGGTAGCCGCGCGGGTTCCAGGCGTAGTCGGCGGCGGTGAACAGCGGGATGCGCGAAGCGGTCGGCTGCGCGGCGGCGTTGGCCAGCAGCGCGGCCGAGCCGGTCGCCACGGCCGGCTCCCGGCCGGTGTACGGGCCGAGGAAGATGCGGTCCTCGGCGAAGTCGTTCACCGGGTAGTTGTCCATGGTGACCAGCGGGTGCGCGAACGCCGCGTGCGCGTCGGCGAGTTCACCGCCGGTGATGGTCCTGGGCACCACCCCGACCCCCGTCCACGCCACCTCCACCCGCGGGTCGAGCGCGTCGGCCAGCGCCCGCCGGAACGCCGTCCGGCCGTCCTGGTAGTACTCGGTCGGCAGCAGCGACAGCGGAGCGGCCTCGGCGCCCTTGGCCGCCAGGTGCGCGGCGATCGCGCCCGCGACCTTCGCCTGAGCCTTCGCCGCCGCCTTCGGCCCGGAGCCGAAGGCCTGCGCGTCCGCGTCGCAGTGCCACTCGCTGTAGCTCACGTCCTGGAACTGCAGCTGGAAGGCGCGCACCCCCAGCGCCCACATCCCGTCGATCTTCCGCTTGAGGTCCCGCAGGTCCCCGGCGGACGAGAAGCACATCGACTGCCCCGGCGCGACCGCCCAGCCGAGCGTCACATGGTTGCGGCGGGCCCGCTCGGCCAGCGCGCGGAAGTCGGCGCGCTGCGCGGCGGGGTACGGGGCGCGCCAGCGGGCCTGGCGGTAGGGGTCGTCGCCGGGCGCGTAGAGATAGCGGTTCTGCTTCGTCCGCCCCATGAAGTCCAGCTGCGCGAGCCGCTGTTCGCGGGACCACGGCTGCCCGTAGAACCCCTCGGTCAGCCCGCGCACCGCCGTGCCCGGCCAGTCGCGGACCACCGCACCGGCGAAGGCCTGCCCGCCGTCGCGCGCCACCGCCAACTGCCGCAGCGTCTGCGCCGCGTGGAACAGCCCGTCCGGGCCGTTGCCCGACAGCGCCGCCGTCGGCCGCCCGTCGACCTGGCCGGTCGCGAGGCGGTAGCCGCCCGTGGGCAGGTCACCGGCGGCGGGCGCGCCCAGCGCCTTGAGGGCGTCCTCGGCGGCCTGCCCGCCCGCGTAGACGATCAGCCCGCTCGGCGGCGGGGTGCCGCCGGGCGCGGCGTCGACGACCGTACGGGCACCGGCCGCGCGCAGGACGGCGCGGAGCGCGTCGATCGCGTACGGATCGGTGCCGTTGTCGGCCATGAGGGTGACCTGGTCGCCGACCGGGACGTACGCCCCCAGCGCGCGCGAGGTCTGCGGGCGCGGCCACACCGGCGGCAGACCGGACTCGCCCTCCCGGTCGGGCACGGACGTCGCCGTGCCGTCCGGCCGGGGCTCGGCGAGGGCGTCGGACGAGCCGCCCAGCAGCCCGCCGAGGAGGGCCGCGGCCAGCACGGTGACCCCGGCGCGGCGGGGGTGGGCGAACGAGGAGTCACTGCCCCGGAAGTGCACGGCCGTCTCCTCATTGTTCCCGGTGTTCCCCGTGTTCCCCGTGTCGGTGAGGGTCGAGCCCATCACCAGCCGGTGAACGTGTCAACGGACGTGACCGAAGTGCGCTTATTGCCCGGCGAGTCTGGGTGTCCGTCCACTCCCGGGGCTCCGCGGACCGGGGTCCGGGGCGGAGCCACGGTTCGCGGAGAGGCGGGGTGGGGAAAGAACTGTGTCTGCGGGCCCGGCCAGTGGGTAGGCCAAGACATGACCCACCCCCGTCACCCACAGGAGGCCCCCGTGGCCGCGTCAGCCCAACTGCTGCTCTCCGCTCTCACCAGCTGCTCGGAACCGCCCCTGACCAGCGAACCTCCCCTCGCCGACACCACCCCCCTCACCAGCGAACCCCCGCTCACCCCCGAACCGCCCCTCACCAGCGAACCCACCACCCGCACCCCCTGTGGCACGGAGAACCCGGAGATCTGAGGAGGCCCGGATGGGCAGAGCGCACCTCGCCGCCCTGCACGGCGTCGCCACCTCCTACGCTCCCGCGCCCGGCCGGAGCGTCCCGGTGTCAGAGGACACCGTCGTCGCCGTCCTCGCCGCCCTGGGCGTCGACGCGTCCACCCCCCGGTCCGTCCAGGAGGCGCTGGAGGCCCGCGCGCAGGCGGACGCCCTGCGGCTGCTGCCCGCCACGGTGGTGCTGCGCCCTTCCCGGCCGGAGCTGCCCGCGCTGCCGGAGGGCACGCTGCTGCGGGTCGAGACCGAGGACGGGCGGAGTGTCGCGTGGGAGGGGCCCGCGGGAGCCCCGACCGGCGCTCGGGACACCACGTGCGCCGATGGCTCGCCGCACGCAACCGATGATTTCCTCGGCGGCCTGCCGTACGGCCGTCACCTCCTGCACGCCCACGCCCCCGACGGCCGGACCGCCGGCGCGTCCCTGATCGTCGCCCCCGAGCGGCTGCCCGCGCCCCCGGGGCGCGCCCACGGTTTCCTCGTGCAGCTGTACTCCCTGCTGTCCGCCCGCTCCTGGGGCATGGGCGACCTCGGCGACCTGGCGGAGCTCGCGGCCTGGTCTGGGCGTACGTACGGCTCGGACTTCGTGCAGGTCAACCCGCTGCACGCGGCCGTGCCCGGCACCCAGGGCGCGCCCACCGACCCCTCGCCCTACCGCCCCTCCTCCCGCCGCTTCCCCGACCCCGTGCACCTGCGGGTCGGGGACGTCACGGAGTACGCGCACCTCACCGGCGCCGCGCGCGAGCGCGCCGGGACGCTCCTGACCAGGGCCGCCGCTCTGCGGGACGGTGTGCTGTGCGGGGCCGAGCTCATCGACCGGGACGCCGTGTGGGCGCTCAAGCGGCGGGCTCTGGAGCTCGTACGGGCCGTGCCGCTCGGCCCCGGGCGCCGGGCCGCGTACGACGCCTTCCGCGCCGAGCAGGGCCGGGCGCTGGAGGACCACGCCACCTGGTGCGCGCTCGCCGAGGCGCACGGCACCGACTGGCGGGGCTGGCCCGGCGGCCTGAAGGACCCCCGCTCCGCCGCCACGGCCCGCGCCCGCGAGGAACTCCACGACCGCGTCGACTTCCACTGCTGGCTCGCCTGGCTGACCGACGAGCAGCTGGCAGCCGCGCAGCGGGCGGCGCGCGAGGCGGGCATGCGCGTCGGGCTCGTCCACGACCTGGCCGTCGGCGTCCACCCCTCGGGCGCCGACGCCTGGGCGCAGCAGGACGCCTTCGCCGCGGGCATGTCCATCGGCGCGCCCCCCGACGCCTTCAACTCCCGCGGCCAGGACTGGGGCCTGCCGCCCTGGCGGCCCGACGCCCTGGAGGCCGGCGGCTACGGCCCGTACCGCGACCTGCTGCGCGGCCTGCTGCGGCACGCGGGCGCGCTGCGCATCGACCATGTGATGGGCCTGTTCCGCCTGTGGTGGGTTCCGGAGGGCCGCGAACCGACGCTGGGCACGTACGTCCGCTACGACCCGGAGGCCATGCTCGGCGTCCTCGCCCTGGAGGCCCACCGCGCGGGCGCCACCGTCATGGGGGAGGACCTCGGCACGGTCGAACCGGGTGTCCGCGACGCGCTCGCCGAGCGGGGCGTGCTGGGCACCTCGGTGCTGTGGTTCGAACGGGACTGGGCGCGGGAGCCCGCCGAGCCCCTGGAGCCCGCCCGGTGGCGCACGTCCTGCCTGGCCACCGCCACCACCCACGACCTGCCGAGCACCGCCTCCCGGCTGACCGGCGACCACGTCGGGCTGCGCCACCGGCTGGGCCTCCTCGGCCGCCCGCTCGCCGACGAGCGGCGGGAGGACGCGCGCGAGGTCGCCGAGTGGCTGGCGCTCTTCCGGCGGCTGGGCCTGCTTCCGGAAGGGGAGGTCGACGAGGAGGCCGCCGTCCGGGCCGTCCACCGCTATCTCCTGCTCACCCCGGCCCGCATGATCGGCGTCTGGCTGCCGGACACGGTCGGGGACCGGCGGCCGCAGAACCTGCCCGGCACGTGGGACCAGTACCCCAACTGGCGACTGCCCGTCGCCGACGCCACCGGCCGCCCCGTCTCCCTGGAGGAACTGGTCGCCTCGCCCCGGCTACACGCCCTGATGCAGGAGGTCAGAGGGGTGAGGTCCCCATAGGCCACCCCGGACGCGCGGTCCGAGCGAGTGTCCGATACGTTGAGCCCGTGAGCAATAAGGTCAACAAGAACGCCGTGCGTGCCGGTGCCATCGCCACCGGCACAATGCTGATGCTGCTGATGTCGTCCCCCGCGTTCGCGCTCACCCGCGACGACGGCGACGACCCGGGCCCGGGCCTGAGCGTGCTCGACACCCTCGGCCTCTACGTCGCCGCGCCGATCGTCCTCTTCCTGGTGATCGCCGGCCTCGTCATGGTCGCCTCGCGCCACGGGGACAACCCGCACACCCGCGACACCCACCACGCACGCACGCGCTGACCCTTCTCCTTCCGCCGCCCGGCGCCACTGCCCCTTCGGGGCGGGGTGCCGGGCGGTTTTGTTCGCGCGCGTGGGGTCACCCCTCTTGGCGGAGGTCGAGCATGTGGAAAACCTTGTCGTAGCGGCGTGCGCCGACGGCGACGAAGTCGGGCAGACGCCCGTATTCGCTGAAGCCCAGCGACCGGTAGAGGTGCAGGGCATTGCTGTTGTCGCCCCGGGCGTCCAGGGTGAGGACCTCGATTCCCGCCCGCCTGGCGTCAGCGATCAGGGCGGCGGTCAGTGCCCGACCGACGCCGCGACCGTGGGCGGCGGCAGCCACCGCGATCTTCTCCAGATCGGCGTGCGGACGATGCGTCGGTCGCGCGTAGCGCAGCCAGTACCCCAGCCCGACCAGCCGACGGTCGACGTAAGCGGCACGCATCGCCGCATCGCCGGCGTGGGCCGCGGAGACGACGTGGTCGAGGAGTTCCGCCACCTCATCGGGCGAGGGCGGTTCGACCCAGCCGAGTGCCGCACCTCCACGGACCAGGTCCGCCAGGATCCGATGGGCCGACTCCGCGAACCGGGCCCCGAGGTCCGGATCGGCCGTCACTTCCGTCGCGTCGAGGACGACGGGCTCGCGGGTCCCGCTGCTGGTCATGGCCGTATTCATGGCCGGCAGCCTAACCAGCCCGAGTCCCGGCCGCGATGTCTGACCTGCCCGCTAGCCTGGCGCCATGCCCTTGATGAGCCACGCCCCTCTGACCGGCCCGGAGTTCGTCGTCCCACTGGAAGCGAGGACCCGTTGAACACCGCGTTCCACGCACTGCATCACGCGGACCGGCCGTTGCTGCTGCCCAACGCCTGGGACTTCGCGTCGGCCGCGGCGCTGGCCGCTGCGGGGTTCGCGGCCATCGGCACGACCAGCCTCGGTGTGGCCGCGGCCAACGGCCTGCCCGACGCCGCGGGATTGGCCCGCGACGAGACCGTGGCGCTGGCGAGGAGGCTGGTCCGGTTGTCGTGCCCGGTCACCGTCGACATCGAGGCGGGCTTCAGCGCCGACCCGGGGGAAGTAGGTGACCTGGTAGCCGAGTTGGCCGACCTCGGGGTCGCCGGGATCAACCTGGAGGACGGGCGCGGCGACCGGCTGGCCGCCCCCGCGACGCAGGTGGCGTTGATCCGCGCGGTCAAGAGCCGGGCGCCCGAAGTCTTCCTCAACGCCCGCGCGGACACCTACTGGCTGGGGGTCGACGCTTCGGTGCCCGCGACGCTGGACCGCGCGCGACGGTACGTGGAAGCGGGCGCCGACGGGATCTTCGTGCCGGGCCTGGCCGGGGAGGAGGACATCGCCGCCGTGACCGCCGCGGTGCCCGTACCGGTCAACGTGCTGCACCTGCCCGCCCTCGGCCTCGACCGGTTGGCGGACCTGGGCGTGCGGCGGGTCAGCACCGGCTCCCTGCTCTTCCGCGCGGCCCTGAAAGCCACGGTCACCACGGCAGTCGCGGTCCGTGACGGCGACCCGCTGCCCGCGGGCATCCCCGGCTACGCGGAGACCGACGCGCTCAGCCGCTGATCGCCGCTGGGGCGTCTTCCCGCAGGACGAACCACACTTCCTTGCCGATGGGCCGCAGCTCGTCCCACAGCAGCGTGACCCCGGACGCGTGCGCGAGGCGGCGTACGAGCGTGAGCCCCCGGCCGTTCTCCGCGTCGGCGCGAGCGCTGCGGGGCCACGGCAGTCGTCCGGGGTCGTCGTCGCGCACGGCCACTACGACGCTGCCGTTGTCGTGGACGACGACCTCCACGGTGAGCGCGGCCACGCGCGCGTGCGTCACGACGTTGGCGACGGCGTCGGAGACGCAGACACAGGCGTCACCGATCAGCGGCTCGTGCGCGTTGGCCGCGAGCGCGGCCGTGATGAAGCTCCGGGCCACGTGGGCGGTTGTCGCGGTCGCGGGGGCGGTCAGCTGGTAGGTCTGCGCGGTCTTGTGGGCGGTGGTGGTGAGGGGAGTGGCGAGCGTTGCTGTACTCATGTTTGTCTCCCGCTACTGCAACTTGCTTGCGGATGGCTGTAGTTCGGGCTACCCCGACTCTGTGAGGACCGTAGGGGTCAACCATGCTCCGGAGCAAGCTTGTTGCTTCGAAGTAGCCCTCACGAGTGGACCCATGGCACGGTTGCGCGGGACACTGTGCGCGACCAGGGGAAGGTGACATGCCGCCGAGGGACAACCCGAGTGCCCGACAGGTGCGTTTGGGTGCAGAGCTGCGCAAGCTGCGTGAACGCGCGGGTAAAACGGCCCGCGAAGCCGCTGGTCTGATCTCCACTGACCAGGCGAAGATCAGTCATATCGAAGCGGGTCGTGTCGGGATCGGTGAGGAGCGCATCCGTCGCCTGGCGACGTTCTACTCCTGCCGAGATGAGGCGCTGATTGATGCGCTCTGCTCGATAGCACGGGAGCATCGTGGCAAGGGGTGGTGGGACGCGTACCGAGGGGTCCTTGTCCCTGGGTTCCTTGATATTGCCGAGTTGGAACACCATGCGGTAAGCCTTCGAGCCCTGCAGCCGGTGACATTCCCGGGTGTCTTCCAGACCGAGAGTTATGCGCGGGCCCTTTTCAGGGGGTCCAGTCCCGTGCTACCCGCTGACGAGGTCGAAGCGCGAGTGGAGCATCGCATGAAGCGGCGGGTGATCTTTGAACGTGCGGCGCCTCCGCGCTTCGAAGTGATCATCCATGAAGCTGCCCTGCGTATGCGCATCGGTGGCCGGAAAGTGGCCCGGGAACAGCTCGATCACCTGATGGAAGCGTCCGAGCGGCCGTACGTGACCGTGCGCGTCATCCCGTTCGCCAGCGATGACTTCGTCGAGGTCACCCAGACTGTGCTGTACGCGGGTGGTGTTGTTCGTCAATTGGACACGGTTCAAATCGATACGCCGTTTGGTGGTCGATACCTGAACTCCGTTGCAGAACTCGGCAGTTACAGGGCGCTCGTTGATTCTGCGGAGCGCGCCTCCCTTGATCCCCTGGAATCGCGAAGGTTCATTCGTGATGTCACACGAGAGCTGTGAAGGTCCTGGCGATGAGTACTGGAATCAAGTGGCAGAAATCCTCCTTTTCCGGAGCCGGTGGTGAGCAGTGCGTCGAGATCGCAGCCCAAGTCGACGTGATCCTGATACGCGAGAGCGACGAACCGGGCGTGACCGCGAGAGCGAGCCACGCCCCCTTCGCTGCCTTCCTGGCCGGCGTGAAGACGGGGCGCTTCGACAGCTACCAGTAGAGCGGGATCCCACGCGAATAATCGAGAATCACGCCGGACAGAACCTCCTGGGCGGTCCCATCCTGGTCGGGATCCGTCCGACGAGAGGGGAACGACGATGGCTCGGCGACTTCGCTTCATCGGTACCAACTCCGGCAACGACGGCTGTCCGACGCTGTATGAAGACCTGGACACCGGGGATGTGCTGGTCCAAGGGGATGCGGTGACCGACCCCGACGACGTGGCTCAGCTCCGTAATGTGAAGGACGGAGAGCGGGCCGTCGTGGTGCCGCGCGTCCTGCTGGCGGACTTCGCTCCGAGGGAGGTTGACAGGGTGCCCGTGATGATCGGCTTCGGCGAGTTCGGAGGGATGTTCCGGACGTTCGAGCACACCGCCTGGCGCCTGGAGACCCGTCGTCGCTATCAGTCGGACGAGGAGACGGAGACATACCGCCGGTTCGCTCGTGGCGAGGACGCCGGATGGGATCTGGATGACCCGTGGTGCGTCTCCCGGCGTGAACAGTCGGCCCTGGGCAAGCGGTTCGAGCGCGTCCGTGTGGTGGACAACCCGCCGACTCCGGGGCAGCGGTACCTGCTCGACAACGCCCGCCGGAACAGTGCCGTGGGCGAAGACATCCGGAACCTGTGGAGGGGCGACGCGGAGCGGCTGAAGCTCCCGGAGGAAGACTTCTGGCTCTTCGATTCGCGCGTTATCGCGCGGCTTCACTTCGACGACGCCGACCGGATGACCGGCGTCGAACTCGTCACGGATCCTGTGGAAGTCGCGCGCGCCTGCCAGGTCCGCGATGCGGCATGGCACCACGCCATTCCCTACGACAAGTTCAGGGATCAGGTGCCTTCCACCGAGTGACCACAGACTTTCAGCAGGCCAGGGCTGCCCTCGGTGCGCGACTCCGCGAGTTGCGCACCGAGCGGAGGCTTACGGGCAGGGAGCTGGCGGACAAGCTGGGGTGGACTCAGTCCAAGGTCAGCAAGCTGGAGACCGGCCGCCAGACCGCGACGGCTGACGACCTTCTGGCGTGGGCGCGGGGCACCGGGCGGCCCGAGGCCGCCGAGGAACTGACCACGCGGCTCCGGAGCCTGGAATCCCGGTCCCGCTCCTGGCGGCGACAGCTCGCCGCCGGACACAAGCCCGTCCAGGACGCACTCACGGCCGAGTACGAGCGTTCCACGATTTTCCGGGCCTGGCAGAGCGCCATGGTCGCCGGCATGTTCCAGACGGCGGAGTACGCCCGCCACATTATCTCGCGGTACAGAGATCTGCACCAGTCGGTCCGGGACACGGAAGAAGCCGTCCGGGCACGCGTGAAGCGTCAGGAAATGCTGTACGAGCCGGGCAGGACGTTCCACATCGTGATGTGGGAAGCCGCGTTGCACTCCCTGGTCTGCCCGCCTTCAGTGCTGGCCGCGCAACTCGACCGCCTGAGCGGCGTACTCGGACTCGACACCGTGTCCCTGGGCATTGTCCCGTTCGGTGCCCCGCTCAAGCTACCGCCGGCCAACGGGTTCTGGGTCTATGACGAACGCCTGGTCATCGCGGAGGACTGGCACGCGGAACTGTGGCTCGACGACGCGGAGAGCGTCGGTCTGTATCTCAAGGTGTGGCAGGCGTTCGCCGACTCGGCTGTCTACGGTGCCGACGCACATCGCGTGCTCACCCGGGCCCGGCGGGCGCTGGACACCGCTTGAGAATCATGCGGAAGTCCCGCTTGCGTTGGTCGAATATTCGCGAATCAGAGATTCCGGGCAAGCGCCTCGCCCCTAGCGTGTCTGCAAGGCAAGCAGCAGAGAGACGACGCCGGACGAAGCCCCGGAGGTAAGACGTGACCAACGTTGAGGAACGGCCCGCGATCGATGCGGGGACCCTGGTCGGTGCGGAGCTGCGGGAGATCATCGCGGCTGATGTGCGGGCCAAGTACGACCACATCCCGGCGGGCATGGCTCACCGGGGCGTGGGTCAGATGCTGGCGTTCGTGGCTGCCAGTGCGGCGAGTGAGAAGCCGCTGAGTCCGTCCCCGCTGGTGGACGACTTCTGGCACGCGTTCGTTCTGCGGACCAAGGCTTATGCCGACTTCTGTGGAGAGACCTTCGGGAAGTTCGTCCACCACCAGCCCGGGTTCCTGGACCGTGAGGAGCACGGCGGGGGCAAGGGCCTGCGCGCCCGGACTGTGGACGCCATCCAGGCCGCCGGGTACGCGGTGGATCCGGAGTTCTGGCCGGAGCTTGACATCGCCGACTGCTCGCAGTGTCACGCGAACTGCCACAACAGCCCGAATCACAACGCTGCCAAGAGCGGTTGATCAGAGCAGAAGGCAGCCAGGCCGGTCGTACCCGTGTGGTGCGGCCGGCCGCACCCATGGACGCGACGGAGGAGCACGTGACCGACACGATGGCGTGGGACACCTACGCCCGCAGGAAGCCCGGCGGTCGGCGGGAGAAGAACGCCAAGGGTGAGACCACCTGGTTCAACTGGACGCAGTACCCCGACCACGGCCCCGGCGTCGAAGTGCTGGGCGACAGGGCCGCAGCCTGTGTCCTGGAGCTCGGGTGCGGTACCGGTGGCAACCTTGCTCACGTCGCCACCCTTGGACACCGCGCCGTCGGCGTCGACGTCTCCCCCGTCCAGCTCAACGCCGCCCGCGAACGCTGGGGGGACCTGCCGGGCCTGGAACTGCACCAGCGGGGCGCGCTCGACTTCATGAGCGAGACCGCCGAGCGCTTCGATGCCGTGTACTCCGTCTTCGGCGCCATCTGGTTCACCGATCCGGGGCAGATGCTCCCCGCGATCCGCCGAGTCATGAAACCGGGTGGAGTCCTGGCGTTCTCCCAGCGTCCCCCGGTCGAAGGCTGCTACGGCTGCCAGGCTTCCTACATCAACCAGGCCGACGACCCGAACCCGCTGGTCGTCAAGCGCTGGGACTACACCCCTGACATGTGGACCGCTCTTCTCAAGGAGCACGGATTCCGTCATCCCCTGGTACGCGAGATGGCCCCGGCCGAGGGCTGGAAGACGGGCACACTCCTTGCCCGCGCGCTGGCGTCCGGCGGCTGAAGGCCGGGGACTTCTCCGACGTGCGCTTCGACAATGAGACGGACGAGTGCAGGAGTGCCGGTTGACCTACCGCATCGCCTGTACCGACGACGCCGGAGCCTGGCCGCTGAGCAGCGCAAACTCTCGAGATCGGTACGACCGTCGGTGCGGCAATACGTCCGGGCATCCCGGATGCCCGGACAGCGAGAGGCATGCCAGCTTCTTGGCTGCTACGTGGCGGGGGTGAGGATCCACTTCTGGCGGGGTCCGCCCTTGGCCATGCCATGGATCATTGCCGTCTTGGAGTCCTTGTCGGCTGTCCAGTAGCTCTTCTCCGCCTCTTCCTTGGTGGTATCGGCGAGAGTGATGTAGCCGTTCTCGGCGCGGAACTGGTTGGTACCGGCCTCGAAGCAACCGGGGTCGGTGTTGCAGCCGTGGAGGCCGAGGACCCAGGCCGCGCCCTTGGGCACCAAGCCGGACAGGATGGCCGCCCCCGAAGGCGGGATGTCCATGATCAGGCACCGGCCGGTGCCGATGTTTTCCAGCGTCTTCTTCTTGGCGTTGTAGCGCCACAGCTGGTCCTTGCTGTTGGTGCACTTCTCCAGGAAGGCGGCTTGCTCGGTGCGCCCAGGGGTGGGGTTTTTCACCGCGTACGTGCCGGCTTTGTAGTCTCCTTCGGAACTCAGGTATGCCTCAAGGCACAGCCCCGTCTCGGCATTGGTGATTTTGAACGTCCCCGTGGGGAACCCGTCGATCACCTGGACCTTGGGGAGGCTGACGCGGACAGGCGCGGTGACGTCCGGAGCCTGGAACACCGTGAGGACCCGGCGGGAGCTCAGCTCGCCGAGCGGGTTCCAGTATCTGGCGCTCGTCCTGGGGCCCACGTCGACCTTGTTGGTGGGGATGTGGAGGCGGATGTACTGGTCGTTCTTGAAGGCGTAGACCCAGTCGGGTTCCCAGCGGAAGATCGCGTCGATCCCGCCCTCGAAGCCCGCCTCCTTGAACCCCGGCCAGTAGGCGACGATCGACTTCGGATAGCCCTCGTCGACCTTGTCGGTCTCAAGGTTGTAGCGCACGTAGTGCAGGCCCTTGAAGATGTAGATCGTCTTCTCGTCCCACCACAGGATCGAGTCGATCCCGCTGTCGAAACCCACGGCCTTCAGCCCCGGCCAGTACGAGCCGATCGACTTCGGGAATCCCTCGTCGATCGTCATCGTCGCCAGCGTGCAGCGCACGTACTGGTCCTCGTGCAGGAAGTAGACCTTGCCCGTCTTCGGCAGGTAGAGCGACGGGATGCTCCGGCCCGCGGCCGCCGCCTTCTCCATCCAGCGCCGCTGCTCCGGGGTGCCTTCCCAGGACTCCGCGAAGACCCGGGTGAAGTCCTTGTCGAGGGTGTCCGTCGGCGGGTCCCACTTCGCGTAGAGCACCGTGTTCTTGCTGGAGGGATCACCGCCCGAGACATAGCTGTCGCCCATGCTGACGGCGTAGATCTTGTTCGCCACGGCGGACCTCCTGCTGCTGTCGAGGGCATGGTGTGGCCGGCCTCGCGATCCTGGGACCGGCTCGTGGCGGGCCACGCCCCGACAGCCTCACGTACCACCGGGCCGTCGGCATCCCGGGTGCGCGGCGGTTCGTCCGTACGGGTGGCTCGCCATGGAGCGGCTACACAGCGCAAGCGCCCGCTCACCCATGAAGTGAGAGATCAAATTCCGGTACCCCTTGCCGTTTATCGCCGCCTTAACCTACGGTGTCGTAACCTACGGATCCGTAAGTAAGATCAATCGTCCCCGCCTGGAGCTGTCTGTGACCATCGCCCCCCTTCGCCACCACGCCCGGGCCGCATGGAGCGACAGCCGGCTGCTGTACGCACTCGAAGAGGTCGTGGAAGCCGAGCTCAACCGGCATCTGAAGGTCGCCAAGGAGTGGATGCCGCACGAGTACGTGCCGTGGAGCGACGGGCGGAACTTCGACGGGGTGATGGGGGGCGAGGCGTGGGCGCCGGAGCAGTCGAAGGTCACTGATATCGGGCGTACGGCCCTCGTCGTCAACTTGCTGACCGAGGACAACCTCCCCAGTTATCACCACGAGATCGCGTCGCTCTTCGGCCGCGACGGCGCCTGGGGCACCTGGGTGCACCGCTGGACCGCGGAGGAGGGCAGGCACGGCATCGTGATGCGCGACTACCTGCTGACCTCGCGGGCCGTCGACCCGGTCGCGCTGGAGCGGTTCCGGATGCAGCACATGTCGGAGGGCTTCGAGTCCGACAACCGGCACAGCATGCTGCACTCCGTGGCGTACGTCGCCTTCCAGGAGCTGGCCACCCGCATCTCGCACCGGAACACCGGCCACCACTCCGGCGACCCCGTCTGCGATCGCATGCTCGCCCGTATCGCCACGGACGAGAACCTGCACATGGTCTTCTACCGCAACCTCCTCGGCAAGGCCTTCGAGCTGGCCCCCGACCAGACGATGTCGGCCGTCCGCGACGTCGTCGTCGGATTCCGGATGCCCGGCCACGGCATCCCCGGCTTCGAGCGGGCCGCCGCGCAGATGGCCATCGGCGGGATCTACAACCTCCGCATCCACCACGACGACGTGCTCCAGCCGGTGCTGCGCTTCCTGAAGGTCCTGGAGATCACCGGCCTCGGCCCGGAGGGCCTGCGCGCCCAGGAGGAGCTCGGCCTGTTCATGGGCGGCCTGGACGCGGAGGCGACGAAGTTCGACGAGCGCCGCGAGGCCCTGCTCGCCCGCCGTCGGGCCCGCGCCGGGAAGGCCTGAGCAAACGCTGAGGGGCGCCCCGGGCATCCGGGGCGCCCCTCACATCCTCATCAGGCCGAGGCCGCGTCCGCCGCCTGGGCCTTCAGGGCGCGCTCCACGCCCGCGCGCGACTCCGTGACCAGGCGGCGCAGGGCCGCGTTGGGCTCCGCGGCGGCCAGCCACGCGTCCGTGGCGTCCAGAGTGGCCTGCGAGACCAGCAGGACCGGGTAGAGGCCGACCGCGATCTGCTGGGCGATCTCGTGGCTGCGGCTCTCCCAGATGCCCTTGATCACCGAGAAGTACTTCTCGCTGTACGGGGCGAGCAGCTCGCGCTGGTCGGGCTGGACGAAGCCGCCGATGACCGCTTCCTGCACCGCGTTGGGCAGCTTGTCGGACTCGACGACCGACGCCCACGTCTCGGCCTTGGCCTCGGCGGTCGGGCGCGCGGCACGGGCCGAGGCTGCGTGCTGCTCGCCCGCCGACGTCTTGTCGCGCTCCAGCTCGGCGGCGATCGCCTTCTCGTCGGCGCGGCCGGTCGCGGCGAGCCGCCCCAGCAGCGTCCAGCGCAGGTCGGTGTCGACGGCGAGGCCGTCGATGGTCTCCGTGCCGTCCAGCAGGGCCTGGAGCAGGTCGAGCTGCTCGTCCGTGCGGGCGGTGGCCGCGAAGGTCCGCGCCCAGGACAGCTGGTGGTCGCTGCCCGGCTCGGCCGCGCGCAGCTGCTCCAGCGCCGCCTCCGTCCACGTGGCCAGGCCGGTCGCGCGCCAGTCCGGGGCCGCGTAGAGGTCCAGGGCCAGCTTCGTCTGCCGCTGGAGCGACTGGACGACGCCGATGTCCGACTCCTTGGTGACGCCCGAGAGCACCAGCGACAGGTAGTCGCGGGTGGCCAGCTCGCCGTCGCGCGTCATGTCCCAGGCGGAGGCCCAGCACAGCGCGCGCGGCAGGGACTCGGTGAAGTCGCCCAGGTGCGCGGTGACGACCCGCAGGGACTCCTCGTCCAGGCGCACCTTCGCGTACGACAGGTCGTCGTCGTTGAGGAGCACGACGGCGGGGCGCTTGCGGCCCACCAGAGCCTCCACCGGCGTCAGCTCGCCGTCGACGTCCAGCTCGATGCGGTCGGTGCGCACCAGCTTGCCGCCCTGGAGCTCGTACAGGCCGATCGCGATGCGGTGCGGGCGAAGCGTCGGCTCGCTCTTCGCGCCGGCGGGCAGCGCGGGGGCCTCCTGCTTGACGGCGAAGGAGGTGATCGTGCCGTCCTCGGCGACCGCGATCTCCGGGCGCAGGACGTTGATGCCGGCCGTCTCCAGCCACGCCTTCGACCAGGTCTTCAGGTCACGGCCGGAGGTCTTCTCCAGCGCGCCCAGCAGGTCCGACAGGCGCGTGTTGCCGAAGGCGTGCGCCTTGAAGTACGCCTGCACGCCCGTGAAGAACTCGTCCTTGCCGACGTACGCCACGAGCTGCTTGAGCACGGACGCGCCCTTGGCGTAGGTGATGCCGTCGAAGTTGACGAGCACGTCGTCCAGGTCGCGGATCTCGGCCATGATCGGGTGGGTCGACGGCAGCTGGTCCTGCCGGTACGCCCACGTCTTCATGGAGTTGGCGAACGTCGTCCACGACTGCGGCCACTTCGAGCCCGGGGCGTCCGCCTGGCAGGCGATGGAGGTGTAGGTGGCGAACGACTCGTTCAGCCACAGGTCGTTCCACCACTCCATGGTGACCAGGTCGCCGAACCACATGTGGGCCAGCTCGTGCAGGATGGTCTCCGCCCGCGACTCGTACGCCGCGTCCGTCACCTTCGAGCGGAAGACGTACTGGTCGCGGATGGTGACCGCGCCCGCGTTCTCCATCGCGCCCGCGTTGAACTCCGGCACGAACAGCTGGTCGTACTTGGCGAAGGGGTAGTCGTAGGCGAACTTCTCCTCGAACCACTCGAAGCCCTGCCGCGTGACCTCGAAGACGGCGTCCGCGTCCAGGAACTCCGCCAGCGACGGCCGGCAGTAGATGCCCAGCGGGATGCTGCGCCCGTCCTTCTCGTACGTGCTGTGCACGCTGTGGTACGGGCCGGCGATCAGCGCGGTGATGTACGTGGAGATCCGCGGCGTCGGCTCGAAGCGCCACACGTTGTCGGCCGGGCGCTCGGGCGTCGGCGAGTTGGAGATCACGGTCCAGCCCTCGGGGGCCTTCACGGTGAACCGGAACGTCGCCTTCAGGTCGGGCTGTTCGAAGGAGGCGAAGACGCGGCGCGCGTCCGGCACCTCGAACTGCGTGTAGAGATAGGCCTGCTCGTCGACCGGGTCGACGAACCGGTGCAGCCCCTCACCGGTGTTGGTGTACGCGCAGTCCGCGACGACCTTCAGCTCGTTGCGCCCGGCGAGCAGGCCCGGCAGCGCGATGCGGCTGTCCGCGAACACCTCGGCGGCGTCCAGCGCGGTCCCGTTCAGGACGACCTCGCGCACGGCCGGCGCCACCAGGTCGATGAACGACTCCGCGCCCGCCTCGGCCGCCTCGAACCGCACCAGGGTCTCGGAGCGGTACGTACCGCCCTCCTGCGCACCGGAGAGGTCGAGATCGATCTCGTACGAGTCGACGGTGAGCAGCTGCGCGCGCCGCTGCGCCTCTTCGCGGGTCAGATTCGTTCCAGGCACCTGGGCATCTCCTTCTACATTGCGACGTTCGCGCCATCCTTCCATGCCGCCCGCGGGGCGGTCCTGGACCGGGGTGCACCGGAAAGGGCCGGACGCGAGGCGTCCGGCCCTTTCCGTGCGTCGCTCACGGCGTCAGCCGCGCAGCTCCCGCGCGACCAGCTCCGCGATCTGGACGGCGTTGAGCGCCGCGCCCTTGCGGAGGTTGTCGTTGGAGAGGAAGAGCGCGAGGCCGTTCTCGGCGGTCTCGTCGGCGCGGATGCGGCCCACGTACGAGGCGTCCTTGCCGGCCGCCTGGAGCGGGGTGGGGATCTCGGAGAGCTCGACGCCGGGGGCGTCCTTCAGCAGCTCGTAGGCGCGCTCGACGCTCAGGGGACGCTCGAAGCGGGCGTTGACCTGGAGGGAGTGGCCGGAGAAGACCGGCACCCGGACGCAGGTGCCGGAGACCTTGAGCTCCGGGATGCCCAGGATCTTGCGGGACTCGTTGCGGAGCTTCTGCTCCTCGTCCGTCTCGAAGCGGCCGTCGTCGACGATGCTGCCGGCCAGGGGCAGCACGTTGAAGGCGATGGGGCGCTTGTAGACGGCGGGCTCCGGGAAGGCCACGGCCCCGCCGTCGTGCGTCAGCCCGGTCGCCCGGTCGGCGACCTCGCGCACCTGGCCGTCCAGCTCCGCCACACCGGCGAGGCCCGAGCCGGAGACGGCCTGGTAGGTGGTGGCGATCAGCGCGGTCAGACCGGCCTCGTCGTGCAGCGGGCGCAGCACGGGCATGGCGGCCATGGTCGTGCAGTTCGGGTTGGCGATGATGCCCTTGGGGCGGTTCGCGATCGCGTCCGGGTTGACCTCGGAGACGACGAGGGGGACCTCGGGGTCCATCCGCCAGGCGGAGGAGTTGTCGATCACGACCGGGCCCTGCGCGGCGACCTTCTCCGCGAGCGCGCGGGAGGTGGCGCCACCGGCGGAGAAGAGCACGATGTCCAGGCCGGAGTAGTCCGCGGTGGAGGCGTCCTCCACCGTGACCCCGTCGAGGACGGTGCCCGCGGAGCGCGCGGAGGCGAACAGACGCAGCTCGCTGATGGGGCCGAGAGAATTAAACGCAGCCCGCTCGGCGAGGATCTTGCGCATGACTCCGCCGACCTGGCCGGTGGCTCCGACGATTCCGATCCTCACGGGTACTCCCTACTCCTGTACGCCTGTATGTACGGCTCCATCATGCGGTGCCGGGTGCCCCAAAAGTCCAATCCGTTGTCCGGGGTAAGGACGCCCCGGATCCTGCCGCGCGAACGCCGGACCGGCCGATTTCCAGCGGGCCCGGCGTTCGAGCACATGATCTAGTTCGCGGTGACGGTCAGGCCGTACGGATTGTCGAGCAGCGGTGACGTCCGGCGGGACTCCACCTCGATCTCCCACACGCCCGGGATCGGGTTCTTGTAGCTGCGGGCGTCGGGGCGGCAGGTGTTCGCCGGGTTCGGGTAGTTCGGGTAGCAGTTGACCGTGGAGGTCGGGTCGACCGGTACGCCGTAGGGGTTGATCGCGATGAAGCGGGTCTGGCTGCCCGCCGCGAGGTCACCGAGGGCCACGTCGAGGGACTTGGCGCCCTTCGGCACGGTCAGGAAGTACGAGGTGGTGGCGTTGCGCACCGCCTTGCCGGACTTCTTCAGCGGCTGCGCGGCGGTCAGCGGCTCGGCGGCGATCACCGTCGTCATGATCTGCTGGTCGATGCCCTCGGTGCGGTCGTCGTCCACGGTGAGGATCGCGCTGTGCAGCCCGGCGGCCTTCGCCCTGGCCTTGACCTTGACGGTCACCGGCTTGTTCAGCGGCAGCTTGACCTCGTCGTCCCCGGCGAGCTTGAAGGTGCCGTCGTTGTTGCGCCACTTCAGCTCGTGCCACAGGGCCTTGTCGGGGCCCGAGGTACGGGTGACGGTCACGTCGTACGTCCGGGTCTCGCCCGGCTTGAGGCCGCTCTCGCGGTCGTAGATCCCCGTGCCGAAGCCGGGCGTCTTCAGCCTGTCGGACAGCGCGGTGGAGACGGGCGCCTTGACGGTGTAGGTGTGCGCCGTCGCGTGGTCGCGCAGGGCGTCCCAGGCGTCCTCGATGCTGATCAGACCCGAGCCCTGCTCGTACGCCTGCACGCCCTTGATCTGCTTGGCGGTGCTGGTCAGCGCGGTCCGCAGGTCGGCGGGGGAGAGCGGCATCCGCTTCTGCTTGGCGGCCGAGATCAGCAGCGCGGAGGCGCCGGCGGCCTGCGGGGAGGCCATCGAGGTGCCCTGGAGCATGCCGTAGCCGGGCGGGAGGTCGTAGCCGGCCTCCTTGACGGGGGCGCCGGGCTCCCAGGTGGGCGTGGTGTTGATCGACGCGCCGGGCGCGGTGATCGTGGGGGTGAAGCCGCCGTCCTCGCGCGGGCCGCGGGAGGAGAACGGCATCATCGCGTACTTGGTGGTGACCTCGGAGCCGTAGTTCGCGGCCCAGGTCTCCTTCGACACGGCCGCGCCGACGCTGATGACCTTGTCGGCCAGACCGGGGTCGCCGATGGTGTTGGCGCCGGGTCCGCTGTTGCCCGCGGAGATCACCAGCTGCACGCCGTAGGTGTCGATGAGGCGGGTGTAGAGCTCGGCGCGGGCGTTGTTGCCGTCGTTGAGGGCGGGGAGGCCGCCTATCGACATGTTGACGATGTCGACGCCGCGGTTGACGACGAGGTCGATCATGCCCTCGGTGAGCGCCACATTGGTGCAGCCGCCGCTCCAGGTGCAGGCGCGCGAGGAGACGAGCTTGGCGCCGGGCGCCGCGCCGTTCATCTTCCCGCCGAACAGCCCGTTGGCCGCGGTGATGCCCGCGACGTGCGTGCCGTGCTCGGACTCGATGACGCCGATGTTGACGAAGTCGGCCTTCTTGCCGATCCAGTCGCCGCCCTTGGGGTCCATCGGCACGTCCTTGCGGACCTGCACGACGAAGGGGATGCGCTCGGAGACCGGGGTGGCCGGGTCGTCCTTGCCGAAGTAGCCGACCTGGAAGCCGTCCTTGTACGGCTTCATCTCCTCGTCGTCGGAGAAGTCGCCGTTGTCGTTGACGTCGACGCGGACGGTGCCCTTGGCCTTGTCGTACAGCACCGCCCAGGAGTCGGTGGTGTCGCCGTCCCGGTTGAGGTCGCCGTTCATGTCGCCGCCGACGGTGGCGCTCTCGCGGAAGAGGGCGACCTCGTACGAGCCGTTGCCCGGCGCGGTGTACGTTCGGCCGCCGAAGGAGAAGCTGGGGCCGGTGACGTCGGACGTCATCGGCAGCCAGGTGTCGTCCTTGTCGGTCAGCGGGTCGGTGGCCGTGACCCAGTCGACGATCTTGCGTTCACCGGTGGTGGTCTTCTGGAGCGCGGGGTGGCCGAGGTCGATGCCCGAGTCGAGGATGCCGATGGTCACGCCGCGGCCGTCCGCCTTGGGGTGGTCCTCGACGAAGCCGACGGCGCCGGTCTCGAAGGCCGGCTGGTAGGGGTTCTTCGCCGGGGTGTCCTTGGAGGGGCCCGGGTAGGAGCCCGCCTTCCGCCCCTTGGCGCCCTGGACGGAGTCCGCCTTCGGCGAGGGGTCGGGAAGCTTGATCTCCTGCTTGAGGTCGATGCCGTGCACCGAGCCCAGCTTCTGCGCCTCGGCGATCGCGGCGTCGGCCTTCGGGGTCGGCACGGTGGCCCGGACGTAGCCGAGCTTGTCGTAGGTCTGCCCGACCGAGGCGCCCTGGATGGCGTCGAGCTTCCCGGCGACCTGCGCGGTCTGTCCCGGGGCGGTGGCGATCATCATCGTGACGGTCTTGTCGCCGTCGGCCTTGGCGTCGGCGAGCAGGGCCGCGTTGTGCGAACCGAGCTTGGCGGGGCCCGAGTTGGGGCCCTGCGCGGGGGAGGGGTCCGAGGCGAGCGCGGGGGCGGCGCCCGCCGCGGTGAGCGCGGCCACCAGGGCGGCCGCGGTGGCTATTCGGGTCAGGGCGTACGGCGTGTGTCTCGCGCCGCCGAGGGGCGCGGTCCGGTCTGCGGGGGTCATGAACATCCCTAGCTGGGTTGACGGCAGGAGCGGGCTGTACAGGGGGCGTCCGGAAATCGGAGCCGGATGACCGATCACTTTTATGGAAGTGACGGGGGTTTGGGGAGAGTTGTCAGTGAGGGAAAGTAAGAGTGGCGTAAACCCGCCATTCGCCACACGGGAGGAAGCATGCCGAAGGCCGTGAAGCGGTCAGGGGCGTTCTCGCAGCTCAGGAGCTGTAGCGCAAACGGACTACAGCTTTGGTCCCAATACCGGCCGGGCGCTCCCCACGCGGGTGAACGCTGAGTGAGCGTCAGCTCGCCAGGGGACGAGTGGTGTATGTCGATTCGCAATCGCCAAGATCGATGTGAGGTGATCGGCGGCGGCCGTTGCGGTCGTGTTCACGCCCACGCCACCCCCACTGCCAACGATCCTCAGTGACAGGAACCAGGACCGCACCGACCCGCCAGCAGGACCCGCCGTCAAGCCCAGCATTCGCGTTCGCACTCGGGGAGACCGCATATGTACCGCAGATCTGACGGACCAGCAGCCGCCGGCCTCGACCGCCGTACGTTCCTCGCCGCGGCCGGTGCCGTGACCACCGCCACCGGCTTCGGCATGGCCCTGGGATCGGACGGCAGCGCGGCAGCCACCGGCCCCAACGAGTCCGCGG
The DNA here is from genome assembly GCF_039521185.1 of Streptomyces blastmyceticus. Taxonomy (NCBI): domain Bacteria; kingdom Bacillati; phylum Actinomycetota; class Actinomycetes; order Kitasatosporales; family Streptomycetaceae; genus Streptomyces; species Streptomyces blastmyceticus. Next base: position 177,203 of record NZ_BAAABW010000001.1, on the reverse strand, counting down.
CGGCCTCGGCCAAGCAGGCGGCGGCCGCCGCCGCGGGCGCCCCCACGGGCGCGGGCACCACCCTCGTCTCCGTCGCGGCACCCCGCGGCAGCGGCGGCTACCGGCGGCTCGGCGACGGCCCCGGCTGGCCCCGCGTCGTGCGCCCGGACATCATCGCCGGGAAGAACGGCCGGGAGGACCGGCGCTCCACGCTGGCCTCCTTCGTCCAGTTCACCGACCTCCACCTCACGGACGTCCAGCACCCGTTGCGCTACGAGTTCTTCCGCGCCGGGGAACCCGGGGCCTGGCGCCCGCACGAGGCGCTCACCCTGCCCGGGGTGGTCTCCCTCATCGAGCGCGTCAACAAGATCCGCCGCGGCCCGGCCACCGGCACCCCCTTCGGCTTCGTCATCACCACCGGCGACAACGGCGACGAGAACGCGAAGATCGAGGTCGAGTGGTTCCTGACCGCCCTCAGCGGCGGCCGGATGAACCCCAACACCGGCGACCCGCGCCACTACGAGGGCGTGCAGAACAGCGGACTCAAGCTCTTCTGGCACCCCGAGAGCGCCCTGCGCGACCAGGACAAGCAGCTCGGCTACCCCCGCATCGACGGGTACCTCTCCGCCGCCACCCGCAGCGTCAACAGCCCCGGCCTGAACATCCCGTGGTACTCCACCTTCGGCAACCACGACCTGCTGTCCGGCGGCTGCTACCCCGCCGCGGGCACCTTCATCCAGGACGCCGCCGTCGGCAACAAGAAGCTCCAGATCATCTCCGCCGCGGACGCGAAGTGGCTCATGGACGGCGAGTCCAAGGGCGCCGACCCCAAGGGGGAGCGCATCCGTGAGCTGCTGCGCGTCCACAAGAAGGAGATGCGCACCGTCACCCCCGACCCGCGCCGCGTCCCGCTCACCCCGCAGCAGTACGTCGCCGCCCACCTCGACCGGAAATACACCGGCCACGGACCCGTGGGCCACGGCTACTCCCGCGACAACCTCGACTCCGGCAGGCTCTACTACTCCTTCAAGGTCTCCGACAGCGTCGTCGGCATCAGCCTCGACTCGACCGACCCCGGCGGCCACTACCAGGGTTCCATCGGAACGGACCAACTCCTCTGGCTGGACCGGACCTTGCGGAACTACCGCGACAAATACGCCCTCGTCTTCAGCCACCACCCCAGCTGGAGCATGGACAACCTCACTCCCGACCCCGGCCGCCCCGACGACGACCGGCACGACGGCAACGAGCTGATCCGCCTCCTCCAGAGCCACAACAACGTCCTGGCGTGGATCAACGGGCACAGCCACCGCAACCGCATCCGGCCGCGCGGCACCTTCTGGGAGATCGCCACCGCCTCCCACGTCGACTACCCCCAGCTGGCGCGGATCATCGAGGTCACGGACAACCACGACGGCACGATGTCCCTCTTCACCACGCTCATCGAATCCGCCGCCCCCTACCGCACCGACTTCGGCGACCTCTCCCAGACCGGCCTCGCCTCCCTCTACCGCGAGCTGGCCTTCAACGCCCCCGGCGCGGACACCTCCCTCGGCGGCGCGGCCGACGACCGCAACACCGAGCTGCTGCTCCCCAGGCGCTGAGCCCCCGGTCCCCACGCCGGTTCAGTGGGGCAGGACGACGAGATACGCGGCGGGGTCGCGGTCGGCCGACGCCATCACGGCGGTACGGACCACCGCGGCCTGCTGGTCGGGCGCGTCCCGCAGCTTCTTCGGCGTCAGGTGCACCACCGTGATGCCGAGCCGCTCCAGGTGCTCGCGCTTGCGGTACTGCTCCGACCACAGTGCCTCGTCGTCCTGGCGCGGCGTCCGCGAGTCGATCTCCAGCGCGACGCTGTGCTCGGGCCAGAACGCGTCCACCCGCCCGAGGCACGGGCCCCCGGGCAGCCGGAGGTCCACGTTCCACAGCGGTACGGGCAGCCCGTGCTCGCGCACCAGGTCGTACAGCCGGCCCTCCGCGACGGCCCGGCTCTCGGCGAGCAGGGTGTCCACGGCGTCCACCACATGGGGCCGCCCCAGCAGCCGGGCGCGCGTCAACTCCCGTACGACGGCCTGCGCTTCGCAGTGCCCGCCGCGCACGGCCTCCGTCAGCACCCTGCGCACGGCGGACGCGTCGGTGAGCTCGGCGACGGCGTCGGCCACCGCGCGCGCCACGGGTGCGACCGGGATGCCCGTCACCGTCTTCGGGTGCGGCAGCGCGTGCGCCCGTACGAGCCGGACGAACCCGGTCGTCCGCAGCCGCCGGGTGCGCGGCACGAGCACGTCGATCCGGTCCAGGGAGAGCAGCGGGGGGACGGACGTGAAGCGGTGCAGGGCGAGCGCCGCCAGCCCGGTGATCATCGCGTCGCCGTACGGGCCCGCCGCGGCCTGCCGGGCGGCGGCGGTCGCCGTGCCCGGACCGGGCTGCGAGGGCAGGCCCTGGGCGCGCGGCACGGTGTACAACAGCGCGGCGTGCAGCCGCTCCTCGCTGGTGGCGGGCCCGGTGCGGAGCAGGAACACGCCGGGGAGCAGCTGCTGCCAGGGGCCGCCGGGGCGGCAGCGCTCGGTCACGACGGCGCCCGGCATGCCGTGGTCGCGGAGCTGACGCGATGTCATGACGCGGTGGCGGACGTCCGAGAGGTGGTGCAGCGGGCGGGGCGAGAGTGGGGTTCCGTGATTCATGTCTAGCCAGTGCCGCTGTTCGCGGCCGCTCTAACCCGGTGTTACAGGCCCGTAGGCAAATCCGGACAACTCTGTCCTAAAGTACGGGCGTTCGATGACCGAGGGGGAGATTCTCCCCAACCCCGCCCCTCCCCGAAACCGGGGCTCCGCCCCGGACCCCGGTCCTCAAACGCCGGACGGGCTGAGTTCGCTGGCTACGGTCCGCGAAACCCAGCCCGTCCGGCGATTGAGGACACCCGCGGAGCGGGTGTCCTCCCACCGGGCGGCAGTGGTCAGGCGGCCCCGGCAGTAGCCGAATCGCATGCCTGCGCGCGCAGCGCACGCGCGAGGTCGTCACGGGCCTCGACCACCAGGCGGCGCAGCGCCGGAGCCGCGTCCTCGTGGGCCGAAAGCCACTCGTCCGTCAGGTCCAGCGTCCGACGGTCCCCCTGGAGCAGGGGGAAGAGGCCGCGGACGACGGCCATGCCGATCTCGATCGACCGCTCCTGCCAGACCCGCTCGACGGAAGCGAAGTACCGCGCCGCGTAAGGGGCCAGCAGCGGACGCTGCGACGGCTGGTTCCAGCCCGCGATGGTCGCCTCGGCGAGCGCGTTCGAGAGGGTGTCGGACTCCACGACGGCCGCCCACGCCTCCGCCTTGACCTCGGCGGACGGCCGGGCCGCCAGGCAGCGCACCTGGTGCCGCTTGCCGGAGGCGGTGTTGTCCCGGGCCAGCTCGGCCGTGAGGGCGGACTCGTCGGCCGCGCCCTGCGCGGTGAGCGTGGCCAGGAACGCCCAGCGCAGCTCCTGATCGACCTCGAGGCCGTCGATCTTCCCGGCCCCGTCCAGCAGTTCGCGCAGCAGCTGGAGATCGGACTCCGCGGTGGCGAGCTGGGCGAAGAACGACGCCCACGCCAGCTGGTGGCCGCTGCCGGGCTCGGCGAGCCGCAGCTCGCGCAGCGCGCTCCCGGCCAGCGCCCGGCCGCCCTGGGCGCGCCAGTCGGGGGCGGCGTAGTGCACCAGGGCGGACTGCGCCCAGCTCTGCACCATCTGGAGCACGCCGATCTCGGTCTCGGCCCCGGCGAAGCGCTCGACGAGCGCGACGAAGTCGCGGGCGGGCATCAGCCCGTCGCGTGTGAGGTTCCACAGCGCGGACCAGCACAGGGCGCGGGCGAGGGGGTCGGTGAGCTCGCCCAGGTGCCTGCGGAGGGTGGCCAGCGAGACCTCGTCGAAGCGGATCTTGCAGAAGGTGAGGTCCTCGTCGTTGACCAGCACGAGCTCCGGCCGCTCGGCCCCGGCGAGCTCGGTCACGACCGTACGGGGTCCGGAGACGTCCACCTCGGCGCGCGCGTACCGCACGAGCGTGCCGTCGTCCTCCCGCCGCCGGTAGAGGCCCACGGCCACCCGGTGCGGGCGGAGCGTGGGGTGCGACTCGGGAGCCTCCTGGAGGACCGCGAGTTCCGTGATCCGGTCGGCGGCGTCACAGGTGACCATCGGCGTCAGGGAGTTGACGCCCGCCGTCTGGAGCCAGGAGCGCGACCAGCCGGCCATGTCACGGCCCGAGGTCTCCTCCAGCACGGACAGCAGGTCCGCGAGGCGCGTGTTGCCGTAGGCGTGGCGCTTGAAGTAGCGGCGTGCGCCCTCGAAGAAGGCGTCCCGGCCCACATAGGCGACGAGCTGCTTGAGCACCGAGGCGCCCTTGGAGTAGGTGATGCCGTCGAAGTTCAGCTTGGCGTCCTCCAGGTCACGGATGTCGGCCGTGACCGGGTGGGTGGAGGGCAGCTGGTCGGCGCGGTAGGCCCAGGACTTGCGCTGGTTGGCGAAGGTGATCCAGGCGTTGTCGTAGCGCGTGGCCTCGACCTGCGAGAACGAGCCCATGAAGTCGGCGAACGACTCCTTGAGCCACAGGTCGTCCCACCACTCCATGGTCACCAGGTCGCCGAACCACATGTGCGCCATCTCGTGCAGGATGACGTTGGCCCGCCGCTCGTACGACGACCGGGTCACCTTGCCGCGGAAGACGAACTCCTCCCGGAAGGTCACGCACCCCGGGTTCTCCATCGCGCCGATGTTGTACTCGGGCACGAACGCCTGGTCGTACTTCCCGAAGGGATACGGGTAGTCGAAGTGGTCGTGGAAGAAGTCCAGGCCCTGCTTGGTGACAGTGAAGATCTCGTCGGCGTCGAAGTACCGCGCGAGGCCCTTGCGGCAGAGCGCGCCCAGCGGGATCTCCAGGACCGTGCCGTCCTCGAACGTGCGGCTGTAGTGGTCGCGGACCACGTGGTACGGGCCGGCGACCACGGCCGTGATGTACGTCGAGATGGGCCGCGTCGGCACGAAGTGCCAGGTGGCGGCGTCGGACCCGACGGGCTCGGGCTCACCGGCTGCCTCGCCGTTGCCGAGGACGGTCCAGCCGGCCGGCGCGGTCACCGAGAAGGTGAAGGGCGCCTTCAGGTCGGGCTGCTCGAAATTGGCGAAGACCCGGCGGGCGTCGGCGGGCTCGTACTGCGTGTAGAGATAGACCTCGCCGTCCTCCGGGTCGACGAAGCGGTGCAGGCCCTCACCGGTCCGGCTGTACGCACACCGGGCGTCCACGACCAGGACGTTCTCGGCGGCGAGCGAGGGCAGCGCGATCCGCGTGCCGTCGAAGACCGCCGCGGGGTCGAGCTTCTCGCCGTTGAGGGTCACGGAGGCGACCGAAGGCGCCACGAGGTCGGCGAAGCTGTCGGCCCCCGGCTCGGAGCAGCGGAAGCGGATCGTGGTCACCGAACGGAACGTACGGTTCTCCGGGGCCGCGCCCACCGCGGACCGCAGGTCGAGCGCCACGTCATAGGCGTCCACCGCCAGCAGCCGGGCCCGGTCGCGGGCCTCCTCACGGGTCAGATTCTCACCGGGCACAGGTGGCTCCCTCGGCTTCGTCTCGGTACTCGGACAACTCAGGAATCATGGCATGGGGCATGTTGTTGAAGCTGCTACTGACCAGCTCAGATGAGCTCTCATGAGGAGATTCGCGTGACCGCTTCCGAGAAGACCGTCGCAGACTTCTGGTTCGACCCGCAGTGCCCGTGGGCCTGGATGACCTCGCGCTGGATGCTGGAGGTCGAGAAGGTACGGCCCGTGGAGGTTCGCTGGCACGTCATGAGCCTGGCCGTTCTCAACGAGAACAAACTGGATGAGATCCCCGGGGAGTACCGCGAGGCGCTGCTCCCCGGCGGCAGCGCCTGGGTCTCGGTGCGCGTGTGCATCGCGGCCGCGAAGAAGCACGGCCCGGAGGTCCTCGGCGCGCTCTACACCGCGCTCGGCACCCGCTTCCACGTCCAGGGCCTGCCGCGCGACCGCGCGACGATCGAGGCCGCGCTGGTGGAGGCCGGTCTTCCGGTGGAGCTGGCGGACGCGGGTTACACCGACGCGTTCGACGAGGAGCTGCGCGCCTCGCACCAGGAGGGCATCGACAAGGTCGGCCAGGACGTCGGCACCCCGGTCATCGCGGTACCCGGCGCGGACGGCGAGCAGGTCGCGTTCTTCGGCCCGGTCGTCACCCCCGCCCCCAAGGGCGAGGCGGCGGCCCGCCTGTGGGACGGCACGCTGCTGGTCGCCTCGACGCCGGGCTTCTACGAGATCAAGCGCACGCGGACGCAGGGTCCGATCTTCGACTGAGGGTGACGTTCGACGGGCGGCTCCCGATGAGGTCCCTTAATGTCCCGGTATGGGCAAGACGGACCTCTCCCGCCCGCTCGGCCGCACGGGCGGCCGGGCGGACACGGAGCCGCCGGGCGGCAACGCCCGCTTCGCGGAGCGGCCCGTCCGCCCGTACGACCTGGTGATGCGGGCCGTCTGCCGCGCCCTGCCGCCGCTTTGGGCGGCGCTCGGCCTGCGGCAGACGGCCGCCACCCTGCGGCACTATCTGCGCGGCACCGGCGCGCCCTACCGGGTGGACGCCGCGCTGCTGCTCGCCCTTCCGGGGGTACGGTCCGCCGCCGAGGAACAGCTCGGCCGCTGGCGCGCGGAAGCGGTCGCGCGGTGGCGCGAGGGGCCCCGCACGCCGTCCGCCTATCCGGCGGACAGCGGCTGGCGGGCGGTGACACTCGCCCGGCGGGGCGGCACGGACTGGTGGCTCGCGCTGCGCGCGGTCGACTACCGGCTGACGGGGACGGTGCGGGTGTCTCCCGACGGGGTGGTGGTCACGGACTACCGGTTCGCGGTGTGCAAGGTGTGGGGCGGCGGTGGGCGTCTCCACGAGGCGGGCCTGGCACGGGAGTTCACGGTGACGGGCGAGGCATTCGGCCACGTGTGAGCCCAGGGGTTGGGGTGCGCAATTTCCAGCCCGTCCGGCGTTTGAGGACGCGCCCGCAGGGCGCTCCCGCCGCAGGCGGCGGCAAACCCGCACCCGGAAAGGTAAAGGCCCCCACGTGAACCACTCACGTGGGGGCCTCGCCTGCTGCGTGAAGTGTGAGAAGACGATCACGAGCAGGACGCAGGGGTTACGGCACGAGCAGCAGCGTGTTGCCGCGCTCCTTCGCCGCGGCGTAGCGCGCCGCGACGTCCTGCCAGTTGACGACCTGCCACATGGCCTCGATGAAGTCCACCTTCTGGTTCTTGTACTGAAGGTAGAACGCGTGCTCCCAGGCGTCGAAGACCAGGATCGGGACCGAGCCCTGGCCGACGTTGCCCTGGTGGTCGTAGACCTGCTCGACGATGAGGCGGCCGCTGACCTGCTCGTAGGCGAGGACGCCCCAGCCGGAGCCCTGGGTGGTGGCCGACGCCTTGGTGAGCTGCGCCTTGAACTTCGCGAAGGAGCCGAACGACTCGGCGATGGCGTCCGCCAGCTCGCCCACGCCGTCCGCCTCGAGGGGCTCGCCGCCGCCGTCGCCGGTCATGTTCTGCCAGTAGATGCTGTGCAGGATGTGACCGGAAAGGTGGAAGGCCAGGTTCTTCTCCAGGCCGTTGATCGCGCCCCACTGGTCCTTGTCGCGGGCCTCGGCGAGCTGCTCCAGCGTGTCGTTCGCGCCCTTGACGTACGCGGCGTGGTGCTTGTCGTGGTGCAGCTCGATGATTTTCGCGTCGATGACCGGCTGGAGTGCCGCGTAATCGTAAGGAAGTTCAGGAAGTGTGTAGATGGCCATGCCGAGCCCTCCGACTGCTTATTGCAATTAACTTGCAGGTAGACGCTACCAGCAAGTGATTGTGAATTGCGGTTCCGGGGGTGGGCTTCGGTCCAAAGACGGAGGCGGGGTAGGTCCTGAAGATCAGGACCTACCCCGCCTCGTGCGGTGCGCTGGTGTCGGTGCGTCAGCTCCGGGCGGCCGCCGCCCGGAACCGCTGGCGCGCGTACCCGGCGATCGCGAGCGCGGCCGTGAGCCCGGCCGTGGAGTACAGCTGCACCCGGGTGTCCGACTCGCGCAGCATCAGCGCCAGCACCCCGAGGATCCCGGCCAGCGCCACCCAGGTGAGGGCGGGGAAGAGCCACATCCGGACGACCAGCTTCTCCGGCGACTCCCGCTCCAGCCGGCGCCGCATCAGCAGCTGGGTGACGGCGATGAAGGCCCACACCACCAGGATCGCCGCGCCCGTCATGTACAGCAGCCACTTGAAGACCGTCGTCGGCCACCAGTAGCTGAACAGCACCGCGCAGAAGCCGAAGGCGGAGGAGGCCAGCACCGTCAGCCGCGGCACGCCGCCGTAGACCTTGGCGAGGAAGCGGGGGCCCTCGCCGCGCTGGACGAGGGAGTACGACATGCGGGAGGCGCCGTAGATGTTGGCGTTCATCGCGGAGAGCAGGGCGATCAGGACGATGACGTTCATGATCTGCCCGGCGGCCGGGATGTCGAGGTACTTCAGCACCGCGACGTAGGGGCCGTTCTCGGTGATCGACTTGTTGGTCCACGGGATCACCGTGACGACGACGAGCATCGAGCCGACGTAGAACAGGGCTATTCGCCACATCGCCGTCCGCACGGCCTTGGCGACGCCCTTGACCGGCTGCTCGGACTCCGCCGCCGCGATCGTCACCGTCTCCAGGCCGCCGTAGGCGAAGACCGAGGCCAGCAGGCCGGCGACCAGACCGTTGGCGCCGTTGGGGACGAAGCCGCCGTGGCCGGTGAGGTTGTCGGCGCCCGGGGCGTCGGTGCCCGGCAGCAGCCCCAGGATCGCCAGGACGCCCAGCACCAGGAAGACGCCGATCGCGGCGACCTTCAGGGTGGCGAACCAGAATTCGAACTCGCCGAAATTGCCGACGGCCGCGAGGTTGGCCCCGCAGAAGACCGCCATGAAGAGCAGGACCCACATCCAGGAGGACGTCGAGGGGAACCACGAGACCATGATGGCCGCCGCGCCGATCGCCTCCACGGCGATGCCCACGCACAGCTCCACCCAGAACATCCACCCGACGGTGAAGCCCGCCCAGGGGCCTATCGCGCGTTCGGCGTGCACGGAGAAGGTGCCCGAGGCGGGGTTGGCCGCCGACATCTCGCCCAGCATCCGCATCACGAGCATCACCAGCAGCCCGGACACCGCATAGGCGAGCACGATGGCGGGACCGGCCGCGGCGATGCCCGCGCCCGAGCCGACGAAGAGACCGGCGCCGATCACACCGCCGAGGGCGATCATCGACAGATGGCGCTGCTTGAGGCCGTGCGACAGATCCGTGCCGCCCGGCGCCTGATCGGTGGCCTCGCCGCGCGATGGCGCGGAGGAGGTCGCAGGTGTCCGAGTCATGATCGTGTGATTCCCGTGGGGTGAGAGCGGAAAAGTTGCCTCAGTGTGGAGGTCATGTTCGCTCAGGACAACAGTTGTGACATTGCTGTCCGATATCTAGACGGCAACGTCACTGACTGTGCATGACGCATATCTCCAGGAGCAACTCATATTGCGGCTGGAGCGGAAGAAAAGGCTCCGGTAAAGGGGAATCGGGCCCGCGTATCGCGGCCGGAACTCAGCGGCGCCGCAAGCGGAGTTCGCGCAGCCCCGCGACCACGAGCACCGCCGCCGTCGCCGCCCCCGACCACAGCAGCTGGGGCCGCGCGCCGTCGTCGGTGAGCATCAGGACCAGCACGGCGCCCATCCCCGCGAGCGCCACCCACGTGAGATAGGGGAATGCCCACATCCGCAGCACGAGCTTCTCCGGCATCTCGCGCTCGATGCGCCGCCGAAGCCGCAGCTGGGACGCGGCGATCAGACCCCAGACGAAGAGGAGTACGGCACCGACCGCGTTCAGCAGATAACGGAAGATCGAATCGGGCCACTCCAGATTCAATATCACCGAGGCGAATCCGAAGGCGACCGAGGCGAGCACGGCCCGGCGCGGCACCCCGCCGCCGGACACCTTCAGCAGCGAGCGCGGCGCCTCGCCCCGCTCGGCCAGCGAGAAGACCATCCGGGAGGACCCGTAGAGGTTCGCGTTCAGCGCGGACAGCAGCGCCACGAAGACCACGATGTTCATGATCTGACCGGCCCCCGGCACCCCGATATGGTCCAGGACCGCCACGTACGGGCTCTTGCCCGGCACGATCGACGACCACGGCAGCAGGGTGACGATGACGAGCATCGAGCCCACGTAGAAGAAGAGGATCCGCCACACCGCGCTGCGCACCGCACGGCCCACCGCGCGCGCCGGGTCGTCGGACTCGGCGGCGGCGATGGTGACGACCTCCAGGCCGCCGAAGGCGAAGACGACGGCGAGGACGCCGGAGATCACACCGCTCCAGCCGTTGGGCAGGAAGCCGCCCTTGCCGGTGAGGTTGCCCATCCCCACCGCGTCCGTGTCCGGCAGCACGCCGAAGATGGCCAGCAGACCCAGCCCGAGGAAGAGGACGATCGCGCCGACCTTCAGCGTCGCGAACCAGAACTCGAACTCGCCGAAGTTCTTCACCGCGGAGAGGTTGGCGGTCGTGAAGACCACCATGAAGAGCAGCACCCAGGCCCACTGCGGCACCGACGGCAGCCAGCCGTTGGCGATCTGCGCGGCACCCGTCGCCTCCACGGCGAGCACGACCACCAGCAGGAACCAGTAGAGCCAGCCGACCGTGAACCCGGCCCAGCGGCCCAGCGCACGCTCCGCGTGCACGGAGAAGGCGCCCGAGGCGGGCATCGCCGACGACATCTCGCCGAGCATCCGCATCACCAGCATCGCCAGCGCGCCCGCGATCAGATACGACACGATGATCCCCGGACCCGCGACGGCGATACCGCCGCCGGAGCCGACGAACAGCCCGGCCCCGATCACCCCGCCCAGGCCCAGCATCGTCAGATGGCGCTGCTTGAGCCCCGCCGACAGGGGTTCCTTCTCGCCGCTCAGCGGTTCGGCGGCAGGCGGTGCGTCAGACATGGCGCTCGTACTCTCGGATCGGTGCGATGGGCGCAAAAAGGCTGCGAAGGTACTCCACACTCTCCCGAGCGGGCGGCCGACGCCAAGCTTGGCCGGCCCGTCGTGACGAGCATCACGCATGACCCGGGAACGGAGTGGGAAGGGCGCGCCCTTATCAGCGCCGACCGGCGGCGGAACCGCTCGGAAGTCTCCAAAGCCGGGCGGACCGCCTTGTCACGGTCGCCCGGTGCCCGCGCCGGGCCCCTCGATTAACGTCACGGTGTCCCCGACCTTCTTTGATGACGCGGAGTACCGATGGCCACCGCTGCCCCAGTAACCCGGACCGGTACGGTCCTCGCCGACGCGCTCTTCCCCGCCCTGTCCACGGCGGGCCGCTCCCGCGTCCGCGACGCCGCCCTGATCCTCGGCGGCGCGGCGCTCACCGGCGTCGCCGCCCAGATAGCCGTCCCGGTCCCGGGCTCGCCCGTCCCCGTCACCGGCCAGACCTTCGCCGTCCTCCTCGTCGGCACCGCGCTCGGCGCCCGGCGCGGCTTCCTCTCCCTCGCGCTCTACGCCCTGGTCGGCATGGCGGGCGTGCCGTGGTTCGCCGAGGCCCGGTCCGGCGCGGGCTTCGCCTCCTTCGGCTACGTCCTCGGCATGATGCTCGCCGCCACCGTCGCGGGCGCCCTCGCCCGCCGGGGCGCCGACCGCTCCGCGCTGCGCACCGCGGGCACCATGGCACTGGGCTCCGCGATCATCTACGCGGTGGGCGTCCCCTACCTCGCGCTGTACGCCCACCTCTCCCTGACCGACGCCGTCGCCGCGGGCCTGACCCCGTTCCTGATCGGCGACGCGCTCAAGGCTGCCCTCGCGATGGGCGCGCTCCCGGCGGCGTGGAAGCTGCTGGGCCGGCGCGGCTGAGTCCCCCGCGGGCAACGCGTACGGGCCGGGCCCGCACCCCTGATCCAGTCAGGGTGCGGGCCCGGCCCGTACGCGTACGCGTCCCTCTGCGGTTACTGCCCGGCGGCGGCCTTCACCGCCCGGCGGCGCCGGTCCAGGACAATCCCGACGCCCACGACGATCACGCCGAGCAGCGTCGAGAGCAGCACCTGCTCACGGTTGTCGCCACCGTCATAAAGCATGTAGCCGAGCACGAAGGTGATCATGCCGATCGTGGCCCAGGTCAGATACGGGAAGAGCCACATCCGCACCACGAGCTTCTCCGGCATCTCGCGCAGGATGATGCCGCGCATCTTCAGCTGGGTGACACAGATGACCAGCCAGACGAAGAGGGCGATGGCGCCCGAGGAGTTCAGCAGGAACTTGAAGACGGTGTCGGGCCACACGTAGTTGAAGACGACCGACACGAAGCCGAAGACGACCGAACCCAGGATCGCGATCCGCGGCACACCGTTCTTGCTGACCCGGGAGAAGGCCCGCGGGGCGTCGCCGCGCTGACCCAGCGAGAAGGCCATGCGGGAGGCCGTGTAGAGGCCGGAGTTGAGGCAGGAGAGCACGGCGGTCAGGACGATCACGTTCATGATCTGGCCGGCGTGCGGGATGCCGATGGAGTCGAGGGCCGCGACGTAGCTGCCCTTGTCGGCGATCTCCTTGGAGTTCCACGGCAGCAGGGAGACGACCACGAAGATCGAACCCAGGTAGAAGACGCCGATGCGCCAGATCACGCTGTTGGTGGCCTTGGTGACCGCGCGCCGCGGGTCCTCGGACTCACCGGCGGCGAGGGTGACGATCTCACTGCCCATGAAGGAGAAGACGACCATCAGGACACCGGTGAGGATCGCCCCCGGGCCGTTCGGCAGGAATCCTCCGTGCGAGGTGAGGTTCGATATCCCCGCGGTGTCGCTGTGCGCGCCCGGCAGCACGCCGAACACGGCCAGCAGGCCGATGACCACGAACGCGCCGATCGCGACGACCTTGATCCCGGCGAACCAGAACTCGAACTCGCCGTACGAGCTGACCGACCCCAGGTTGGTCACGGTCAGCAGCACCATGACGATCAGCGCCCAGGCCCACTGCGGCACGGCCGGGATCCAGCCCTCCAGGATCTTGGCACCGGCGGTCGCCTCGACCGCGAGCACCACGACCCAGAAGAACCAGTACAGCCAGCCGATGGAGAAGCCCGCCCAGCGCCCCAGCGCCCGGTCCGCGTAGGCGGAGAAGGAGCCGGAGGTCGGATTGGCGGCGGCCATCTCACCGAGCATCCGCATCACGAAGACGACCATCGCGCCGACGAGCGCGTAGGAGATGAGGATGCCGGGGCCGGCCGCGGCGATGCCGGAGGAGGAGCCGACGAAGAGACCGGCACCGATCACACCGCCGATGGCGATCATGGACAGGTGACGGTTCTTGAGTCCGGCCTTCAGGCCGTCCTGGGCCGACGCGTCGGCCTGCCCGGGGGCGCCGGTGTGCGACGCCTTTGTCGGAGTCGGCGATGTGGCCATGAGTACGTTCCTTAAGGTTCTCGGGTTACGAGTTCCCGCATTAGAACTTTTCGAAGGTGTGATCGGGAAGAGTCGAATCCGTATCGTTGTGATCGAGGGAGCGCGCGGCGAGCCCTGAGGCGGAGCTCGGTCGCCACTCGTGCCACACTCGGTCGCATGCGCGTGTATCTCGGCTCCGACCATGCCGGCTACGAACTCAAGAACCACCTCGTCGAGTGGCTCACGGCCCATGGCCATGACCCCGTCGACTGCGGCCCGCACATCTATGACGCCCAGGACGACTACCCGCCGTTCTGCCTCCGCGCCGCGGAGCGGACCGCGGCCGACCCCGACAGCCTCGGCATCGTGATCGGCGGCTCCGGCAACGGCGAGCAGATCGCCGCGAACAAGGTCAAGGGCGTACGGGCCGCCCTCGCCTGGAGCGAGCAGACGGCCGCCCTCGGGCGTGAGCACAACAACGCCAACGTGATCAGCGTCGGCGGGCGGATGCACACCCAGGAAGAGGCGACGAAGTTCGTCGAGATCTTCCTGGCCACGCCGTACTCGGGTGAGGAGCGCCACACCCGCCGCATCGAGATGCTCACCCACTACGAGCAGACCGGCGAACTCCCCGAAATCCCGGCCCACCACCCGCAGCAGGGCTGACCGAACGCCGGACGGGCTGATTTCAGCCCGTCCGGCGTTTGAGGACAAGCGGCGCAGCCGCTTCGGGGGTCCGGGGGTTTCCCCCGGTTTCGGGAAGGGGCGGGGCTGGGGAACAAAAGCCGCGCCCAACCAGCAACCCGCACTCCGCAGGAGAAATGCCTTGCCCGAAGGGCACACCATCCACCGCCTCGCCGCGGACCACCGTGACCTTTTCGAGGGGCACCCCCTCCGTGTCACCAGCCCGCAAGGCAAATTCGCAGACAGCGCCGCCCTCCTCGACGGCACCCCCCTCACCACCGCCGAAGCCCACGGCAAACACCTCTTCCTCGGCTTCGGCGACGCCGACTCATGGATCCACATCCACCTCGGCCTCTTCGGCAAGTACACCTTCGGCGACGCCCCCGTCCCCCCGCCCACCGACACCGTGCGGCTGCGGCTCGCGACCGCCACCGCGTACGCCGACCTGCGCGGCCCCACCACCTGCGCCCTCGTCACCGAGGGGGAGAAGCAGGCGATACACGACCGGCTCGGCCCCGACCCGCTGCGCGCACAGGACGACGGCGAGGCCGCCTGGGCCCGCGTCAGCCGCAGCCGTACGACGGTCGCCGCCCTGCTCATGGACCAGAAGGTCATCGCGGGCGTCGGCAACGTCTACCGCGCCGAGGTCCTCTTCCGGCACGGAATCGACCCTTACCGCCTCGGCCGCGATCTCACCCGCCCGGAATGGGACGCGATCTGGTCGGATCTGGTCGATCTGATGCGTGAGGGCGTGCGCAACAACAGGATCGACACCGTGCGCCCCGAGCACACACCCGAGGCCATGGGCCGCCCGCCGCGCGTGGACGACCACGGCGGCGAGGTGTACGTCTACCGCCGGGCCCGGCAGTCCTGCCACATCTGCGGCGGCGAGATCCGCACCGCCGATCTCGCCGCCCGCAACCTCTTCTGGTGCCCCGCCTGCCAGCAGCGCTGACGGCACACCACCCTAAAGCTGCCGCACCGTCAGAAACCGTGCGGCAGCCACGGGGCCACCGGGCTGCCGAACGCCACCGACGCCTCGTGCAGGGCCCCCTCCCGCAGCTCCCGCACCCGCCCCGCACCGGCCAGCGAGATCAGGGACACCCCGCCGAGATACGCCGAGCCCAGCTCCCGTACGGACAGGGCCAGATCGGCCGGGTCCTCCGTGCGCTCGCAGGACGCGCCCTTGGTGTCACCGGTCAGCCGCCAGCGCCCCGCGTTCCAGGGGCAGAAGGCGTCCTCGACCTCGAACACCACGTCCACCGGCGCCTGGTACGTACGGGCCGCCAGCGCCGCCCCCACCTCGACCAGCCGCAGGTGCAGCGAGTCCTCCGACGCGAGCCGGCAGCGCCGGACGTCGTCGACCAGCTGCCACAGCGGGTCGTCGGACGGCCGGTTGCGGGCCACGATCTCGTTGGTCAGGTCCAGGTCGAACAGGAAGCGCCACAGCGCGGCGTACGCGGCGGGGGTCAGCGCCTCCACATCGCGCAGCAGCACCGTGCCGTACGGCGCGTCGTCCGGCCGGGGCCGGACGGAATAGCGGGCGTAGCCCACGGTCCGGCCGTCCGCCTCGGCCAGCACGCACTGCAGCGGCGAAGCGTCACCGCGGCGGCTCGGTGCGTCCAGCAACGGCAGCGCCTCCCAGCCGGGCCGGCGCTCCAGCATCGCGGGCCGGGCGGTCACCCGGCGCGCGTACACCGCCTCGCAAGCGTCGCGCGCCTCCTCGGGCTTCGACAAGCGGAGCCGCACGCCGTCCGCGCCGTCCGGCATGGAAAGCCGCACCCGGTCCGTGTCGATGTGGGCCCGCACCTGGTGCGTCGCCGGGCCGTAGCCGAACCGCCCGTAGATGTCCGGCTCCGACGCCGTCAGCGCGGCGAGCGGCTCGCCCCAGGCCCGGACGTCGTCCAACTGGCGCCGCATCATGCTCCGCAGCACCCCGCGCCGCCGGTGCGTCGGCCGCACGCCCACCATCGTCACCCCGGCCGCCGGGACCAGGGCACCGCCCGGCACGGCGATCCGGAAGTCGAACGCCCCCGTCGTGCCCACGACTTCATCCCCGTCCCAGGTGCCCAGCCACCGGTCGAACAGGGTCAGCTCCCGCCACAGCGCGAGCTCCTCGGCGGGCTCGGGCATGCCGCCGAACGCCAACTCCAGCGACCCGTACCACTGGTCCCACTCCGCCGGGCGCAGCACACGCAACTCTGTCGTCATGAGCCCATGAGTAGCAGCGGATTCCCGCGCGGGCGAACGAATTTCGCATATGGTGCCCATCCGTGCGACACGGTGCGTCCCACGGCTTCTCCCAGCTCTTCGCAGGTCCGCCGCGGTCGGCCGCGTCGGCGCGGCGTGAGTCGACGCACCGCCGAATGGGTGGATAAGGTCACGATGCAATGACTGGCGGTGCGGAGACCCCGACGGCCCGGATGCGCAAAGCACTGCACCGGGCCCGCACGAGCATGCGCAAAGCCGGGGTCGACTACTTCCGCGGCGACGGCTCCGACTGGATCGCGCTGGCGGCCCTGCTGCTCACCGTCCCCGCGCTCGCGGTCGGCACCATCGCGCTGCCCGAGTGGTGCGCGCCCTCCGCGCTCGTCCTGCCCATCGTGGCGGGCGGCCTCCTGCTGCGCCCCGCCAGCCTGCTGGCCCTCTACGCGGCGTCCGCCGTCGCGCTCATCGTGGAGTCCTACGCCCTGGACCGGGCCGTGCACGGCGACGGCCGGGTCACCCCCGGCACGATCCTCGTCGTCGCCGCGGTGGGCTTCCTCGGGCTGCTCATCGCGCAGTTCCGCAGCCGGGTCGGCGTGCCCTGGCGGCGCGGCGGCACCATGCTCTTCGACCTGCGCGAACGCATCCGCGTCCAGAGCAAGCTCCCCAAACTGCCACGCGGCTGGCACCGGGAGATGGCCCTGCGCCCCGCCGGCGGGCAGTCCTTCTCCGGCGACTTCGTGGTCGCGGCCCGCACCAATGGCGGCCGCACCCTGGAGATCGTGCTGACCGACGTCTCCGGCAAGGGCATGGACGCCGCCTCGCGCGCCCTCCTGCTGTCCGGTGCCTTCGGCGGGCTGCTCGGCTCGCTGCCGCCGCACGCCTTCCTGCCCGCCGCCAACGGCTATCTGCTCCGCCAGGACTGGGACGAGGGCTTCGCGACCTCCGTCCACCTCGTCCTGGACCTGGACAGCGGGGACTACGAGATGTTCTCCGCGGGTCACCTGCCGGGCCTCCAGCTCAGCGCGGGCACCGGCCGCTGGGAGGAGAAGGCCGCCGAAGGACCGCTCCTCGGGGTCTACGACGGAGCCCAGTTCAACCCGATAAAGGGGAAGCTGTCCCAGGGGGACGTCCTGATGCTCTTCACCGACGGCCTGGTCGAGACGTCCGACCGGGACCTGACCGAGGGCATGGACCGCCTCACGGGCGAAGCGGACCGCTACGTCTCCGCCGGCTTCCAGGGCGCGGCCTGGCACTTGATCGAAGCGGTGGCGAAGGACGTCAACGACGACCGAGCGCTGCTCTTGATCTGCCGCACCTGATGGGGGCGCGGGGAACTGCGCGATCAGCCCCCACCGACCCGCAGCCGGAGGACGGCGCACCTGCACCCGGACAACGCTCACGGAGACGACATGCCACCCATGCCCCTGGACGCCGTAGAAGCCTTCGCAAGGCAAGCGCACGCCGCGCAGAAGGACAAGGCAGGCCGCCCCTACGCGGAGCACCTGGCCGCCGTGGCCGAAGGCGTACGCAAAAGAGGCGGCGGCGATGAACAGATCGCCGCCGCGTGGCTGCACGACGCCGTCGAGGACGGTGCCGTCACCGAGGAGTGGCTGGCGCGGGCCGACCTGCCGCAGCGGACCAAGGACATCGTGCTGGCGGTCACCAAGCGGGCGGGCGAGGCACCGGAGGCGTACGCCGCCCGCATCCTGGCCACCCCGGGCGCGCTGCTGGTCAAGGAGGCGGACCTCGCCCACAACTCCGACCCCCGGCGGGCCGTGGCGCTCGACCCGGCCACCCGCGAACGGCTCCGGCTGAAGTACGCGCGGATGCGCGCCCTTCTCGGCCTGGACGCGCCCGCCGGCTGACTCAAGCCTGCTTGCGGAAGGCCCACTCCATCTTCGGCTCCATCGCGAAGCGGAACACCCGCCGCACGGGCGTGCTGCACAGCGCCGTCATCACCGCGATCGCGATCAGGGTCACCACGACCTCGCCGACCGGCCGGCGGATCCAGGCGTAGGCGTCGTACCACTCCTGCCAGCGGGACAGCTTGATCAGGAAGCCGTGCAGCAGATAGCCGTACAGCGTCCCCGCGCCCAGCGTCGTGAACCACACCGTGCGGCGCGGCACCCAGGCGAAGAAGCACGCGGTCAGCACCGCCGCGCAGCCGAACATCGCCAGCGTCATCACCGGCGCGGACCACAGCGGCGCGTGCAGGTCCTGGACGGCGGCGTTGTGGTAGAACCACGAGCTGTTCATCCGCGGTGCCGCCCAGTACGCGAAGGCGATCGCTCCCGCGAACACCGGCACGGCCGCGATCCGCACCCAGCGCCGCCGCACCAGATGGAAGTGCTCGGCCTTCATGTGCAGCCCGATCACGAAGAACGGCAGCAGCTGCAGCACCCGCTGAAGATCGAAGTCGACCCCGATGCCCGGTGTCAGCGCGGCCATGATCGCGATCGCGAACGAGACGGGGACAGGCCGGCGGATCAGCTTCCAGATCGGCGTGGTCAGCCGCCAGATGAACAGCGCGGCCAGGAACCAGTTGAGGTACCAGGGGTTCAGCAGCGACAGCGGATCCGGCGGAGTGCCCTTGTCCGCCCAGTGCTGGAAGTAGATGTACGCGACCTGGAAGATCACATACGGCACGGCGACCCCCGTGATCAGCCGCTTGACCTTGGCGGGGCTCATGTCGAAGCCCCGCGAGAAATAGCCGGAAATGAGGATGAACGCCGGCATGTGGAAGGCGTAGACGGTCAGGTACAGCGCCATCGCGGCGCGCCCGCCGTGCGTCAGCGGTTCCCACGCGTGGCCCAGGGCGACCAGGACGATCGCCAGGTACTTCGCGTTGTCGAAGAAGGGATCGCGCTGCGCCGGGGCGGGCGCCGCCGGGGCGGACGGCCGGGCGCTCGACGGGGTCGAGGCGGCCGAAGGGGGCGGCGGGGTGGCGGCGGGGGACATCCGAGGCACCCTAGCGGCGTAATCAGGGCCGGTAAAACCCCGTTCCATCTATTGAGCTATTCACCCCGAACCGGCACGGTATCCGCCAAGTCGGCCGATATCCTCTCCATGCAGCTTTCTGGACGATCCACCGATGAAATGTCACTAGCCCCCAACAGCAGGCCAGTTGATGGCACGATGGTGGTCGTGAGGGGTCTGCGGGCAGTAGGACTTCCGGGCAGGCCGGGTGATTCCGACCGAGGGCGTGATCAGCTATGACCACCGTTTCGCTGTCAGGTGTACTGCTTCTGGCGATCGTGCTGTTGGTGCTGATGCGCCAGGGCCACATCAAGGGCGGGCCGGCGATCATCGCGATCCTCTTCGGCTTCTTCCTGGCCTCCACGGGCATGGCGCCGTCGATCCAGAAATTCCTCGACTCGCTGGCCCAGACCATAAACAACATCAAGTTCTGACCGCCGCCCGGCGCATGAAAAACGCCCCCGGCCGGAGCCGGAGGCGTCGTGGAGCGGGCGACGGGAATCGAACCCGCGTAGCCAGTTTGGAAGACTGGGGCTCTACCATTGAGCTACGCCCGCGCGCACCGCGATCCCCATGAGGGGCGTGCGGCACGTTGTGCATCGTAGCGGGTCCGGGCGCTCCACCGCACACCCCGGGGTGCCGTTCGCCGACCGGCCCGTAATCGGCAGCCGGAAGCCCTGCGGGCATGTACCCTACGTGTCGCACCGACGGGGTGTGGCGCAGCTTGGTAGCGCGTCCGCTTTGGGAGCGGAAGGTCGTCGGTTCGAATCCGGCCACCCCGACCAATCAAGATCACATTGTGGGGCTCGTACTGCTTGCGGTTACTATGCAAGCTGCGTGCCCGTGTGTCTCTGTACCGGGCGCGACTCCGCTGGACATCAGCAGAATCCCAGAAGTCAGCCCCAAGGAGACCGAACCGTGAAGAGCGCCGTGGAGACCCTGAACCCGACTCGGGTTCGGCTCACTGTTGAGGTGCCCTTCGAGGAGCTCAAGGCCAGCCTCGACGCGGCGTACAAGAAGATCAACCAGCAGGTCACGGTGAAGGGCTTCCGTCAGGGCAAGATCCCCGCCCGTGTCATCGACCAGCGGTTCGGCCGCGGTGCGGTGCTGGAGGAGGCCGTCAACGACGCGCTTCCGAAGTTCTACACCGAGGCGGTCAACGAGGCCGACCTCAACCCGCTGGGCCAGCCCGAGGTCGACATCAAGGAGCTGAAGGACGGCGAGCTGCTCTCCTTCACCGCCGAGGTCGACATCCGCCCGGTCCTGGAGATCCCGGACTACTCGGGCATCGAGGTCACCGTCGACTCCGTCGAGGTCACCGACGAGGACATCGAGAAGTCGGTCGAGCAGCTGCGCGACCGCTTCGCCACCACCTCCCCGGTCGAGCGCGCCGCCGCCGAGGGTGACATCGTCACCGTCGACCTGGAGGCCAAGGTCGACGGCGAGGTGCTGGAGGACGGCGTCGCCAAGGGCATCGACTACACCATCGGTTCCGGCCAGCTGCTGGACGGCATCGACGAGGCCGTGACCGGTCTCGAGGCCGGTGGCACCGCCACCTTCACCTCCGAGCTCAAGGGCGGTTCCGCCGAGGGCAAGGAGGCCGAGGTCAAGGTCGACGTCACCGCCGTCAAGGCCCGCGAACTGCCGGAGCTGGACGACGACTTCGCCCAGCTGGCGAGCGAGTTCGACACCCTGGAGGAGCTGCGCGCCGACAGCGCCAAGCGCCTCGCCCGGATGAAGAAGTTCGACCAGGCCACGCAGGCCCAGGAGAAGGTCCTCGACGAGCTGATCAAGCTGGTCGAGGTCCCGATGCCGGAGAAGCTGCTCGAGGACGAGGTCAACACCCGTAAGCACAACCTCGAGCACCACCAGCTCGGCCAGATGGGCCTGGACCTCGCGAAGTACCTGGAGATCCAGGGCAAGACCGCCGAGGAGTTCGACGCCGAGCTCAAGGAGCAGGCCGAGAAGGGCATCAAGACCCAGTTCATCCTGGACGAGATCGTCAACAAGGAGAAGCTGTCGGTCGGCCAGGAGGAGCTCACCGAGCACCTCATGCGCCGTGCCCAGTCCTCCGGCATGAGCCCCGACCAGTTCGCCCAGGCCGTCGTCGAGGGTGGCCAGGTGCCGATGCTCGTCGGCGAGGTCGCCCGCGGCAAGGCCCTCGCGGCCGTCGTCGAGGCCGCCACGGTCAAGGACGGCAACGGCGAGGTCGTCGACCTGGACGACGAGGACGAGACCGGCGAGACGGTCGAGGCCGCCACCGAGGTCGTCGAGGCCGCCGAGGGCACCGAGGCCTGAGCCTCACCCCTCTCGTGACCGGGCCCGGTCGTGGCACCTCCTCCG
>NZ_BAAABW010000001.1:97867-155592 GCF_039521185.1 Streptomyces blastmyceticus | reverse complement strand
TCCTGTGGGCCCCGGGGAACCTGCGCTCAGAGCGAACAGTTCCTGATGCGGGATGGCACCCGCCTACCAGCGCGTTAGGGTCCGTAGATACGGGGGCAGGGGAGTCCCGGAAGCGCGACGCGGAAGCCCGGATGGCGCGCCCGACCTCACCCCTTAAGAAGACGCTGAGACGGCTCGCGGGGCCGTCGAACAACGAGCAGGTGGATACGTGACGAATCTGATGCCTTCCGCCGCCGCCGGCGAGCCGAGCTTCGGTGGCCTTGGCGACCAGGTCTACAACCGACTGCTCGGGGAACGAATCATCTTCCTCGGCCAGCCGGTCGACGACGACATCGCCAACAAGATCACGGCGCAGCTGCTCCTCCTTGCCGCGGACCCGGACAAGGACATCTACCTCTACATCAACAGCCCCGGCGGCTCGATCACGGCCGGCATGGCGATCTACGACACCATGCAGTACATCAAGAACGACGTGGTCACCATCGCCATGGGCCTCGCCGCCTCCATGGGTCAGTTCCTGCTGAGCGCCGGCACCCCCGGCAAGCGCTTCGCGCTGCCGAACGCCGAGATCCTGATCCACCAGCCCTCCGCGGGCCTGGCGGGTTCCGCCACGGACATCAAGATCCACGCCGAGCGGCTGCTGTACACCAAGAAGCGGATGGCGGAGCTCACCTCGCTCCACACCGGCCAGACCGTCGAGCAGGTCACCCACGACTCCGACCGCGACCGCTGGTTCTCCGCCGAGGAGGCCAAGGAGTACGGCCTCATCGACGAGGTCATGAAGACCGCCGCAGGCGTTCCGGGCGGGGGCGGCACCGGGGCCTGACGGCTCCCGGCGCACACCCGCAGCAGCGAACCCCCCGGCCCACAGAACGCCACCAGGATGGTGAACACGCAGATGAACAACAACGCCGGCAGCGGCCTCTACACCGGCCCCCAGGCCGACTCCCGTTACATCGTCCCGCGCTTCGTCGAGCGCACCTCGCAGGGCGTGCGCGAGTACGACCCGTACGCGAAGCTCTTCGAGGAGCGGGTGATCTTCCTCGGCGTCCAGATCGACGACGCCTCGGCCAACGACGTCATGGCGCAGCTGCTGTGCCTGGAGTCGATGGACCCGGACCGCGACATCTCGATCTACATCAACTCGCCGGGCGGCTCCTTCACCGCGCTGACCGCGATCTACGACACGATGCAGTTCGTGAAGCCGGACATCCAGACGGTCTGCATGGGCCAGGCGGCCTCCGCCGCCGCCGTGCTGCTCGCCGCCGGCACGCCGGGCAAGCGCATGGCGCTGCCGAACGCCCGCGTCCTGATCCACCAGCCGTACAGCGAGACCGGCCGCGGTCAGGTCTCCGACCTGGAGATCGCCGCCAACGAGATCCTCCGGATGCGCGCCCAGCTCGAGGACATGCTGGCCAAGCACTCCACCACGCCGATCGAGAAGATCCGCGAGGACATCGAGCGGGACAAGATCCTCACCGCCGACGAGCTGCTCGCGTACGGTCTGGTGGACCAGATCGTCTCGACGCGCAAGACGTCCGTTTCGGCCTGACCGTTTTCGGTCCGGCCACCGTGCCGCCGGCAACCCCCTTGGACCGAGTAGGGCCAAGGGGGGCCCGCTCGGGGGGCCCGGCAAGGTACCGTCGATAGGCAAGCACCCGGGTTCGCAGAGCAAGGCGGATCCCAGGCGAAGGGGAAGCACCTCGTGGCACGCATCGGTGACGGCGGCGATCTGCTCAAGTGCTCGTTCTGCGGGAAGAGCCAGAAGCAGGTGAAGAAGCTCATCGCGGGGCCTGGTGTGTACATCTGCGACGAGTGCATCGACCTCTGCAACGAGATCATCGAGGAAGAGCTGGCGGAGACCTCCGAGGTGCGGTGGGAGGAGCTCCCCAAGCCCCGTGAGATCTATGAGTTCCTCGAGGGCTATGTGGTGGGCCAGGAGGCGGCCAAGAAGGCCCTCTCCGTCGCCGTCTACAACCACTACAAGCGCGTGCAGGCCGGGGAGAACGCCGGCCACAACCGCGACGACGGCATCGAGCTCGCCAAGTCCAACATCCTGCTGCTCGGCCCCACGGGTTCGGGCAAGACCCTCCTCGCGCAGACGCTCGCCCGCATGCTGAACGTCCCCTTCGCGATCGCCGACGCCACGGCGCTGACGGAGGCCGGCTATGTCGGCGAGGACGTCGAGAACATCCTGCTGAAGCTGATCCAGGCCGCTGACTACGACGTCAAGAAGGCCGAGACCGGCATCATCTACATCGATGAGATCGACAAGGTCGCCCGAAAGAGCGAAAATCCGTCGATCACACGGGATGTGTCGGGCGAGGGCGTCCAGCAGGCCCTGCTGAAGATCCTGGAAGGCACCACGGCCTCGGTCCCCCCGCAGGGCGGCCGCAAGCACCCGCACCAGGAATTCATCCAGATCGACACGACGAACGTCCTCTTCATCGTCGGCGGCGCCTTCTCCGGCCTGGAGAAGATCATCGAGTCGCGCGCGGGCGCCAAGGGGATCGGCTTCGGGGCGACCATCCGCTCCAAGCGCGAGATCGAGGCGAGCGACCAGTTCCAGGAGGTCATGCCCGAGGACCTGGTGAAGTTCGGCATGATCCCCGAATTCATCGGCCGCCTCCCCGTGATCACCAGCGTCCACAACCTCGACCGCGAGGCGCTCCTCCAGATCCTCGTCGAGCCGCGCAACGCCTTGGTGAAGCAGTACCAACGGCTGTTTGAACTCGACGGCGTGGAGCTGGAGTTCGACCGCCCCGCCCTGGAGGCGATCGCCGACCAGGCGATCCTGCGCGGCACCGGCGCGCGCGGCCTGCGCGCCATCATGGAAGAGGTCCTGATGTCCGTGATGTACGAGGTCCCGTCCCGCAAGGACGTCGCCCGCGTCGTCATCACCGAGGACGTCGTCCACTCCAACGTCAACCCGACCCTGGTCCCGCGCGAACCGCGCATCGTCGGCAAGGACGAACGGCACGAGAAGAGCGCGTAGCGCTCGACGCTTTTAGGGGGCGCCCGGCTTGTTGGCCGGGCGCCTCTTCTCATGCGGCGTGCGGTGTGAAGGTGACGGAAGTCGTGTCTCCGTCCAGAGCGATGTTCAGCGATGCGTCGAGAGCCTTCGCGAGCCGCGCGAGCAGAGGGAGCGTCGGCACGGTTCCTCCGAGTTCGAGCCCGGAAACTTGCGGCTGAGTCATGTGCGCCCGCCTGGCGAGTTCGGTCTGGGAGATGCCGAGTTCGGTGCGCCGGCCGTGGATAGCTTGTCCGAGGTCGAAGGCCATGCGGATCTCCGTACGGATGGCCTCGACCTCCGGCGACTCTGTACCGCCTTGGGCGAGCTTCCGCTCGCGGGTGAGCTTCCAGCGCGCATGGTTCACCAGAGGTCTCCCGTCATGATGTCGCGCATTCTTCAAGGGCCTGCGAAGGGTGCTCTACCGGAGGTAGAGTCGGAGTATGGCAGATGACACGAGCATTAAAGTGAGTGTGAGCGCGCGGGACCGCCTGGCTGTCCTAGCGGCTGAGCACGACACCACCATCCGTGGCCTGGTCGAAGACCTTGCCCGGAACGAGCCGACCCGGTCCGAGCTGGAGGAGCGAGCGGCCCAGGCTCGTCGGGAGCTTGAGCAGGCTCTGGGAGTCACCGTCAGCCCCGAGGCCGAGGAGCGGGCCCGTACGCTGCTGGAGCGCTTGGCCGATCAAGGTCCGAAAGCCGCGTGAGCCCCATCGCGGTCGTCCTCGACCACACCACCGCCGGAGCCTTGCACGATCCCAAGGACCTGGCCAATGAAGCCATGCTGGCCTTCTACGTCCAGGCCTCCGGCGGACTCGGCACTCTCTATGCCCCCGTGCTGGCATTGGCGGTCGCCGACGCCGGAAGGCCGGGCGTTCTGTCGCACATCACGGGTCTGCGATTCATCACTACTGAGCCCTTCGACAGCGATGCCGCCCGTACGGCTGCGGAACTGGTACGCGCCGGGCATGACTGGTCCGCAGCCCACGCGGTCCACATGGCGCGGCCCTCGGCCCGCTTCGTCACCGGTCGTTTTCTGCTCACCCTGAAACCCGACCTGTACGAGGGCACCGGCGTCCAGGCGGTTCATCCTGACCAGTAAGGCACTTCGCTTGCGGACCGCCGATCGGTGAGAGGGCGGCCGACCGGCGGCTACTTGCCCCAAGGTCGACGCGTAAATCCTGCGTCCCGCAGGGGAGTTGACACTCCAACATCATGCTGCTTGGCTGCCGGGCAGCAAGGAGAGCACTGCGTTCCTTTGGTCCGCCGGCCCTACGGCGCTTCGCCGAGGCCGAGGGAAGGAGACAGATCGTGCTCAGACGTCAACTGGCCTCTCTGGCCGTGGTCGTGCTGTCGGTGAGCGGTGCGTTCGTCGGGGCTTCCACGGCGAACGCGGCCGACCCGGTCGACTCCACAAAGATTTCGGTCGACTGCGACCACAGCATCACCCATCACACTCCTGGCAGTTCCTGGGGTTTCATGAAGGGCACGTACAACCTCAAGGCCGGGCCGTACGCGGCGTGCGACACCTGGCGGAGCGTCTCCTACGGGACCGAGATCTGGATCTGGTGCCACACCTATAACGTGTACAACCACCTCTGGGTCTACGGCCGCGTCGCGGGCACCAACGACACCGGCTGGATGTCCGGCGACAATCTGGACTGGCGGGGCGGCAGCGACGACTGCTGACCCCGCCCTTCGCCGCCGGAGCCGCCCCATGGCCCCGGCGGCGTGGTCGATCCGCAGGCCCGGCCCCGCCCATGGGCGGACCTCCAGGAGGCGGCGTGCGTGTGTTGGGCTCTCAGTGATCCCGCTCGATATCCCCGGGGCGGCGGGCTGCCGCCACAGGGCCTCGGCCAGGTTCTCGCCAACGGTGTGCCGCTGGTCAGAGCAATCGCGCGGCAGGGAGTCGTAACCGAGGACGTCGTCCACTCCAACGTCAACCCGACCCTGGTCCCGCGCGAACTGCGGATCGTAGGCAAGGACGAACGGCACGAGAAGAGCGCGTGAGCTTGTGGATGTAGGGGGCGCCCGGTGATCGTGCCGGGCGCCCTTTGTCTTAGTCCTGCGGGAGTGCTGCCGGTGGAAGTATGGGGACATGAGCGCTCAGCCTGTGTCTTCTGCCGGTGCGATGCCCATGCCGCCACTGACTCCGGAAAGTCTGCGGGCTGCCGTCGCCTGGCTCGTTCCCACTCGGCTCGATGAACTGAACGAGCACTTGGTTCACGCGGCCACTCAGGCACAGAAGCTGGACAGCACTGTTCCGCTGCGATCGTTCACCGAGTACTGGGGCATCGTCGTGGCCATGGAGCGCGACCCCGTACGGGCGGCCCGCTTCCACGAGTTGGAAGCCGTGGTCGATGCGTGCTTGGAGCCCGAGACGGTGCGAGCTGTGATCACCGAGATCGGCACTCTCGTCGACGAGGCCCGTGCCGAGGTTCTGGCGTGACCCATGAGTGGACCTGGGAGTGCGACCCTCGAGCGCGTCATGGGCGGACGTCAACTCCGCCAGTTCAGCCGGGTTTACGTACGGATCGGTAGGCGTCCGCCGTGAATCCGGCGAAGGCCGATAGATTCACCGTCCCCGGCGTCGTCCGCTTCGGGTCGAAGGAGATCAGCAAAGCCGCGTCCGTCTTCTCCGCCCACGCGCACGCCGGGGCGTAGACGCGGGCGTCGAGGCGTACGACCTCGCAGGACAGGGGCGGGCCGCCGGTGGGGGTGAAGTCGCGGCGGGGCGTGGTCACTTCGGGGGAGCCGGGGCCGGATTCGAAGCCGTTGAGCATGCCGTCCAGGACCGTGGCCGGGTCGCCGGTCCGGCCGTACGCCCCCGACAGGGACAGCGTCGCCGCCGGGTCGTCCGCACGGGTGTAGCGGGCCAGCACGGAGACCGCCCCCTTCGGCAGTCCGGACTGGATGCTGATGCCCTGCTTCTCCAGCTCCGCGGTGCCGGCGGTGAGGCGGTACGCGCCGCCGGCCAGCGTCGGCGGGGTGATCAGGGTCGTCGTGGGGGAGGAGCCGCCGCCCAGCAGGACGACGGCAGCTGTGGCCGCCGCCGCGACACCGAGCGCGACGGCGGCGGAGGTGATGGCCCGGGCCCTGGTCATTGTCCCCTGGCAGCGTCAGGACTTTTCCGCGAGCTCTGTTGTCTCGGGTGGCAGCTGCTTCGAGACGAACGAGCCCAGTCCCGGCTCGGTATAGATCAGGCCTTCGGCGCGCAGCGCGTTGAATACTTTCTGGCTCGTCGCGGTGGCGATGCCGAACTCTTCCACGAGCTTGACCACGGACGGCACGCGCGAGCGGGGCGGGTAGGTGCCGTCCTTGATGCGTTGCCGGATGACCTCGGCCACCTGGCGCCAGCGCGGGATGTCCGGAACAAATTCGATCACATGACCACGCTACGCACACTATCGTGTCACAGTCGATCCGTCAGGTACCTAGTACGCCTAGTATGTTCCTTGGAACACAGAAGACCCCGGCGGCCGCTGCAACCGGCCCCGGGGGTGTGGCCAACGCTGAACCTTGATAAGGAGCGTCGACATGCGTCACTTTATCTCTCGGTGGTTCGCCAAGGTGCGGGTAGCGCGGACATCCGCCCCCGTCGCACCACCTACCGCCGCGCCCGTCGTGGCACCGGCGGAGCCGATCGTGCAAGAGCCTGCCTGCGGCGTCTACATGTGGGCCACCGCCCACGGGATCGACATCAAGCCCAGCTCGCGCCTGCGCTCGTGCGACTGCTGTGCGGAGGAGCGTGAAGCGGTGCCTGGCATCGGCGCGTTCGTCGTGGACAAGCTGGAGCGGAAGGTCGGGCAGGTCGTGGAGTGGGACGGGGACTGGGTACGGCTTCGGCCCGTCGCGTCCGGCAGGGAATGGGAGGCGCACCGCGAAGCCGTCCGGGCCGCCACCGATACCGAGTTGCTCAGTGCGAAGGTGCAGGCGTCCAACTCGGCGGGCAGGTGGGGGAGATGACCTCGGTCCGGGTGGTCATTTCTTGATCTCGACGCGGATCTCCGCGCGCAGCTTGGCCGCGATCCCGGCGGCCTCGTCGAACGGGATCTTGATGCCCGAGCCGGAGCGCTTCATATCGCCCACGTAGACCACGCCGGCCGTGCTGTGGTCCGCCCAGATGCACAGGGGGAGGACAGTGGTGCCACTGCCGTCGTTGGGGTGCGTGTACTGGCACTTCATCGCGCCGTCGAAGCCGGGCGGCGTGACGGTCTGCGGGGTGCCTTCCACC
This sequence comes from Streptomyces blastmyceticus, assembly GCF_039521185.1. Classification (NCBI taxonomy): domain Bacteria; kingdom Bacillati; phylum Actinomycetota; class Actinomycetes; order Kitasatosporales; family Streptomycetaceae; genus Streptomyces; species Streptomyces blastmyceticus. The sequence continues at coordinate 148,348 of NZ_BAAABW010000001.1, read as the reverse complement.
TTGGTGGCCGTCGCGGACCTCGCCAGGCTCTTGAACATGGCGTCCACGAAGTTCTCGGGTTTCTTGATGTCGCCCCAGATGCCGATGATCCGCATCATCTTCCGCTCGGGGATGTTCTCGGTCCTGTATGCCGAGGCATTGGACTCCGGGTTCTTCACGCCCATGATGCGGAGATCGCGACGTGCCCCCGGGGTGTTGAAGACATCCTGATCATGGAACTCAGGGTCCTTGTCGTACTCGGTGAGGACCTTGTCCGGTGCTGTCAGCTTGTAGCGCTTGCCGTCGTCCGCGACGGAGGAACTCCCGCTGCTCTTCATCAGCACGGTGATGCCGCCGACGATCGCCCCGACCACGACGAGCGCGGCGACCGTGATGCCGATGGCCTTGCCCTTGCCGCCGCCGCGCTGCGGGGGTATCGGCGGCGGGTACGGGCCGGGCATTCCGGGGTACGGCTGCTGCCCGTAGGGGCTCGGCTGCGGCTGCGTGTACGGACCGGGCCGGCCGTGCGGCGCCTGCTGCGGATAGCCGTAGCCCTGCTGGTGGCCGTAAGGATTCGGCGGCTGGGGCGGCTGCGGTCCGCCGTACGGGCCGGGCTGGGCGTGGCTCACTGGTTCCCCCTCAGGAATGCGGCGCGACGGCCGGGCGCGCTCTGACGGGAACCCCCTGGCGGGCCCTCGCGGGCCACGCCGGCGGAGCGCTCAGGATCCCATACGCGATCGATGGGCTCGAAAGCTATTTGTTCTTGTGCATCTCGTCGCGAATCCTGGCCGTGGTGTTGGCCAGCTCCTTCGCGAACATCACGTCGTCGGCGCATCTGGTACGGGTGACAAGGTCTACCCGAGTGCGGTGAGCGGGGCGCTCCCTTCCAGGAAAGCCCCTCTCACCGCCTGTGGCAACGACTGGCTGCGTGTGGCTCGCTGCCCGGCTGGGGCGAGGCTGACAGTCGTATGCGCTGGTGGTCTGGGCGACCGTGAGACAGTTTAGTATTCGCAGGCAAACTTTGCGTGCTCGGGGCGAACGCCCAGGCCTATCAAATTAAACTTGCAGGATTCTATGTCCGTGTCCCAGAATCCGCCGCCGTTGGCCATGGAACACGCGGCATTTACCTTGGGCCCCACGTTGTATCCCTTGGCCTGCAGATAGGAGTCGCACTGGGCGGGCGTGGCTTCCGCCGAGGTGCTTGTGGCCAGCTGAAGTGTGCCTGCAGCCATGATCATGCCTGCTGCTACAGCTGCTCGCTGAACTATCTTGCGCATTTGCCCTCGCTTCACGTTTGATGCCTGTGCGTCGCGTGGTTGGCGACGATGTTGATCAAGCTACCAAACGTTGGCCAACGCTCACTAGGGGTGAAGTCGCTGGCTGGGGCATTCGGACTGTTTGTCCCCTCGTCGATTGTGCTGGCCTACTGGAGAGGGTGTCCCGGAGCAGCGTTATGTGTAGGCGCCGTCGGTCGACCTGATCGGGGATTGGCGGCGGCGCCCCGGGTATTCAACCGTGGCCGGGTGTCGCGTATTTAGGTCTTTAGGTTATTAGTGCTATTTGCCCTTGCGTACTTCGGTGCGTACCTTAGCCGTCGCCTCGGACAGGTCCTTTGCCGACATCGCGTTGCCGGTCGCGGTGGTGGTGGCGCCACCGGTGATGCCGCCGGAGGTCTTGGTGACCGAGTGCGTGACGAGTCCGATCGCGCTGGAGTCGCCCCAAACGCACGTCGAACCCTCGGCGGTGGAGCTGATGGACCCCATGGTCACGTTGACCTTCACCGTCCTGCACTTCATTACTGCGCCGTCGAAACCGCTCGGGTGGAACTCGGTGACGGGTGCGATGGTCTCGATGTTGGTGCCTGGCCCGAGCTTTTTCGAGTTCTCGTCCATCTGGGCGAACACCGCGTCGACCGCCTTCTGTGGGTCAGCCACCTCGCCGTAAACGCCACGCACGCTCAGACCCTGCTGCTCGGCGTTCTTGTAGGCCGCCGCGACCTCCGTGCCATTGGTGATGCCCAGCGCCTTGGCCTTGTCGCCTTCGGTGAGCTTCGGGGTGATGTCAGGCACGTTCTGCTGCTTGTTGTACTTCCCGTCCAGCAACGAATCCGGCAGCACGATCGTGTAAGGCGCCACCTTTCCGCCGCTCCCGCCCCCGCCGCTCTTGAAGAAGAGGACTCCGCCCACGATCGCGCCCACCACGACCAGCGCGCCGATCGTGATGCCGATGGCCTTGCCCTTGCCCCCGCCCTGCGGCGGCACCGGCTGCGGGTACTGGCCCGGCGTGCCGGGCTGAGGCTGCTGGCCGTACGGGCCCGGCTGCGGCTGGCCCCAACCGCCCTGCTGCGGGGCGCCGTACGGCGGGGCCGGTGGCTGCTGGCCGTACGGGTCTGGCTGTGGGGGCTGGCCGTACGGCGAGGCGGGGGGCTGCTGCGGGTAACCGTAACCGGGCTGGCCCGCGGCTCCGCCGGGACCGTACGGCCCCGGCTGCTGGGGCTGCTGGGGAGCGCCGTAGGGGCCCGGCTGGTTGTAGCTCATCGTGACTCGATTCGATCCGTGGCTCGTGACAGGCCCGCCATCCTCCCCGACGACTTACGCGGGCCTTACCTCGGGGCGGCAACAGTTCTGGAACAGTCGCCCCGTCAGCTCCGCACCGGCACCCGTACGCGCTCGCGGAACGTCGCGACCCTGCCGGCGGCCGAGTCGAGGCTGAGGTCCTGGCCCTGCACGATCAGCGAGGTGTCCAGGGCGAACACCGTGCCGACGGTGCTGCTGTCGGCCCAGATGCACAGCGGCATCCTGAGGGTCTTGCCGGTCGTCGGGCCGAGGCTCTGCTTGGTCATCTGGCACTTCAGCACGGTGTCGTCGCCGAGCCCGTCCGGTTTCATCCGGCGTGGGCTGTCCTCGAATTCGATCTTCTCGTTGGGGTCGGTCTCCTTCGCGGCCCCGTCCGTCGCGCTCTTGAACAGGCCGTCCACCAGCGCCTCGGGGCTGCGCACCGAGGCGCCCCAAGCGCCGGAGAAGCGCAGCATCTTCTGCGCGCGCTTGTCCGTACCGGACTTGTAGTTGCCGTTGGCACCCTGCGGGTCGGCCATGCCGAAGCCCTTGAGCTCGTCGAGGGCCTTGGAGTCGAAGCCGGAACCGAGGTCGCTCGTGTCCTTCTTGTAGTCGTCCGCGAGCGTGTCGGGCGCGGTGAGTTTGTAGCGCGCCCGCGCGATCGCGGTGGCGCTGGGCGAGACGCTGTTCTCCGGGGTGCCGGGCGAGGCGTCGGCCCCGGCCTTGGCGCTGTCGCCGCCGCTCTTGTCGTTCCCGGTGAAGAGGACGACGCCGCCCACGATCGCCCCGACCACGACGAGCGCCGCGACGGCGATGCCGATCGCCTTGCCCTTGCCCCCGCCGCTCTGCGGCGGTACCGGCGGCGGGTACTGGCCGGGCGGCCCCCAGCCGCCCGGCTGCTGCTGCGGCGCGCCGTACGGGCCGGGCTGCGGCGGGGCACCGTACGGCGCGGCGGGCGGTGCGGCCGGCGGGGGTGGCGGGAAGCCGGGGGAGCCGCCCTGGCTGTAGGGGTTCGGTTGCTGCGGCGGCATCCCGTACGGTTGCTGCGGCGGCATCCCGTACGGGCCCGGCTGGTGCTCGCTCATCGTCGCCTCTGCGTGTCGCGGAAGATCAGTTCCACGCCATCCTTTCCGACGGTGCCGCCGGGCCCCGTCCCGGGGCCCGGAATGGATTCGTAACCCCCGCACACGCCCCCGTAGACTCCTCCCGTGACCGAGAACACTCAGCGCCCCGACAGCGGGCCGAACGACAGCAACCCCGAACTGCCGACCCAGTACGCGCCGGCCGACGTAGAGGGGCCGCTGTACGAGCGCTGGGTGGAGCGGGGCTACTTCGAGGCGGACGCGAAGAGCGACAAAGAGCCGTACACGATCGTCATCCCGCCGCCGAACGTCACGGGCTCCCTCCACCTGGGCCACGCCTTCGAGCACACGCTGATCGACGCCCTCACCCGCCGCAAGCGGATGCAGGGCTACGAGGTGCTGTGGCAGCCCGGCATGGACCACGCCGGCATCGCCACGCAGAACGTCGTCGAGCGCGAGCTCGCCAAGGAGGGCAAGTCCCGCCACGACCTCGGCCGGGAGGCGTTCGTCGAGCGCGTCTGGCAGTGGAAGGCCGAGTCCGGCGGGCAGATCTCCGGCCAGATGCGCCGCCTGGGTGACGGTGTGGCCTGGTCCCGCGAGCGCTTCACCATGGACGAGGGCCTTTCCAAGGCCGTCCAGACGATCTTCAAGAAGCTCTACGACGACGAGCTGATCTACCGCGCCGAGCGCATCATCAACTGGTGCCCGCGCTGCCTCACCGCGATCTCCGACATCGAGGTCGAGTACCAGAACGACGACGGCGAGCTCGTCTCGATCCGCTACGGCTCCGGGGACTCGGAGATCGTCGTCGCCACGACCCGCGCCGAGACGATGCTCGGTGACACCGCCGTGGCCGTCCACCCCGAGGACGAGCGCTACAGGCACCTGGTCGGCACGGAGATCGAGCTGCCGCTGACCGGCCGCCGGATCCCGGTCGTCGCCGACGAGCACGTGGACCCGGAGTTCGGCACGGGCGCCGTCAAGGTGACCCCGGCGCACGACCCGAACGACTTCGAGATCGGCCGCCGCCACGACCTGCCGATGCTCACCGTCATGGACGAGCGCGCGGTCATCACCGTGCCCGGCCCGTTCGAGGGCCTGGACCGCCTGGAGGCCCGCAGCGCCATCGTCGGCGCCCTGCGCGCCGAGGGCCGCATCGTCGCCGAGAAGCGTCCGTACGAGCACTCCGTCGGGCACTGCTCGCGCTGCAAGACCACCATCGAGCCGCGGCTGTCCATGCAGTGGTGGGTCAAGGTCGGCCCGCTGGCCGAGTCCGCCAGCAAGGCCGTCCGCGACGGCGACGTCGCCATCCACCCCAAGGAGATGGAGTCCCGCTACTTCGGCTGGGTCGACAACCTCCACGACTGGTGCATCTCGCGCCAGCTGTGGTGGGGCCACCGCATCCCCGTCTGGTACGGGCCGAACGGCGAGATGGTCTGCGTCGGACCGGACGACGAGGCGCCCACCGGCGAGGGCTGGCACCAGGAGACCGACGTCCTGGACACCTGGTTCTCCTCCGGCCTGTGGCCCTTCTCCACGCTCGGCTGGCCCGAGCGGACCGACAGCGTCGCGAAGTTCTACCCGAACTCCGTCCTCGTCACCGGCTACGACATCCTCTTCTTCTGGGTCGTCCGGATGATGATGTTCGGGATGTACGCGATGGACGGCACCCCGCCGTTCCACACCATCGCCCTGCACGGCATGGTCCGCGACCAGTTCGGCAAGAAGATGTCGAAGTCCTTCGGCAACGCGGTCAACCCGCTGGACTGGATGGACAAGTACGGCTCCGACGCCGTCCGCTTCACCCTCGCCCGGGGCGCCAACCCCGGTGTCGACGTGCCGATCGGCGAGGACTGGGTCCAGGGCTCGCGGAACTTCGCGAACAAGATCTGGAACGCCACCCGCTTCGCGATGATGAACGGCGCGACGGTCGAGGGCGACCTGCCGCCCGTCGAGCAGATGTCGGCCACCGACCGCTGGATCCTCTCCCGCCTCAACGCCACAGTCGCCGAAGTCGACGCGTACTACGACGACTACCAGTTCGCCAAGCTGTCGGACGCCCTCTTCCACTTCGCGTGGGACGAGGTCTTCGACTGGTACGTCGAGCTGTCCAAGACCACCTTCATGGGCGGCGGCGAGCAGGCCAAGGTCTCGGCCCGCGTCCTCGGTGAGGTCCTCGACGTCACGCTGCGACTGCTGCACCCGGTCGTCCCGTTCGTCACCGAGACGCTGTGGACGACGCTCACCGGCAAGGAGTCGGTCGTCATCGCCGACTGGCCGGCCGACAGCGGCTTCCGCGACGCGGGCGCCGAGCAGGAGATCGAGAACCTCCAGCAGGTCATCACCGAGGTCCGCCGCTTCCGCTCCGACCAGGGCCTCCAGCCCGGCCAGCGGGTCCCGGCGAAGCTCGACCTGACCGGCACCGCCCTGGCGGCGCACGAGGCCGCGATCCGTCAGCTGCTGCGCCTCCAGCCCGCCGAGGACGGCTTCCAGGCCACCGCGACGCTGCCGGTCGCGGGCGCCACGGTCGCGCTGGACCTGTCCGGGGTCATCGACTTCGAGGCGGAGCGCAAGCGCCTGACGAAGGACATGGCGGCGGCGGAGAAGGAGAAGGCCCAGGCCAACGCCAAGCTGAACAACGAGGCGTTCCTGGCCAAGGCTCCTGAGCCCGTCGTGGAGAAGATCAAGGCGCGGCTTGCCGCAGCAGAGGCTGACATCGAGCGGCTTTCGGCACAGCTTGCCGCGCTCCCGCAGGGCTGAGGCTGGAGAAATCGGCCCCGTCTGGCAGAGGACTGTGCTCCGCTGGCAGACGGGGCCGAATCGCTCCGCGTGAGCGGAGGTGAGCCGGCCGACGAGGACATCAGCAGGATCACGACCCAGCTGGCGGCCCTGCCGCAGGGCTGAGGCCCCCGAGCGAAACAAAGCCGCCGCTGCCGGTTCCGTACCGGCAGCGGCGGCTTTCGCGTATCAGCGGGGGTGGCCCGGGGAGTGCCCGGACGGTCCCGCTTCCGCGGGGGTGTAGCGCGTCCACGGCTTGGTCCGGCCGGGGTCCCACATGGGGCCCCAGGGGCCCTCCACGGGCTCTTCCTCCACCCGGTTGAGGGGCCGGTGGCTTCTGCGGTTGCGCTGCGGCCAGAACAGCACGTACACCGTCGACACGGCCACGAAGAGCAGCCGGATCAGGCCGCGCGCCGAGTCGTCGTGGACGACGAAGACGCTGCCGTAGAGCACGATCAGCGCGATCCAGCTCCACCACGGCACCAGGCGCCGCTGCCCGCACACGTCCCACAGCAGGGTGCCGAGCAGCACGGACGCCGTGTAGTAGGTGTAGACGCTGGGGTCGAGGAGGATGCGGGCGTTCGCACCCAGCAGCACGACCCCCGCCCAGCGGCCGCGCCACACGGCGACCGCGCCGAGCGTGAGGCCGAGCGCGGCCTGGGCGGGCCGGGCCCAGTTGGGGGTCTCGGGGGTGTTTCCGCCGAGCCAGCGCAGCGCGGACGCCGGGTTGTTGGGGATCGTGAACTTCGCGGCGGCGAAGGAGTGCGGGTCCATGAGGAAGAACGGCAGCCAGGCGACGGCCACCAGGCCCACGCACCACAGCACCGCGCGCATCCAGCGGTCCCTGGGCAGGGCGAGGATCAGCGGCAGGAACGCCAGCGCGGTCGGCTTGGAGTCCAGGGCGAGGGCGAGGCAGATGCCGACGGCGGCGGCGTTGCAGCGGGTCAGGAACCAGACGGCCAGCGCGGTGAAGAACAGCGCGAGCACGTCGTCCAGGTGCCCGAAGCGGACCGCCACCTCGATCCACATGGGGATGAACGCCGCGCCCGCGATGAGCACGCGCCGGCGCAGGCGCTGGTGGTTGGTGCCGGTGCCCAGGAAGTGGGTGGCGGCGCTGCGGCCCGCGAGCACCACGATGACCAGTCCCAGGGCGGACATGAACGCCGCCGCGAGGAACTGGCCGGTGTGCTCGGAGAAGGGGTTGAACAGGCCCGCCACCAGGAAGCTGATGGGGCCCATCTGGAGCTCGGGGTGGTGGGCGTAGAGGTTCAGCCCGCCCGTCCCGTTGCTCCCGTCGTAGATGAGCTCGCCGCCGGTGCGCAGATAGTGCCAGGAGAAGCCGCCGCTCGGCTCCACCAGGGCGAACCACAGCACGGTCCACGCCGTGAGCAGCAACAAGTGCATCCGATTGCTGAGTTGCGGTGTCCGCACAACGCTCCTGACCTCTTCCGCCACCCGGAACCGCTCCGGGCAATGATTTCCCCGGCGGTCAGATGGTGGAAGGGGTCAGGAGGTTGCCCCGTGGGGCTCAAGTGTGGCCCAAATCATGGTTTGTTCAGCGGGCGGGCGCCAACTGTCGGAGGCCGAGGTCAGCTCTCCACGGCGATCGGGCCGGAGGTGACGACCTCCGCGTTGCGCCGCGTCTTCGCCCAGCCGTTGCGGCCGCGCAGCATCCGGACGAAGCCGCGGGCGGACGCCGGGAAGAGGTGGTACGCGTACAGCCACAGGGCCAGCCCCCACAGCAGGGAGACGAGCAGCGAGCGGCCCGGTGCGCGGTCCCGGCGGTAGACCGGGCCCCACAGCACGAACGGCAGCACGGAGACGACGGCCAGGCCGACGACCAGCGGCCACAGGGACAGCATGCCGCCGAACGCCTCGCCCGCGCCCTCGTCGGCCACGGTCAGCCCGAGGAGGACGAACATGACCGCGCAGAGGGCGAGTGTCACCAGGTGCGCGACCGGCTGGAGGAAGGTGTAGAGGGTCTCCAGGACGCCCTTGCCGCTGTAGTGGCGCGAGGAAACGATGCGGGGCGCGTAGCGGACGCACTGGAGGTTGCCCTGCGCCCAGCGGGTGCGCTGGGTGAGGAAGCGGCGGCCGTGCGGGAGGCCCTCCTGCGAGACCCAGGTGTCCGCTATGTGGGTTATTCGGTCGCCGTTGAGGATCATGTGCAGGCCGAGCTCGTAGTCCTCCAGGAGCGCGCCGCGCTGCCAGGGGCGGCGCTCGGCCGCCGCGATCCGGTCCAGGGACGCGAGCCGGGTGAACTGGCCGTTGCCGCCCAGGCCCACGGAGCCGGTGCGGCCGCGCAGCAGCTGCATGCCGGCGTTGGAGACGGAGAACTCCATGTCCTGCATGCGGACGAGCAGGCGGGCGAAGGCGTTGCGCAGGCGGCCGCGGTCGGGGAGCGGACGCGGGTCGTCGGCGTTGCGCATGTGCACGCTGACCTGCACGCCGCCGGTCTCCGGGTCGCCGAAGCCGAGGGGGCCGCTGACGCGGTCCAGGGCACGGGGGTCGAGCTGGCCGTCGGCGTCGATGACGCACACGACGACGCGCTCGCGGTCGACGTCCTCCGACAGGTACTCGTTCAGCTCGTCGTACGCGGCGTTGAGCGCGGCGCCCTTGCCCAGCCGGGCGTTGGGCCGGTGGCGGCGCACGAGGTGGACGCGGCGGTCCGTCTCGCCGAGCTCGGCGACGATCGCGCCGGTGCGGTCGTCGCTGTCGTCGTCGATGACCCACACATGGGCACTTGGGTGGTCCGCGCGCAGCCGGTCGACGGTCGTCCCGATCACGGCCTCCTCGTCCCGGCACGGCACGAAGAAGTGCCAGTCGAACGCGGCGGCGTTGCCGTCCTCGACCTCGGGTCGCCGGAGGTACGAGGTCCGCGCACCGGCCCAGTAGAGCAGGAAGCAGAGCAGCAGGAAGAAGGGGAAGACGAACAGGAGGGGGCTGTCGAACATGGGGGCGGGACTCCGGGGGGTGCGGGGGGAGGGCGGTCGCGGGGGCGTCGGGCCGGCGTTACGCCGCCACGGCGAGCCGTTCCGGTGCCGCGACGGCGGCGAGCAGGGCGACGATGCGCTCGGACGCGCTGCCGTCGCCGAACGGGCTCGGCAGCGACGCCAGCCGGGCCAGGCCCGCCGGGCCCTCGGCGAGCCGGCGGCGGGCAGCGGCGCCGATCTGCGGGCCCGGCTCCACCAGGTCCGCGAAGTCCGCCATGGCCTCCGGGCGCTCCGTGGAGCGGCGGACGACGACCAGCGGGCGGCCCAGCACGGTGCACTCCTCCTGGATGCCGCCGGAGTCGGAGACCAGGAGCGCCGCGTGGCGGGCCAGGGCGAGGAACTCGCCGTAGCCGAGCGGGCGGCACACGGTCAGTCCGGTGAGCAGGCCCTCCAGGCCGGCGGCCGCGATCCGGGCCCGGGTGCGCGGGTGCAGCGGCACGACGACGGGGACGGACTCCGCGAGCGCCGACAGCTCGGTGAAGATCGCCCGGAGGGCGGCCACGGAGTCGGTGTTCTCGGGCCGGTGGACGGTGGCCAGGACGTACGAGTCGGCGGTCAGCCCGTGCCGCTCGACGAGCTCCGCGCGGGCGGCGGCGTCCGGCAGCTGGCCGTGCACGGCCTCCACGACGGTGTTGCCGGTGACGGCGACGCGCGCGTCGTCGACGCCCTCGGCGAGGAGGTTGGCGCGGTTGTCCTCGGTCGCCGCGCACAGCACGTCGGCGATGCGGTCGATGAGGACGCGGTTGTGCTCCTCGGGCATGTTGCGGTCGTGGCTGCGCAGCCCGGCCTCGACGTGCAGCAGCGGGATGCCGCGGGAGTTCGCGGCGAGCGCCCCGGCGAGGGCCGCGTTGGTGTCGCCCTGGACGACGACGGCGAGCGGCGGCTCGGTGGTGAACAGCTCGTCGAGCTGGGCGAGCGCGGCGGAGATCTGCACGGCGCGGGGCTGCCCGCCGATACCGGTCAGAAAGGTCGGCTCGGGAAGGCCGAGCTCGGTGAGGAAACGGCCGGACAGCTCCTCGTCGTAGTGCTGACCGGTGTGCACCAGGTGGGCCGCGGGGCCCAGCAGGCGGACGAGGTCCGTGAGCTTGACGAGCTCGGGGCGGGTACCGAGGACGACAGCGACGCTACGGGCGGGGAGGTGCGACACGGGGTGACTCCTGGGGCTGACGGCGAGGACAGCTCCGAGAGTGCGAGGGGTTGGTTGCGGGTCTGGATGGGGCTTGGTTGTCGGACGGTTGCGATTGCCGCGAACGCGACTTTCGGGACTTTGGTCCCGGGGTTCGGGGCGGAGCCCCGGGAGCTACTCGCCCGTGCGGTAGCGGTAGCCCAGGCCGCGGACCGCTTCCAGCGGATCCGCGGCCTCGTCGCCCGCCGCCTGCCGCAGCTTGCGCCGCAGCCGCAGGACGGCGAACTTCACGCGCTCGCGGCCCGTCCCCTCCGGGTCGTCCCAGACGCGGTCGAGCAGCTGGTCGGTGGTGAGCACCCGCCCCCGGTTGCGGACGAGCACCTGGAGCAGCCGGTACTCGATGTCGCTGAGCCGCGCCTCGTGCCCCTGCCAGACCGCGGAGCGCCGCTCCGGCACGAGCCGCAGGCCGTCGTCGAAGGAGTCGCCGGCCCAGCGGGTGGGCGCGGTCCGGCGCAGCAGGGCCTCGACGCGGGCGAGGAGCTCGTCGTTGCCGAAGGGCTTGGGCAGATAATCGTCGGCCCCGGCGCGCAGCCCGCGGACCCGGTCGGTCTCGGCGCCGCGGGCGGTGAGCAGGAGGACGGGCAGGTCGCTGAGGTCCCGGGTGCGCTCCAGCACCTCCCAGCCGTTGAGCTGGGGCAGGCCGACGTCGAGGAGCATCAGCGCGGGCCGTTCGGCGAAGAGCAGCCGCAGCCCGTCGCGGCCGTTGTCGGCGTGGATGACCTCGTAGCCGGCGCGGCCGAGGAGGGTGCGCAGGGCGAGGGCGAGGTCGGGGTCGTCCTCGACCACCAGGACGCGGCTCATGGCGGGGTCTCCCCGGTGGGTGCCGTGTCGGGGCCGGGCCCGGTGACGGGCAGCCGGATCAGGAAGGCCGCGCCCTCGCCCTCGGTGCCGCCCGCGGTGAGGGTGCCGCCGTGGAGCTGGACGACGGTGCGGCTGATGGCGAGCCCCAGACCGGTGCCGGGATAGCCGCCACTGGTGGCATTCGGTGCGCGGACAAAGCCTGTGAAGATTTCCTCACGGAATTTATGCGGGATGCCGATTCCCGTATCGATTACTTCGATCTCCCAGAAATGCCCTCGGGGGGCGGCCGTGACGGTGATCCGGCCGTCCGGTGGGGTGAATTTCGCGGCGTTCTCCAGCAGATTGGCCAGGACGTGCTGGAGCCGATGCCGATCGCCTCGCAGAACGGGTCCCCGCGCGCAGTCCAGGACGGTGAAGACGGCCGCTCCCTGCGGCGTGGCCAGCCGCTCCAGGACCGCGTCCTGGAGCATTCCGGGCACGTCCACCGCGTCGAACTCCAGCTCCAGAGCGGCCGCCCGCATCCGGGTGGTCAGCAGCAGGTCGGCGATCACCCGCTGCATCCGGTCGGCGTTGCGGCGGATTGCGTCGAGGAAGGCCAGCTGGTCGGGGCCCAGGGCGTCGCCCGCGGCGGGGTCGGCCAGCAGCTCGCAGAAGCTGATGATGGACGTGAGCGGCGTCCGCAGCTCGTGGGAGGCGGCCGCGGTGAAGGCGTTGCGCTGCCGCGCGAGCTCGGTGAGCGCGAGGTTGTCGCGCTCCAGGTCGTGCTCCCGCCGCTTGCGGTCGGTGATGTCCTGGAAGGTCCACAGCGCCCCGAGGTGGTCGCCCGCACGGCGCAGCGGCTCGACCTCGCGCCGGATCGTGCGCCCGTCCGTGAGCGGGATCTCGGCCGTACGGTGCACGTGGCGCCCGGCGAGGATCTCGCCCGGGGTGCCGGGGCCGGCGAAGCCGGACGCGAAGAAGGCCCGTACGAGGGGGACCACCGGCCGCAGGGGAGCGCCGGGGGAGAGGTCGGCCCGGCCCTCAAGGTCGAACATGCGGACGAAGCGCCGGTTGGTCGCCACCACCTCGTCCGCCGGGCCCTGGACGAGTGCGCCCGCCGGCAGCGCTTCCAGGACCGCCTGGAGCCGGTCCCGGTCCTCGGACGGCATCTTTTCTCAGCCAGCTCTCATGGAGTCGGGGAACACTAACTCCGCTTAACGGAGTTTTCGGGAAAACCGTATGCCAAGGAGAGGGACCGCGCCCCCCATGAACAAGCCCGTCCGGCACGTCGCCGTCTTCTCCCTGCTGCTCGTCCTGGCGGTGCTCGTACGGGCCACCTGGATACAGGCGGCCCAGGCGGGCAGCCTGGACGACAACCCCCACAACCCGCGCCAGGCGATAGCCGCCCACTCCCGGCCGCTCGGCAACATCCTCGCCGGAGGCAAGCTCCTCACCGGCTCCACGGCCACCAGCGGCGACCTGAAGTACAAGCGCACCTACACCGACGGCGAGCTCTACGCACCGGTCACCGGCTTCTCCTCGCAGATCTACGGCAGCACCCAGCTGGAGAGCCTCTACCGGTCCGTCCTCACCGGCGAGGACGACCGGCTGCGCAGTCCCTCCGACGCCATCACCAACAAGCAGCCCGACCCCGGCGACGTCCTCACCACCATCGACCCGGCCGTGCAGAAGGCCGCCTTCGAGGGGCTCGGCGACAAGACCGGGGCCGCCATCGCCCTCGACCCCGCCACCGGGGCGATCCTCGGCATGGCCAGCACCCCCTCGTACGACCCCGGGCGCTTCGCCGGATCCTCCACCGCCGACCAGAAGGCGTGGGAGGCGCTGGAGAAGGACAAGCGGCAGCCGACCCTCAACCGCGCGCTGCGCCAGACCTATCCGCCGGGCTCCACCTTCAAGCTCGTCGTCGCCGCGGCCGCCCTGGAGAACGGCCTCTACTCCTCCGTCGACGAGGCCACCGACAGCCCCGACCCCTACCTCCTGCCGGGCACCCGCACCTACCTGCCCAACGAGAACACCAGCGCCCCCTGCAAGAACGCCAGCATCCGCACGGCGCTCCAGTACTCCTGCAACAACGTCTTCGGGCACCTCGCCGAGCGGCTCGGCGCGCAGAAGGTCGCCCAGCAGGCCGAGAAGTTCGGCTTCAACGACGGCAAGATCGACACGCCCGTACGTGCCGCCAAGAGCCTCTACCCGACCGACATGAACGCCTCGCAGACCGCGCTGTCCGGCATCGGGCAGTTCAACGACCAGGCCACCCCGCTCCAGATGGCCATGGTCTCCTCGGCAATCGCCAACGACGGCAAGCTGATGACGCCCCGCCTCGTCGACCGCGTCACCGACGGCACCTCCGGCGTCCTGGAGAAGAGCGACCCGAAGCAGTACGGCCAGGCGATGTCCGCCGACACCGCACGGCAGCTGAAGTCCGCCATGCAGACCGTCGTCGAACAGGGCACCGGCAGCAACGCCAAGATCGACGGCCTGACCGTCGGCGGCAAGACGGGCACCGCCCAGCACGGCGTCGACAACAGCGGCACGCCCTACGCCTGGTTCGTCTCCTACGCCCAGAACAGTCAGGGCAAGCAGATCGCCGTCGCCGTCGTGATCGCCGACAGCGATGCCGACCGCTCGGAGGTCAGCGGCAACGGACTCGCCGCCCCCGTGGCCAAGGCGATGATGCGCGCGGCGCTGGCCAAGGACTCCTGATGGCCGCGCTGTCAGTGCGGCTCCGTAGACTGGACCGCGTGACCGAGCGCCCCCTGAACGACGAGAACGACGACACCGGCCCCGGCGAGGACGACCGGTTTGCCGAGATTGTCGACGCCGAGACCGACCGCGACCCCGACCTCGCCGTGATCGAGGCGGGCAGCCGCACCCTGCGCGCCCAGGGCGGCCCGCCGCAGGGCGACGGCGTCCCGGCCCGCCCCGCCGACCCCGAGGTCGACCGGGCGCTGCGCGAGGTGGAGGCCGAGCTGGCCGGGCGCTGGCCCGAGACCAAGCTCGACCCCTCGCTGCGCCGCGTCGAGGCCCTGATGGACATCCTCGGGCAGCCGCAGCGCGCGTACCCCGCCATCCACATCACCGGCACCAACGGCAAGACCAGCACCGCCCGCATGATCGAGGCCCTGCTGGGCGCCTTCGACCTGCGCACCGGCCGCTACACGAGCCCGCACGTCCAGTCCGTCACCGAGCGGATCAGCCTGGACGGCGCCCCCATCGAGGCCGAGCGCTTCATCGAGACCTACCGCGACATCCAGCCGTACGTGCAGATGGTCGACGACCGCGAAGAGCACCGGCTGTCCTTCTTCGAGGTGATCACCGCCATGGCCTTCGCGGCCTTCGCGGACGCCCCCGTCGACGTGGCGGTCGTCGAGGTCGGCATGGGCGGCACCTGGGACGCCACCAACGTCATCGACGGCACGGTCGCGGTCGTCACCCCCATCTCGCTGGACCACACCGACCGGCTCGGCGCCACCCCCGGCGAGATCGCAGGGGAGAAGTCCGGGATCGTCAAGCAGGACGCCACCGTCGTCCTCGCCCAGCAGCCCGTCGACGCCGCGCAGGTCCTCCTCAAGCGCTCGGTCGACGCGGACGCGACGGTCGCCCGCGAGGGCATGGAGTTCGGCGTCGTCTCCCGCGAGGTCGCCGTCGGCGGCCAGCTGCTGACGCTGCGCGGGCTCGGCGGCGAGTACCCCGACGTCTTCCTCCCGCTGTACGGCGCCCACCAGGCGCACAACGCCGCGGTCGCCCTCGCCGCCGTCGAGGCCTTCTTCGGCATCGGCTCGCAGCACGCCCGCACGCTCGACCTCGACACCGTCCGCCGCGCCTTCGCCGCCGTCACCTCGCCGGGCCGGCTGGAGGTCGTGCGCCGCAGCCCCACCGTGGTGCTGGACGCCGCGCACAACCCCGCGGGCGCGGCCGCCGCGGCCGAGGCGGTCACCGAGGCGTTCGGTTTCAGCCGCCTCATCGGTGTGGTCGGCGCCAGCGCCGACAAGGACGTCAAGGGGCTCCTTGAAGCCTTCGAACCGATCTTCGCCGAGGTCGTGGTGACCCGGAACTCCACCGCCCGCTCCATGGACCCCGACGACCTCGCCGCGATCGCGGTCGAGATCTTCGGCGCCGAGCGCGTGCAGGTCGAGCCCCGGCTCGACGACGCCCTGGAGGCGGCCATCACCCTCGCGGAGGAAGAGGGCGAGTTCTCCGGCGCGGGCGTCCTGGTGACCGGCTCCGTGATCACGGTCGGCGAGGCCCGGCTGCTCCTGGGGAGGGACTGACATGCGAATGCTGTGCGCCAGCACCCTGATCGGTGAATTCTTCGTCATCGGATTCGCCGGCCTGGTGGCCATGCAGACGTCCGGCCTGTCGGACGGCACGGTCTGGGCCGTCAGCGGCACGGCCATGGTCCTGAGCGTCCTGCTGTGCGGGATGCTCGGGCGGCCCGGTGGCGTACAGCTGGGGTGGCTGCTGCAGATCGGCCTGGTCCTCAGCGGGTTCGTCGTGCCGATGATGTTCATCCTGGGCGTCGTCTTCGGGGTGCTGTGGTGGGCGTCGGTGCACTTCGGGGGCAAGGTCGACGAGGCGAAGGCGCGCTTCGCCGCGCAGGAGACCGAGGCGGCCGATCCCGCGTAACCCGGTGCGGGCCTCCCGCACGGGGCTGCGCCCCGGACCCCTGTCCCGGGTGCTCATGATCCGCGATACCCTCGCCGCACTGTTGTCCCGCCCGCAAGGAGCCGCAAATATGAGCCAGCGCACCCTCGTCCTCCTCAAGCCGGATGCCGTGCGGCGTGGCCTGGTCGGCGAGATCATCGGCCGGATCGAGCGCAAGGCGAACTGGACGATCAGCGCGCTGGAGCTGCGCACCCTCGACCGGGGCACGCTGGAGCAGCACTACGCCGAGCACGTCGGCCGCGACTTCTACGAGCCCCTGATGCAGTTCATGTCCTCCGGGCCGATCGTGGCCCTGGTGGTCGAGGGGGAGCGTGTGATCGAGGGCGTGCGCGCGCTGGCCGGTCCGACCGACCCCATCTCGGCCGCCCCGGGCTCCATCCGTGGCGACTTCGGCACCATCACGCGCGAGAACCTCATCCACGCCTCGGACTCCGAGGAGTCCGCCCAGCGGGAAATCAAGATTTTCTTTCCGGGCCTTGCCTGATAGTTCATCAGAGACGCACCCATTCTGATCAGGGGCGGCCGATTTCTTTTCGGCCGCCCCTGGCATATGCGCGGCGAACGAGGGAACCTCTCACTCCGACACGACGTCACCATTACTGGGGCGGGCTCGCGTTCCGCCGACAATGGCGGAGGAACCCTCGCGCCGCGTACGACCGGTCGAGACTACGATGAAGCCTCCGCGCCCCGCAGCGCACCGCACACCCTGCCGACCTCAAGTAAGCATTCGCTCCAGCTGGGAAGGCCAGACGTATCCTCATGGGGAACAACATGTCGTTCATCGGCCGTGACATGGCTGTCGACCTCGGGACCGCCAACACGCTGGTGTACGTCAGAGGCCGCGGCATCGTCCTCAACGAACCGTCCGTCGTAGCCATCAACACCAACACCGGTGGCATCCTCGCGGTGGGTGCCGAGGCGAAGAAGATGATCGGCCGGACCCCGGGCAACATCGTCGCGGTGCGTCCGCTGAAGGACGGGGTGATCGCGGACTTCGAGATCACGGAGCGGATGCTCCGCTACTTCATCCTCAAGATCCACAAACGGCGCTGGATGGCCCGCCCGCGCGTCGTGGTCTGTGTGCCCTCCGGCATCACCGGGGTCGAGCGCCGCGCCGTGATCGAGGCGTCCACCCAGGCCGGTGCCCGTCAGGTGCACATCATCGAGGAGCCGATGGCCGCCGCGATCGGCTCCGGCCTCCCCGTGCACGAAGCCACCGGCAACATGGTCGTCGACATCGGCGGCGGCACCACCGAGGTCGCCGTGATCTCCCTCGGCGGAATCGTCACCGCGCAGTCCATCCGGGTCGCGGGCGACGAGCTGGACAATGCGATCATCCAGCACATCAAGAAGGAGTACAGCCTCCTCCTCGGTGAGCGCACCGCCGAACAGATCAAGATCACCATCGGCTCGGCCTACGACCTCGAACAGGACGAGCACACCGAGATCCGCGGCCGCGACCTCGTCAGCGGTCTGCCCAAGACCGTGGTCATCTCGGCCGCCGAGGTCCGCAAGGCCATCGAGGAGCCCGTCAACTCCATCGTCGACGCGGTCAAGACCACCCTCGACAAGTGCCCGCCCGAGCTGTCGGGTGACGTGATGGACCGCGGGATCGTTCTCACGGGCGGCGGCGCTCTCCTGCGCGGCCTCGACGAGCGGCTGCGCCGGGAGACCGGGATGCCGATCCACATCGCCGAGGACCCGCTGGACTCCGTCGCCCTGGGCTCCGGCAAGTGCGTCGAGGAGTTCGAGGCGCTCCAGCAGGTGCTGGACGCCCAGCCCCGCCGGTGATCAGGCAGACCGGCCGGGGCTGACGCGTCGGCCCCGGCCGGACCCTTGCGCCGCCCGTGACAGGGCGGCGCGAGGGTCGTGCCCAGCTGTACCCGCTGCCGGTAAACAACCTGATATACAGGCAGAACGCTCCCGATGACCGGCCCGGACCCGCAGCCGACCGGTCCGACGAGAAGGGCACGCCGCCGCACGTGAGGGACACACGAGAGAGCCGGCTGCTACTGGTGCTGCTGGTCGCCGTCGCGTTCGCACTGATCACGGTGGACATCCGCGGTGGCGAGCAGTCCCCGCTCGACGGTGTCCGGCACGCCGCCGCCTCGGCCTTCGGGCCGGTGGAGGCGGGGGTGGCCGACGCCGTGGACCCGGTCGGCAACGCCATCGCGGCCGTACGGGACTCCGGCGGCCGGCACAGCCGCATCGCCCAGCTGGAGCGGGAGAACGCCACCCTCAAGCAGCGCCTCGGCAGCAACGACCGCAACCGCGGCCGGGCCCGCGAGCTCGACGCCATGCTCAAGACCGCGGGCCGCGGCCAGTACGGCATCAAGGGCGCCCAGGTCATCGCCATAGGAGCCGCCCAGGGCTTCTCGTGGACGGTCACCATCGACGCGGGCAGCAACGACGGCATCCGGCGCGACATGACCGTGCTCAACGGCGACGGTCTCGTCGGCCGGGTCACCACCGTCTCCCGGTCCACCGCCACCGTCCTGCTGGCGACCGACCCCAAGTTCACCGTCGGCACCCGCATGGAGAAGTCCGGCGAACTCGGCTTCGCCACCGGCCAGGGCGACCGCTCCCTGCGCGTCGAGCTCCTCAACGGCAAGGCCGTCGTCCACGAGGGCGACCGCCTCGTCACCTTCGGCTCCAGCAGGGACAAGCCGTTCGTGCCCGGCGTCCCCGTCGGCGAGGTCACCCGCGTCGAACCCGCGGGCGGCAGCCTGACCCGCACCCTCCAGATCCGGCCCTTCGTCGGCTTCAGCAGGCTCGACATCGTGGGCGTCGTCATCGAGGCGCCCCGTACCGACCCCCGCGACACCGTCCTGCCGCCGAAACCGGAAGCCCCCAAGCCGACCCCCACGGTGACCGTGACGGCCACCCCCTCCGCGAGCGCCAAACCCCAGGACTGAACCGATGCGCATCAACCGGATCCTGCTCTCGTCGGCGCTCGTGGTGATCGCCCTCGTCGTCCAGGTGACCGTCCTCGCCCGGCTCCATCTCCCCGGCGCCGTCCCCGACCTGATGCTCCTCGTCGTCATCGGCCTCACGCTCGTCTACGGGCACACCAGCGGCGCCCTCATCGGCTTCGGCGCGGGCCTCCTCGCCGACCTCGCGCCGCCCGCCGACCACGCCACCGGGCGGTACGCCCTCGTGCTGTGCGTGATCGGCTATCTCGTCGGCCTCGTCAGGCCGGAGTCCGGACGGCTCCGCTCGGCCACCGTCCCCATGCTCGTCGTCGTCGCCGCGGCCATCGGCTCCACCCTGCTCTACGCGGGCGTGGGCTCACTCGTCGGCGACACCGCCGCCCGCCACGTCGGACTGACCGGCCTCGTCCTCACCGCCACGCTCTACGACCTGCTGCTGGCACCCTTCACCGTGCCGCTGATCATGGCGCTCGCCCGGCGCACCGAGAACGACCCGCTCGCCGGCGAGGGCCCCGCCACGCTGGGGGGCGGCGGTGAGGGCGCGTTCCCCCGCCTCGGCGGCCAGCGCGGCGGCCTCTTCGGCAGGCCGGTCCGGCGCCAGGGGCGCGTCAAGGGGGTCCGGCGGCTGTGACCGGCACGGCACCCAACGGCAAGGATCATCTGCGGACGGCTGAGGGGGCGTCATGAGCAATCTTCCCGACACCGGGCGGACCTCCCGCGTCACCATCCGCCTCGTCACCATCCAGATCCTCGTCGTCTCCCTCCTGCTCACCCTCGGCGGGCGCCTCTGGTACCTCCAGATCCGCAACGGCGACCAGTACACCGCCGAAGCCGCCGACAACCACATCCAGCAGGTCGTCGCCCCCGCCACCCGCGGCTCGATACTGGACGCCCGCGGCGTGCCCCTCGCCGACAACGAGACCCGCCTCGTCGTCTCCGCCAACCGCACCGACCTGCTGAAGATGCACGACCGGGGCAAGGCCGTCCTCGCCCGGCTCGCCGGGGTCCTCAACCTCAGGCCCGAGGACGTCGCCGCCAAGGTGCGGCTGTGCGACGCCAAGACCCCCAAGCCCTGCTGGGCCGGCTCGCCCTACCAGCCCATCCCCATCACCGACGAGGCCACCACCCAGCAGGCCCTGCAGATCCGCGAGCGCGCCGAGGACTTCCCCGGCGTCACCGCCGAGCCCACGGCCGTACGCCGCTACGCCGGGCCCGGCGGCTCCAACACCGCCCAGGTGCTCGGCTATCTCTCCCCCGTCACCGACGACGAGATCAGCAAGACCAAGTCCGGCTCCGCCCCGCTGCTCCGCTCCGACCAGGTCGGCCGCTCCGGTCTGGAGCGGCAGTACGACACCCAGCTGCGCGGCAAGGCGGGCGTCACCCGCTACGAGGTCGACAACCTCGGCCGCGTCATCGGCAAGGCCAAGAGCGACAAGGCCGTGCCCGGCTCCAACATCGTCACCAGCATCGACGCCCGCGTGCAGGCCATAGCGGAACGGGAACTGGACCAGGCGATGAAGGACGCCCGCAAGGAGCTCGACAAGAACACCGGCGTCAACTACAAGGCCGACGCGGGCGCCGTCGTGGTGATGGAGTCCAGGACCGGCCGGGTCGTGGCCATGGCCTCCAACCCCACCTACGACCCCAACGCCTGGGTCGGCGGCATCTCCGCCAAGGACTACAAGCAGCTCACCGGCAAGGACTCCGACTACCCCCTGCTCAACCGGGCCATCCAGGGGCAGGCGGCACCCGGCTCGATCTTCAAGGTCATCTCCGCCACCGCCGCGGTCAAGGCCGGGTACGCCTTCACCGACAACTACAACTGCTCCAGCTCGTACAGCATCGGCAACCAGGTCTTCAAGAACTTCGAGTCCAAGGGCTACGGCCCGATCAACCTCGGCCGGGCGCTGGAGGTCTCCTGCGACACCGTCTTCTACGACCTGGCCTTCCGCCAGTGGCAGAAGGACGGCGGCAACAACCCCAAGCACCCCGCGGACTGGTTCTACCGCACCGCCCACGACTTCGGCCTCGGCAAGGAGACCGGCATCGACCTCCCCAACGAGGTCAAGGGCCGGGTCCCCGACCGCGAGTGGAAGAAGCGGTACTGGGAGGCCAACAAGGACACCTGGTGCAAGCAGGGCGGCAACAGCGGCGACGACTACGCCGCCAAGATCGCCAAGGAGAACTGCGAGTCCGGCATGCGGATGCGCGCCGGTGACTCCGTCAACTACTCCATCGGCCAGGGCGACACCCTCGTCACCCCCATCCAGATGGCCACCATCTACGCGGGCATCAGCAACGGCGGCACGCTCTACAACCCCACCATCGGCAAGGCCATCGTCAGCCCCGACGGCAAGAGCGTCCAGGAGATCGCGCCCACCGCCCACGGCCGGCTGCCCTTCGACCAGAAGACCCGCGACCAGCTCGACGGCGCGCTCGCCGGCGTCGCCACCAACGGCAGCGCCGCCTGGCGCTTCGAGGGCTGGCCGCAGAAGGACATCCCGATGCACGCCAAGACCGGCACCGCCGAGGTCTACGGCAAGCAGACCACCTCGTGGTTCGCGACGTACACCCAGGACTACACCGTCATCATGACGATCTCTCAGGGCGGCACCGGCTCCGGCGCCTCCGGCCCCGCCGTGCGCAACATCTACAACGCGCTCTACGGCGTGGACGAGAAGGGCAGGATCGACCCGGGCAAGGCCCTGCTGCCGCACCCCGAGAGCGGACTCCCCAAGATCGAGAAGGACGGCACGATCGAGGCCCAGAAGATCGACGCGCCCTCCCCGCCCGCCCGGAAGGACGACAAGCAGCAATGAGCGCCACCGGCGGCTACAGGATCCGCCGTTACACCCCCGAGCGCGGCATCTGGGGCACGCTCACCGCCCGCGACTCCGTCCTCCGCCGCCTCGACTGGGTCATGCTGCTCGCCGCGCTCGCCCTCTCGGGCATCAGCACCCTGCTCGTCTACTCCGCCACCCGCGGCCGCCACGAGCTCACCCACGGCGACCCGTACTACTTCCTGCTCCGCAACATCCTCAACACCGGCATCGGGCTCGGCCTCGCCATCGGCGCGGTCTGGGTCGGCCACCGCGCCCTGCGCGGTGCCGTCCCCATCCTCTACGGCGTCTCAGTGCTGCTCACCGCCGCCGTGCTCACCCCGCTGGGCGCGACCATCAACGGCGCCCGCTCCTGGATCCAGCTGGGCGGCGGCTTCTCCATCCAGCCGTCCGAATTCACCAAGATCACCATCACGCTCGGCATGGCGATGCTGCTGGCCGCCAAGGTCGACGCGGGCGACCGGGCGCACCCCGACCACCGCACCGTCGTGCAGGCCCTCGGCCTCGCCGCCCTGCCGATCCTGGTCATCCTGCTGATGCCCGACCTCGGCTCCGTGATGGTGCTGGTGGTCATCGTCCTCGCCGTGCTGCTCGCCTCCGGCGCCTCCAACCGCTGGATCGCCGGCCTGCTCGGCACGGGCGTCCTCGGCTGCGTCCTCGTCTGGCAGCTCGGCGTCCTCGACGAGTACCAGATCAACCGCTTCGCCGCCTTCGCCAACCCCGCGCTCGACCCCTCCGGCGTCGGTTACAACACCAACCAGGCCCGCATCGCCATCGGCTCCGGCGGCCTCACCGGCTCCGGGCTCTTCCACGGCTCCCAGACGACCGGGCAGTTCGTGCCCGAACAGCAGACCGACTTCATCTTCACCGTCGCGGGGGAGGAGCTCGGCTTCGTCGGCGCGGGCGCGATCATCTTCCTCGTCGGTGTCGTGCTGTGGCGCGCGTGCCGGATCGCACGCGAGACGACGGAGCTGTACGGGACGATCGTCGCGGCCGGGATAATCGCCTGGTTCGCCTTCCAGGCGTTCGAGAACATCGGGATGACGCTGGGGATCATGCCGGTGACGGGCCTGCCGCTGCCCTTCGTCTCCTACGGCGGCTCGTCGATGTTCGCGGCGTGGATCGCGATCGGACTCCTCCAGTCGATCAAGGTCCAGCGCCCGATGTCGGCGTGAAAAACCACCGCTCGCACAGCCATAACCAGCCGGGCCACCGACAAGCCCTGCCCAGAGGGGCGACCAAGGGTTAGATTCGCCCTATGGCGGACACCGTGCGAGAGATCGAGCGGAAGTACGAACCCGGCGACAGCACGGGCAAGGCCCGACTGCCCGACCTCCGCCGCGTCAAAGGCGTCGCGACCGTCACCGACCGGGGGACGCACAAGCTCGACGCCGTCTACTACGACACCGCGGACCGCCGGCTGACCGGCGCCCACATCACCCTGCGCCGCCGCACCGGCGGAACGGACGCCGGCTGGCACCTCAAGCTCCCCGTGGCCCCCGGCGTGCGCGACGAGATCCGCGCGCCCCTCTCCCCGGCCGTGCCGCGCGCCCTCACCGACCTCGTGCGCTCCCGGATCCGCCGCGCCGACCTCACCCCGCTGGTCCGCATCGTCTCCCGCCGCACGGTCCGGCAGCTGTTCGACGACGACGGGGTCCTCCTCGCCGAGGCGAGCGAGGACGCGGTCACCGCCGACCGGCTCACCCGCGGCGGCCGCACCGCCCGCTGGACCGAGGTCGAGGTCGAGCTCGGCGAGGGTGCCGATCCGGCCTTCCTCGACACCGTGGAGCGGCGCCTGCGCAAGGCCGGGCTCCGCCAGTCGAAGGCCCCCTCCAAGCTGGCCCGGGCCCTGGAGGAGACCGACCCCGCACCGCCGAAGGCCACGCGGAAGAGACCGGGGAAGCCCGCGCGGCCCACCGCCGGTGACCACGTCCTGGCGTACGTCCGCGAACAGACCGACGCCCTCCTCGCCCTCGACCCCGCCGTCCGCGGCCGGGCCGAGGACTCCGTCCACCAGATGAGGGTCGCCACCCGGCGGCTCCGCAGCGCCTTCCGCACATACGGCAAGGTCCTCGACCGGAAGGCCACCGACCCGATCGGCGAGGAACTGAAGTGGCTCGCCGCCGAACTCGGCGTCGACCGCGACCGCGAAGTGCTCGCCGAGCGGCTGGCCGAGCGGCTGTCCGAGGTGGACGGCACGCTCGTCCTCGGACCCGTGCGCGCCCGGCTCCGCGGGGCCGCGGCGGGCCGCGGCAAGGGCGCCCGCAAGCGCCTCGCCGCGCTCCTCGACGGCGACCGCTACCTCACGCTCCTGGACACCCTCGACGCCCTCCTCGCCGACCCGCCCCTGCTCCCCGCAGCCGCCCTGCCGCCCGGCGACGTACTGGCCGGGGCCGTCCTGCGCGACTACGGACGCCTCGCCGCCCGCGTCGAGCACGCCCTCACCACCGGGCCGGGGCCGGAGCGCGACACCGTCCTGCACGACGCCCGCAAGGCCGCCAAGCGCGTCCGCTACGCCGCGGAGGCGGCGCAGTCGGCGCTGGGGAAACCGGCGAAACGGTTCGCCGGGCGCATGAAGTCCGTACAGACCCTGCTCGGCGACCACCAGGACAGCGTCATGGCGCGCACCGCCCTGCGCACGCTCGCGGCCGAGGCCCACGCCGCGGGCGAGAGCACCTTCACACTCGGACTCCTGTACGGCCGGGAGGAGCGGCGCGCGGCCGACGACGAACGGGAGCTGCCGGGGCTGTGGCGGAAGGCGTCGCGCAAGCGGTACCGGGAGGCGCTGGGGGCGTGACCGCCTCCCGGGCGGCCCGGCGCCTTCAAGATCACTGTGCAGAGGGGCGACCACGGCTGCGTTAGCCTTGAGGGTCACCCCTGTCAGCTCACGAAGGTTCGTATGTCTGCCGAATCGGTCTTCCCGCAGCTCGAAGCTCTGCTCCCGCATGTGCAGAAGCCGATCCAGTACGTCGGCGGGGAGCTCAACTCCACGGTCAAGCCCTGGGAAAGCACGGACGTCCGCTGGGCGCTCATGTACCCCGACGCCTACGAGGTCGGGCTGCCCAACCAGGGCGTCATGATCCTTTACGAGGTCCTCAACGAGCGCGAGGGCGTGCTCGCCGAGCGCACGTACAGCGTGTGGCCCGACCTCGAGCAGCTGATGCGCGAGCACAAGGTCCCGCAGTTCACCGTGGACGCCCACCGGCCCGTGAAGGCGTTCGACGTCTTCGGCCTGAGCTTCTCCACCGAGCTCGGCTACACCAACATGCTCACCGCCCTGGACCTCGCGGGCATCCCGCTGGAGTCCAAGGACCGCACGCTCGACGACCCGATCGTCCTCGCCGGCGGCCACGCGGCCTTCAACCCCGAGCCGATCGCGGACTTCATCGACTGCGCGGTGATCGGCGACGGCGAGCAGGCCGTGCTGGAGATCACCGACATCATCCGGGCCTGGAAGGCCGAGGGCCGCCCCGGCGGCCGCGACGAGGTGCTGCTGCGCCTCGCCCGGACCGGCGGCGTGTACGTGCCGCGCTTCTACGACGTGGAGTATCTGCCGGACGGCCGGATCGCCCGCGTCGTGCCCAACCACTCCGGCGTGCCGTGGCGCGTGTCCAAGCACACCGTCATGGACCTCGACGAGTGGCCCTACCCCAAGCAGCCGCTCGTCCCGCTCGCCGAGACCGTGCACGAGCGCATGTCCGTCGAGATCTTCCGCGGCTGCACCCGCGGCTGCCGCTTCTGCCAGGCCGGCATGATCACGCGCCCCGTGCGGGAGCGAAGCATCACCGGCATCGGCGAGATGGTGGAGAAGGGTCTGAAGGCCACCGGCTTCGAGGAGGTCGGCCTGCTGTCGCTGTCCTCCGCGGACCACACCGAGATCGGTGACATCGCCAAGGGCCTCGCCGACCGCTACGAAGAGGACAAGATCGGCCTCTCCCTGCCGTCGACCCGCGTGGACGCCTTCAACGTCGACCTCGCCAACGAGCTCACCCGCAACGGCCGCCGGTCGGGCCTCACCTTCGCCCCCGAGGGCGGCTCCGAGCGCATGCGCAAGGTCATCAACAAGATGGTCTCGGAGGAGGACCTGATTCGTACGGTCTCCACCGCGTACGGCAACGGCTGGCGCCAGGTGAAGCTGTACTTCATGTGCGGCCTGCCGACGGAGACCGACGAGGACGTCCTCCAGATCGGCGACATGGCGGTCAACGTCATCGCCGAGGGCCGCAAGGTGTCCGGCCAGAACGACATCCGCTGCACGGTCTCCATCGGCGGCTTCGTGCCCAAGCCGCACACGCCGTTCCAGTGGGCGCCGCAGCTCTCCGCCGAGGAGACCGACGCGCGGCTGGAGAAGCTGCGCGACAAGATCCGCGGCGACAAGAAGTACGGCCGTTCGATCGGCTTCCGCTACCACGACGGCAAGCCCGGCATCATCGAGGGCCTGCTCTCCCGCGGCGACCGCCGCGTCGGCGCCGTCATCCGCGCGGTCTACGAGTCCGGCGGCCGCTTCGACGGCTGGCGCGAGCACTTCTCGTACGACCGCTGGATCAAGAGCGCCGAGCAGACGCTGCCGCCGCAGGGCGTCGACGTCGCCTGGTACACGACGCGCGAGCGCACGTACGAGGAGGTCCTGCCCTGGGACCACCTGGACTCCGGTCTCGACAAGGACTGGCTCTGGGAGGACTGGCAGGACGCCCTCGACGAGACCGAGGTCGAGGACTGCCGCTGGACCCCGTGCTTCGACTGCGGCGTCTGCCCGCAGATGGACACGAGCATCCAGATCGGCCCGACGGGCAAGAAACTGCTGCCGCTGACGGTGGTCAAGTAATAGCGTGACCTACGCGGGAGGCCCGGCGCCTCCCGCGTAGCCGCACGGGGCAAGGGGAGACCGACGTGACGCCGACGTACCAGATCTACTTCACCGAGCAGGCGGCCGTCCGTCGTGACCGTCTGGACGATCAGCAGCGGGCGGCGTTCGACAAGGGCATCTCGCTGCTGGCCCGCGATCCCTTCACCGAGCTCTCGCGTCCGATGAGCTCCACCGGTGACGACCGCACGATCCGCCTGACGCAGAACATCCTCGTCGAGTACTCGGTGAGCATGGGGCGGTTGCTGATCTTCATCGTCGAGGTCTTCAACGACAAGGACATCTTCGTCACCGACGAGTCCTGACCCGCCCGGACGCGCCGTCCCGCGAGGCACGTACTCTAGGTAGCAGTACGACCGCACTCACGAAGGACAGAACACTGGGCAAGCGACAGCCCGAAGGCCCGCCGCCCGCACCCGCGGTGCAGCGCATTCGTCTGCGCTACACCAAGCGCGGCCGCCTCCGGTTCACCAGCCACCGTGATTTCCAGCGCGCCTTCGAGCGGGCCCTGCGCCGCGCCGAGGTGCCCATGGCGTACTCGGCCGGTTTCACCCCGCACCCCAAGGTGTCGTACGCCAACGCCGCCCCCACCGGCACGGGCAGTGAGGCCGAGTTCCTGGAGATCCAGCTCGCCGAGGCCCGCGACCCGCAGCAGCTGCGCGAGCTGCTCGACGAGTCGCTGCCGGACGGGCTCGACATCACGGACGCGGTGGAGGCGCACACCTCCTCCTTCGCCGACCGGCTCGAGGCCTCCGTCTGGGAGCTGCGGCTGGACGGCGTCGAGGTCGCGGACGCCGAGCGCGCCGTGGCGGCCTTTCTCGCGGCGGAGACCGTCGAGGTCCAGCGCCGCACGAAAAATGGGTTGCGCACCTTCGACACGCGCGCCGCGGTGGTCCGACTCGAGGCCCTCGACGCTCCGGCCGATAGGCCCGGCGACGGTGCCTGTGCGATACTGCGGCTGGTTGTTCGGCACTTGACACCTGCCGTTCGACCCGACGACGTCCTGTCCGGTCTCCGCGCTACGGCCGACCTGGCGCCGCCGGTCCCCGCTGCGGTGACCAGGCTGGCGCAGGGGCTGCTCGATGAGGAGTCCGGCACGGTGACCGACCCGCTCGCGCCCGACCGCGACGCTTCCCCGGCCGCATCAACCACGGCCGCCGGACAGAGCGCCGGTGCCGCGCAGGTGCCGGAAGGTTCTGTGTAAGGACGGCCGTCGCCGCGCCGCCGGTCCACCAGGGAGCCACCCGGGTCCGGCAGGCGCACTGACCAGGAGACTTTCGCCGGTGCCGACGTTTCGGACCCGGTGAGCGAGACGACAGCTCCCGTGCGGCGACCGCGCCCCGGACGGTGGTACCGCGCACATCACGCGGACCGCCGGGCCGGACCAAGGCACGGCGCCCGGGAGCGTGACGGGAGAACCGCCCGCATGCTCGAACCCATTGAGCCCGCCAACCACTCCGACAGCGGTCCTGGAGACACGCTGCCGCCCCGACGCCGCCGCCGTGCGGCGTCCCGCCCCGCCGGCCCGCCGTCGGCGGGCGACGCGACCGTACAGCAGTCCGTGACGGTCCCCGCCGCCGAGGCGCAGCCCGCCGCACCGGCACCCGCCGCCGAGGCCCCGGCCACCACAGACGCGCCGGCCACCCCCGCGCGCCCCCGCCGCCGTGCCACCCGCAAGGCGACGGCTCCGGCGGGCGCCCCCCGTACGGCCGAGCCGGCCGCCGAGGAGACCCCCGAGGTCCCGGCCGCCGCCGCGGCCGTGGCCGCCGACGCCGGCATCGAGGCCGTCGAGGACGCCAAGCCGGCCCGTACGCGCCGTCGTGCCACCCGTAAGGCCACCGCGCCCGCCGGTGCCCCGCAGGCCGCCGAGCCGGTCGTCGAGGCGCCTGAGGCGCCCGTGACGGCCGAGGATGCCGAGCCCGAGGCGCCCGTCGCCGAGGCCGCGCCGCCCGCGCGCCCCCGCCGCCGTGCCACCCGCAAGGCCACCGCCCCGGCCGGTGCCCCGCAGACCGTCGAGACCGTGGTCGAGGCCCCCGCGCCCGTCGAGGACGCCGAGGCCGAGGAGGAGGTGGAGGCCGCCGAGGAGATCCCGGCCGCCCCCGCCCCCCGTGCGCGCCGTCGTGCCACCCGTAAGGCCACCGCGCCCGCCGGTGCCCCGCAGGCCGCAGAGCCGGTCGTCGAGGAGCTCGCGGAGGCCGCCCCGGCCGAGGAGGAGGCGCCCGTCGCCGAGACCCGTGGCCGCCGTACGCGCCGCCGTGTCGCCGAGGCCGAGCCCGAGGCCGCCGCCGAGGCCGCCCCGGCCCGTACGCGTGGCCGCCGCAAGGTCGCCACCGGTGATGCCGAGGCCGCTGCCGCCGCGCTGGAGGCCGCCAAGGCCGAGAGCCGTGCGCGGGAAGCCGCCACCGAGGTCCCGGCCGAGCCCGCCGAGGCCCCCGCGCGCGGCCGTCGCCGCGCCGTGCGCCCGCCGTCCGCCGTCTTCCAGGCGCCGGTCTTCACCGAGCCGATGTTCCAGACGCCGGAGACCGCCGCGGCCGCTGCCGCCGTCGTGCCGGCGGAGGAGCCCGAGCCGGAGCAGGCCGAGCCGGCCGCCGAGGCCGCGCAGCCGGCTGCGGGCAGCCGTCGCCGTCGCCGCCGTCGCGGCGAGCCCGCCGAGGTCGAGCAGGCCGTGGCGGAGGAGATCGTTCCCGCCGTGGCCGAGGAGACCGAGGGCGAGGAGGCCGAAGAGGCCGAGGCCGCCCACGACGAGGAGGAGTCGGACCGCCCCTCGCGCCGTCGCCGCCGTGGTGGCCGTCGCCGCCGCCGTGGTGAGGCCGGGGACGCGGAGGCCGAGTCCGCCGAGGAAGAGGCCGCGGAGGCCGAAGAGGCCGAGGCCGCCGAGGAGGAGCAGGAGGAGGCGTACGGCGAGGAGCCGGGCGCCGGTTCCGCGGGCAGCCGTCGCCGCCGTCGCCGTCGTCGCCGCAGTGGCGACGCCGCCGAGGCCGAGGCGGCCGAGGGCGACCCGGAGCGCACGGTCGTCAAGGTCCGCGAGCCCCGCAAGCGCGAGGAGCGCGAGCCCGGCACCGGCTTCGACGAGGTGCAGTCCATCAAGGGCTCCACCCGCATGGAGGCGAAGAAGCAGCGCCGCCGCGAGGGCCGCGAGCAGGGCCGCCGCCGCGTGCCGATCATCACCGAGGCCGAGTTCCTGGCCCGCCGTGAGGCCGTCGAGCGCGTGATGGTCGTGCGCCAGAGCGGTGAGCGCACCCAGATCGGCGTGCTGGAGGACAACGTCCTCGTCGAGCACTACGTCAACAAGGAGCAGGCCACCAGCTACGTCGGCAACGTCTACCTGGGCAAGGTCCAGAACGTCCTGCCGTCCATGGAGGCCGCCTTCGTCGACATCGGCAAGGGCCGCAACGCCGTGCTGTACGCCGGTGAGGTCAACTTCGAGGCGCTCGGCATGGGCAACGGCCCGCGCCGGATCGAGACCGCGCTGAAGTCCGGCCAGTCCGTGCTCGTGCAGGTCACCAAGGACCCGATCGGCCACAAGGGCGCCCGTCTGACCAGCCAGGTCTCGCTGCCGGGCCGCTACCTCGTGTACGTGCCCGAGGGCTCGATGACCGGCATCAGCCGCAAGCTGCCCGACACCGAGCGCGCGCGCCTGAAGCAGATCCTCAAGAAGATCGTCCCCGAGGACGCGGGCGTCATCGTCCGTACGGCCGCTGAGGGCGCGAGCGAGGAGGAGCTGGCGCGTGACGTGCAGCGGCTCCAGGCGCAGTGGGAGGAGATCCAGCAGCGGGCGAAGAGCGGCAACGCCCCGACCCTGCTGTACGGCGAGCCGGACATGACCGTCCGCGTCGTGCGCGACATCTTCAACGAGGACTTCTCCAAGGTCATCGTCAGCGGTGAAGGCGCCTGGGAGACCATCCACGGCTACGTCGCCCACGTCGCCCCGGACCTCACCGACCGGCTGCAGAAGTGGACGTCGGACGTCGACGTCTTCGCCACGTACCGGATCGACGAGCAGCTGATGAAGGCGCTGGACCGCAAGGTCTGGCTGCCGAGCGGTGGTTCGCTCGTGATCGACCGGACCGAGGCGATGGTCGTGGTCGACGTCAACACCGGCAAGTTCACCGGTCAGGGCGGCAACCTCGAGGAGACGGTCACCAAGAACAACCTCGAGGCGGCCGAGGAGATCGTGCGCCAGCTGCGGCTGCGCGACCTCGGCGGCATCGTGGTGATCGACTTCATCGACATGGTGCTGGAGGCCAACCGCGACCTCGTGCTGCGGCGCCTGCTGGAGTGCCTGGGCCGGGACCGTACGAAGCACCAGGTCGCCGAGGTGACCTCGCTGGGTCTGGTGCAGATGACCCGCAAGCGGGTCGGCCAGGGCCTGCTGGAGTCGTTCTCCGAGCCGTGCGTGCACTGCAACGGCCGTGGCGTGATCGTCCACATGGACCAGCCCACGTCCGTCGGCGGTGGCGGTGGCGGCAAGCGCGGCAAGAAGAAGGGCAAGGGCCAGCCGCACGAGCACGAGCACGATCACGTGCAGGCGGAGGCCGCCGAGCAGGCCGAGGCCGAGGCCGTCTCCGAGGAGCCCGAGCTGGAGCCCGTCGCGGTGACCGAGGCCGAGCTCCAGCCGTCGGTCGGCGGTGACGAGGAGTGGTTCGGCAGCCCGGCCGAGG
The DNA here is from genome assembly GCF_039521185.1 of Streptomyces blastmyceticus. Lineage (NCBI taxonomy): Bacteria > Bacillati > Actinomycetota > Actinomycetes > Kitasatosporales > Streptomycetaceae > Streptomyces > Streptomyces blastmyceticus. Next base: position 117,014 of record NZ_BAAABW010000001.1, on the reverse strand, counting down.
CGCGTGCCGCGGCGGGTTCGCGCGGTGGCCGTACGCGGCGCCGGGCGACCCGTAAGGCGACGGCTCCGGCGGGTGCGCCGAAGGCCGCCGCCGAGCCGGAGATCGTCGTGGAGACCGCGGCGCCGGTCGAGCCGGTCGCCGAGCCGGTGGTCGCGGAGCCCGTGGCCGAGCCGGTCGTCGAGACCGTCGTGGAGGCCGCTCCGGCCGAGGCCCCGGTGGAGGCGGCTCCGGCCGCTCCCGCCCGGCCGCGCCGCCGGGTGACCCGCAGGGCGTCCGCCCCGGCGGGCTCGCCCACCGCGGCCGAGGAGGCGGCCGTGGTCGTCGTCACCGCGCCGGCCGCCCCGGCCGCCGAGCCGGAGCCCGCTCCGGCTCGGGTGGAGCCGGAGGCCGTCACCGAGCCGGTCGCCGAGGCCGACGTCGAGGTTGAGGCCGAGGAGGCCCCGGCCCCGGCCAAGAAGGCGGCCCGTAAGACGGCCGCCAAGAAGGCCCCGGCGAAGAAGGCCACCGCCACGAAGAAGACGGCGGCCAAGAAGACGACGACCGCCAAGAAGGCCACGGCCAAGAAGACCGCCACCAAGACGGCGGCCAAGAAGGCCCCGGCGAAGAAGACGGTGAAGAAGGCCGCCACGGCCCCCGCCGCTTCCGCCGAGGACTAGGCCGGGAGTCTTTTCCCCGGGTGCGGGGCCGGCCGAATTCGGCCGGCCCCGCACCCGGGGAATCCGGACCTCGGGTCCCACCCGGACGGCCGCTCCGCGGAGCGGCCACTCTTGGGGAGGGCCCGGTTTGACCCCCAGGACAGGGCCCCGTAACCTTGTCCTTCGGCGTCTGTACGCCAACCCCTGAGCAAATCCCTCCCGGTGAATTCCGGGAGAGGCCGCTCGTCCTTTCGGATATGCGCGGGCTTCACGCCTGCGTGAGCGGCTGGCATCAGAGGTCCCGATTACCAGCGAGAGAGTGAGATCCGCGTGTACGCAATCGTGCGTAGCGGTGGTCGCCAGCACAAGGTTGCTGTCGGCGACATCGTCGAGGTTGACAAGATTTCCGACGGCAAGGTGGGCGACTCCGTCGAGCTCTCCACGCTGCTCGTGGTCGACGGCGAGTCCGTCACCAGCGACCCGTGGGTGCTGGCCGGGATCAAGGTCCAGGCCGAGATTGTGGACCACCACAAGGGTGCCAAGATCGACATCCTGAAGTACAAGAACAAGACCGGCTACCGCAAGCGCATTGGTCACCGCCAGCAGTACACGGCGATCAAGGTCACCGGCATCCCCACGGCTGCGAAGTAAGGGACTGAGAACACATGGCACACAAGAAGGGCGCATCGTCCACTCGGAACGGTCGCGACTCCAACGCTCAGCGGCTCGGCGTCAAGCGCTTCGGCGGCCAGACCGTCAACGCCGGTGAGATCCTGGTCCGCCAGCGCGGCACCCACTTCCACCCGGGCGCGGGCGTCGGTCGCGGTGGCGACGACACCCTGTTCGCGCTGGCCGCCGGTGCGGTGCAGTTCGGCACCCACCGTGGTCGCAAGGTCGTGAACATCGTCCCGATCGCTGAGTAATCAGCCTTTCGGCACGACACAGCACCTTTCCGAGGGCGGGCCGCTTTTCCTGACGGGGAAGCCGGTCCGCCCTCGGCGTGTTAGTACAGAGACATCCCCTGCACGTATCTGGAGGCAACCGCAATGACCACCTTCGTGGACCGCGTCGAGCTGCATGTCGCCGCGGGTAACGGAGGCCATGGCTGCGCCTCCGTGCACCGTGAGAAGTTCAAGCCGCTCGGCGGCCCGGACGGCGGCAACGGCGGCCGTGGCGGCGACGTGATCCTGGTCGTGGACCAGTCGGTCACCACGCTCCTCGACTACCACCACAGCCCCCACCGCAAGGCCACCAACGGCCAGCCGGGCGCCGGTGACAACCGCTCCGGCAAGGACGGCCAGGACCTCGTCCTGCCCGTGCCGGACGGCACCGTCGTCCTGGACAAGGACGGCAACGTCCTCGCCGACCTGGTCGGCGAGGGCACCACCTTCATCGCGGGCCAGGGCGGCCGTGGCGGCCTCGGCAACGCGGCGCTGGCCTCCGCCCGCCGCAAGGCGCCCGGCTTCGCGCTGCTCGGCGAGCCCGGCGAGGCCCGTGACATCGTCATGGAGCTCAAGACCGTCGCCGACGTGGCGCTGGTGGGCTACCCGAGCGCGGGCAAGTCCTCGCTGATCTCGGTGCTCTCCGCCGCCAAGCCGAAGATCGCGGACTACCCCTTCACGACGCTGGTCCCGAACCTGGGCGTGGTCACGGCCGGCTCGACCGTCTACACCATCGCGGACGTCCCCGGTCTGATCCCGGGCGCCAGCCAGGGCAAGGGCCTCGGCCTGGAGTTCCTGCGGCACGTCGAGCGCTGCTCGGTGCTCGTGCACGTGCTGGACACCGCGACCCTGGAGTCCGACCGCGACCCGGTCTCCGACCTGGACGTCATCGAGGCGGAGCTGGGGCAGTACGGCGGGCTCGACGACCGGCCGCGCATCGTCGTCCTCAACAAGATCGACATCCCGGACGGCCAGGATCTCGCCGACATGATCCGCCCGGATCTGGAGGCGCGCGGCTACCAGGTCTTCGAGGTGTCCGCCGTCGCCCGTACGGGCCTGAAGGAGCTCTCCTTCGCGCTGGCCCGCATCATCGCCGAGGCGCGCGCCGCCAAGCCGAAGGAGGAGGCGACCCGCATCGTCATCCGCCCGAAGGCCGTGGACGACGCGGGCTTCACGGTCACCCTCGAGGAGGACGGCATCTACCGCGTGCGCGGCGAGAAGCCGGAGCGCTGGGTGCGCCAGACCGACTTCAACAACGACGAGGCCGTCGGTTACCTGGCCGACCGCCTCAACCGCCTCGGTGTCGAGGACCAGTTGCTCAAGGCCGGTGCCCGGGCGGGCGACGGCGTGGCCATCGGTGCCGAGGACAACGCGGTCGTCTTCGACTGGGAGCCGACGATGATGGCGGGCGCCGAGATGCTCGGCCGCCGTGGCGAGGACCACCGCCTGGAGGCGCCGCGACCGGCTGCGACGCGGCGTCGCGAGCGGGAGGCTCAGCGGGACGAGGCTCAGCAGGAGTTCGACGGTTTCAAGCCGTTCTGATCTGACGCGTCATCAACTTGCCCGCCTGGTAGGGGCGCACCTTCGCGGTGCGCTTCCTGCCGGGCGGGTTTTTTGTTCCCCAGCCCCGCCCCTTCCCGCAGCATCTGATGCTCGGCTCCGCCGAGACCGGGGCTCCGCCCCGGACCCCCGGTCGGGTGCGGTCCGGTGGTCGGTTGTGCCCACCCTCCCCCAGCTACCGCTGGGAGGTACCCCCAGCCCTGCGGAACGATTGCCCACAACCGGGTGGGGGAACAAAAAATCGCCGGGCGAGCTGGAGGGAAACCAGCTCGCCCGGCGATTGAGGGCAGGGTCAGACGGACGCCGTCTCGTCCGCGCGCTGCGGGGGGATCTCGGAGGCGCGTGCCTCCATGCGCTCGCGCCGGGCGTCGGCCTCCGCGGCGAGCGAGAGCGCCGCGGCGTTGAAGCGCACCAGCGACGGCGGGTCGGACGGACCCAGCAGCTGGACCTTCAGCTCCGCGCGGGCCGCGGCGAAGCCGTCGAGCGCGGGGTCGCGGACCGCGGCGAGCAGCCCGGCCACCTCGGTCGCCTCCGGCGCTAGGATCGTCGCCGCGCTCACGGTCGGGAAGTTCGCGCGGAACTCCTCCTCGCCCATCCCGCTGGTGTTCGCGACGGCGTACGGCTTCTCGCTGATCAGGTAGTCCGAGACCACGCTGGAGACGTCGCTGATCAGCAGGTCGGACCGGTTGAAGCAGGCGTAGAGGGCCGGGCGCGGGCCGGTGACGACCTGGTGCTCCCAGACCGGCAGCGAGGCCCAGTACGCGGCCTCCCAGGCGGCCGTGGCGGCCTCCACGGTCGCGGCGCGCCCCTTGTCGGGCGTGCCCTGGAGCATCATGCGCTCGATCTCGTCGGCGCTGTCCCGGAAGGTGCTGGTGGTGAGCCGGTCCAGCTCGGCCGTGCGGCGCGCCAGCTCGGCAGCGGCCTCGGGGCCGGGCCGGTCGCCGCCGCGGCGCTCGTTGGCCTCGCGGATCATGGCCTGGATGCGCTCGTTGGCGCGTCCGGCGCGCGGGTCGACGGACCCGGTCATCGGGTGCGGCTTGTAGAGCAGCCGGACCTTGGGGTCGGCGAGCAGCTCGCGGACGATGTTCTCGCCGGCGAGCATGACCGAGGTGTTGCCCGGTTCGCCGTCCCAGCCTTCCCAGGTGGGGGCGTACAGCACGGTGGTGTACGCCCCTGTGGGCGCCCCGGCGTACGGCTCGATCGGCGCGAGCTGCGGGCGGCCGACCTCGACCACGTCGCGGTCGTCGACGCCGATGTCGGCGAGCTGGTAGCGCTCGCGGGCGGCGGGCCCGGCGACCCAGATCTCGTCGTACGCCTTGGAGTACGGGTTGCAGCTGGAGAGCTTGTCGCTCTCGCCGTGGTTGGTGAAGGCGTGCTTGATGGAGGGCATGCGCAGCACCTGCGAGGTCTTACCGGAGTTCGCGGGGTGCAGCATCATCTTCAGCGAGGACTTCTCCAGGGCCATCAGGTGGACGACCTTGGGGATGCACACGATCGGCACGTCGGTGGCGTCGATCTTCTGCACCATGAAGCGCTCGCGGAGCACGATGACCGGGTTGCCGTCCAGCTCGGCGAGGGTGGAGAGCCACATGTTCGCCTGGTAGGCGGAGCTCGTGCCACCGGAGAAGTACATGCCGACGGTCGGCTTGTAATCGGCGAGCCAGCGGTCCAGCCACTCCAGCGCCTGCTGGTCGTTCGCGATGCGCTTCTTCGGGCGCAGCCAGGTGGCCAGCCGCGCGGTGCCGCCGACGGCGAGGAGGAGGGCGACGCCGACGCCGATCTCGCCCCAGAGGGCCTTCTCGGTGGCGGCGGTGACCAGCAGGCCCGCGGTGGCCGGGACGGCGAAGCGCAGCAGCCGGCGGCCGTGCTGGCGGGCCAGCAGGCGCGGCGGCGCGGCGGACAGGTGCAGGCCGCTCGTGTCGATGTTCCGGGTCAGGAACGGCAGTGTGCGGCTGCGGCGGACCAGCAGCGCGGTGGCCTGGCAGGCGAGGTGGGCGGCGTAGAAGAGCACCAGTCCGACGAAGACCGGGGCGTAGTCGCGCAGCGAACCGTCGCCGTGCAGCCGCAGCAGCCCGATCAGCACCATCATGTCGCGCAGCAGCTGCCGCACCATGACGTCGAAGCGGATCTTGCCGAGGACGGCGACCAGACCGGGGTCACGGTGCTGGAGGTAGAGGTCGAGCGCGAGGCCCGCCGCCGAGGCGGCGATCAGGAGCGGCACGAGGGGCAGCAGCGCCCCGACGAGCTGGGCGGCGAAGAACACCAGCATCGCGAGCAGCGCCATGAGCTGTACGGCTCGGCGCGAGGCGGTTCCGGCAGAAGGCACTGGGCGGGCTCCTGGCAGGCGGGCGGGGAGGGACTGGGCATCGGGGGACCGTGGGGCCCCTCCCGGCGGTCGGCCAGGGGAGGAGGACAACGGTCGACCACCGACCGTATGACGGTCGCTGGCCCAGGGGCAATCTTCGCCGATGGCAATCGCCGCAAAACAGGGCCGAACGACCACAATCCCCAGACGGTAGATTTGCGTGCCGGAGCAGTCACACACGACCGGCGATCACTAGAGGTGTACGTACGTGACAGGGGCAGGGGCGAGTACGGGGGCAGCGGCGGCGGCACGGGCGGAGGTGACCGGGGCCCGCAGGATCGTGGTCAAGGTGGGATCCTCGTCACTCACCACCGCGGGCGGCGGGCTGGACGCCGACCGGGTTGACGCGCTGGTCGACACGCTGGCCAAGGCCGGCGCGGAGAAGGAGATAGTGCTGGTCTCCTCCGGCGCCATCGCCGCGGGGCTCGCGCCCCTGGGGCTCGACGGGCGGCCGCGCGACCTGGCCCGCCAGCAGGCGGCCGCCAGTGTGGGCCAGGGCCTGCTGGTGGCCCGCTACACGGCGTCCTTCGCGCGCTACGGCCGCCGCGTCGGCCAGGTGCTGCTCACCACGGACGACACCAGCCGCCGCGCGCACTACCGCAACGCCTACCGGACGCTGGACCAGCTGCTCGCGATGGGCGCGGTCCCGGTCGTCAACGAGAACGACACGGTGGCCACGGACGAGATCCGCTTCGGCGACAACGACCGGCTGGCCGCCCTCGTCGCCCATCTCGTCCGGGCCGACCTGCTGATCCTGCTGTCGGACGTCGACGGCCTCTACGACGGCGACCCCAGCATCCCGGGCACCTCCCGGATCGCGGAGGTCGCCGGTCCAAAGGACCTCGAAGGCGTCTCGATCGGCAGTGCGGGCAAGGCAGGCGTCGGCACCGGCGGCATGGTCACCAAGGTCGAGGCGGCCCGGATCGCGGCCGCGGCCGGGGTGCCCGTCGTGCTCACCTCCGCCAGCCAGGCCGCCGACGCGCTCGCCGGGCGGCCGACCGGCACCTTCTTCCACCGCACCGGCCGCCGCTCCACCGGCCGGCTGCTGTGGCTCGCGCACGCCTCCGCGCCGCGCGGGGCCCTCGTCCTCGACGACGGGGCCGTGCGGGCCGTGATCGAGGGCAGCGCGTCCCTGCTGCCCGCGGGCATCGCGGCCGTCGAGGGTGAATTCAGCGCGGGCGACCCGGTCGAGCTGCGGGACTCCGAGGGCCGGGCGGTGGCCCGCGGGCTCGTCGCCTTCGACGCCGCGGAGATCCCGCAGCTGCTCGGCCGTTCCACCCGTGACCTGGCCAAGGAGCTGGGTCCCGGCTACGAGCGCGAGGTCGTGCACCGGGACGACCTGGTCGTGCTGCGCCGCTGACGGACGTCAGGCAGGGGCGAGAGGGCGGGGTCGGTCCAGCCTTTCCATGGGGACCTTCCGGAAAACCGCCACGCGGCCGCCCGGAGGCTGGTCAACTTTGTTGCGGGGGCCGTCACGGGCAGGCGGTCCCCGGCATCGAACACATGGCGCAGCGAGTAGCAGCAGCGACACGGCTCCGCCGCATGCGCGCGGAGCAGCGATCAACAGGAGGCCGCCGGTGAGACGAGGGCGCCCAGGGGCGATGTCCCGAGGGACGGCGGAGCGCACACTGACCAGCGTCGGCACGGGGGACGCGGTGGAGGGGGCACGGGGGAGCGCGGAGCGCGAACAGCGGGAGGCCACGGAGCGCGAGGGCGAGGTGTCGCGCCTGTGGCACATCACCCTGAGCGTCTCGGGCGCGGAGGCACCGCTCGCGGAGGTCCGCCGGGGCCTCGAACAGCTCGCGCACGACCACCCCTTCCTGCTGACCAGCCGCTACGCCAACGACCACGCCGAGATCCGCTACTGGGAAGAGGCGCGCGACCTGCACGACGCCGCGGCCGTCGCGCTGCGGCTGTGGGGCGAGCACCGCTCGTCCGCCAGGCTCCCGCCGTGGGAGATCGTCGGCCTTGAGGTCATCGACCGGGGGACGTACCACCAGCGCATCGCGGAGGGCTACGGCCCGCTGCCCGCCACCCCGGTCGGCGTGCACCCCTTCTGAGGCCCGCAGTGCCCGCCCGCTGTCCGCAGTCCGGAATACATGGTGGCCCAGGCGCGCCGCGCGACTAGGCTGCGGGCCATGAGCAGCGTTTTCCCCTCCCCCCTCGCCGACCCCATGCCGCAGTCCCCGGTGCTGCGCGCGGCCTACCGCGCCCGCGCCGCGGCCGCCGACCTGGCGCCATTGCCGCGCTCGGTGAAGGACGAGGCGCTGCTGGCGATCGCCGACGCCCTGGAGGTCCGCACCAAGGAGATCGTCGAGGCCAACGCCGAGGACGTCGAGAAGGCCCGCGCCGCCGGCACCAGTGAGACGGTCATCGACCGGCTGACCCTCACCCCCGAGCGGGTGCGCGCCATCGCCAAGGACGTACGGGACGTCGTGGCCCTGCCCGACCCCGTCGGCGAGGTGGTGCGCGGCTCCACCCTCCCCAACGGCATCGACCTGCGCCAGGTGCGCGTCCCGCTCGGTGTCGTCGGGATCATCTACGAGGCCCGCCCCAACGTCACCGTGGATGCCGCCGCCCTCTGCCTGAAGTCCGGCAACGCCGTGCTGCTGCGCGGCTCGTCCTCCGCGTACGCCTCCAACACCGCCCTGGTGCGCGTCCTGCGGGACGCCGTCGGCGGCGCCGGGCTGCCCGCGGACGCCGTGCAGCTCGTCCCGGGCGAGAGCCGGGAGTCCGTGCGGGAGCTGATGCGCGCCCGGGGCATGGTCGACGTGCTGATCCCGCGCGGCGGCGCCTCCCTGATCCGTACGGTCGTGGAGGAGTCCACCGTCCCGGTGATCGAGACGGGCACGGGCAACTGCCATGTGTACGTGGACGCCGAGGCCGACATCGACATGGCCGTGGACATCCTCGTCAACTCCAAGGCACAGCGCCCCAGTGTGTGCAACGCGGCCGAGACGCTCCTGGTGCACCAGGACATCGCGGCGGAGTTCCTGCCGCGCGCCCTCGCCGCGCTGGCGGAGGCGGGCGTGACCGTCCACGGCTGCGAGCGGGTCCTGGCGCTGGCCGAGGGCGGCCCGGCGACCGTCGTGCCCGCGACGGTCGAGGACTGGGAGACGGAGTATCTGTCGTACGACATCGCCGCCGCGGTGGTGGACTCCCTGGACGCGGCCGTACGGCACATCCGGCTGTGGTCCTCCGGCCACACCGAGGCGATCGTCACCACCTCGCAGGCCGCGGCCCGCCGCTTCACCCAGCTGGTGGACTCGACGACCGTCGCGGTCAACGCCTCGACGCGGTTCACGGACGGCAGCCAGTTCGGCTTCGGTGCCGAGATCGGCATCTCCACGCAGAAGTTGCACGCGCGCGGACCGATGGGGCTCCCGGAGCTCACCTCCACCAAGTACATCGTCACGGGCGACGGACACGTCCGGGGCGGTGCGCGCCCGGGAAGCTGAATTCCCGTACCGGCTGCGCGGATTGGCCGTTCCGGGGCTACGCTGGACGGGTGCCGGACGACGTGGGGGGCCAGCCGTTCCCGGACGGCGAGGAGCCCGACAGCCACCGCCATGGAGACGCGGACGACGCGTTCGCCTCCGTGGTCTTCGACGAGGAGTTCGTGCGGTCCGCCGCGATCCACGAACCGACCGCGGTCGAGCGGATGCTCGCCGCCGCCCAGGCCCGCGCGGAGGCGGAGGCCTCCCGGTCCCGGGCGGGCGGCGGGCCCGCCGACGACGACGCGCCGGATTTCGACGAGCCTTATGAGGGCGGGTTCGCCGCGGGCCCCACGGGCCACCACAGCGGGCGCGCCAGCGGGTGGTACACCCTCGCCCACGACCTGGACCCCGACGATGCCTACGGCCCGTACGGGCGCTACGGCGCGCCGCGCAGGCCCTATCGCGGGCACGCCCGGTGGCAGCGCCCGGTGGCGTGGCTGCTCGCCGTGGTGATGGGCATCGGCGTGGTGGCTCTCGCCTTCGCCGCCGTCTACCGCAGCGCCTCCTCCGGCAATCGGCCCAGCTCCGACCCGCCTCCCGCGACCACCGGGGTGGACGCCCCGGCGGTCGACCGGCCGGGCCCGCTGCCGTCGGTCTCGGCCGATTCCGAGCCTCCGGTGGCATCCGCGGCACCCCGCCGCTGAGCCGGTCGGGCGGGCCCTGGCATGCGTGCATCCGGCACGGTGAATTTTCCTCACAACTTGTCGTGTACCAGCGCGTTTACCAAGGCCCCGACGGACCTACTCTTGAGGTATGGACGGGCCTGGAGACCCACCTGAGGGGACGCCCGAGGGAGTCCCGGGGGGTGGGGAGGACGAGTACCGATCCGTCGTCTTCGACGAATCGTTCATCCGCGCTGCCCGCCTCCAGGAGTTCTCCGCGCGCGAGCGGATGGGTGACCACGCGCTCGCTGTGCGCAACCGCCATGTGTGGGCCCGCGTCAGCACCTCGCGACAGGTCCTCGTCCTGGTGATACTGATCGCCCTGGCCTTCGGCACGGCCGTCTACATGGGCCTGCGGCACCCCTACAAGGACGCGGCGGTGCCCGTCGCGGAGCCGATGCGCTCCACGGTCATACCCCTGGCCCCGCGCGACGCCGTGCCGGGCGGCCCGGCCGGCCGGCTCTTCGACCTCAGCCCGGCCGCGCAGTTCCGGCTGGGCGAGGAGGGCGTCACCCTGCCTCCGGCGCGCAGCACGCAGCACTTCTCCGAGAGCCAGGTGATGGGCGCCCTGGCCGCCGCCAAGGAGTACACGGTGAAGTCCGCGCTCGACCCGGCCGTCCTGACCGGCGGGTCGCAGCGCACGCTGCGGGTGCTGCTCGACCCGGCACAGCTCGACCAGTTCGACCGCAGCTTCGACCACCCGTCCAACGACGGGCGGCACGCGGCCACCGGCTGGGTGATCCGCTTCGATCCCGCCCAGGTGGCCCTGGTGAGCACGCCCGTGCGCACACAGGGCGTCTTCACCGTGGCGGAGACGGCCCCCGGCACGCTGGAGGTCTCCGGCGACCACACGTTCGTCTACGCGCTGCGGCCCGCGAAGGCGGGCGCCGACCTCGGTACCGAGGCGGACGGTGCGTCGCTGTTCACCGTGCGCCGTACGATGCGCTTCCGCTTCGACCGGGACGGCCTCCAGGACCACCATCTGACCGTCGTGCAGAGCTATCTCCAGGCGGGCCCGGAATCCTGCTCGGCCGACGACGCGGCCTACCTCCGCCCCCTGCTCGCCGGCCAGCACGCGAGCACGGACGGCCCGGCGGTGACCGACCCGTACACGACGGGCCAGGACGCGACGCCACTCTGCGGCTCCCTGGCCCAGAGCGCCCAACCGCACCGCTAGGGCGCTCAGTTTTCTTCCCGGCAGACCGGTGCTTCTGCGCCTGCGGCGGGCTTGTTCCCCACCCCGCCCCTTCCCGCAGCGTCTGATGCTCGGCTCCGCCGAGGCCGGGGCTCCGCCCCGGACCCGTGCCCGGGTGCGGCCCGACGGTCTTGTTTCCCCAGCCCCGCCCCTTCCCGAAACTGGGGCTCCGCCCCAGACCCCGGTCCTCAAACTCCCCCAGCTACCGCTGGGAGGTGCCCCCACGGGCTGGATTTTCCAGCCCGTCCGGCGTTTGAGGACACCGCGTGAAGCGTGGTCCGGGGGTCTGGGGGCTTGCCCCCAGTTTCGGGAAGGGGCGGGGCTGGGGAAAGGGACCCCCGGAGGGCCCCAGGCGCCCGCCTAAGGCTTCGAGGGCCCGTCCTCCGGGTCCTGGCCCCCCGGAGCCGCTCCGGGCCCCTCTGAAGGCTTCCCGGGGGCCTCCCCGGAACCACTCCGGCCGCCGAACGTGTCGCGCAACCGCCCCCCAAGATCGCTCGCCCCGCCCGCAAGATCCCGCACCAGCCCCATCAAGGGGTCCTTGCTGGCCCGCACGGAATCCGCGTAGTGGCTCGCCGACTCCCGGAAGGAGTCCGTCACCGACGTGTCCTTGTCCTCCGAGCGCCGCGGGTAGTGGCCGTCCACGATCCGCTGGTGGTCGCGGCTCTCCGCCCACTTCTTGAGCTCCGCCGCCCGCACGGTCGTGAAGGGGTGCGTGCGCGGCAGCACGTTCATGATCTTCAGTACGGAGTCGCGCAGGTCGCCGCCCGCCTCGTACTCCTCCGCCTGCGCGAGGAACGCGTCCACGTTCATCTCGTGCAGGTGGTTGCCGCCCGCGATCTTCATCAGGCCGCGCATCGACGCCTGGAGGTCCTGGCCCACCAGCAGGCCCGCCCGGTCCGCCGACAGCTCCGACTTGCGGAACCACTCGCGCAGCGCCGTCACGATCGCCATCACCGCGATGTTGCCCAGCGGGATCCAGGCGATCTTGAGCGCGAAGTTGGTGAGGAAGAGCAGTATCGTCCGGTAGACCGCGTGGCCCGAGAGCGCGTGGCCGACCTCGTGGCCGACGACCGCCCGCATCTCCTCCTCGTCCAGCAGCTCGACGAGGCCCGTGGTGACCACGATGATCGGCTCGTCCAGGCCGATGCACATGGCGTTGGGCTGCGGGTCCTGGGTGACGTACATCGGCGGGACCTTCGGCAGGTCCAGGATGTAGCAGGCGTCGAGCAGCATGGTGTGCAGGTGCTGGAACTGCTGGTCGCTCACCCGCACCGAGTCGGAGAGGAACAGCAGCCGCAGGCTGCGCTCCGGCAGCAGCCCGCTCAGGGCCTTGAAGACGGTGTCGAAGCCGCTCAGCTTGCGCAGCGCCACCAGGGCCGACCGGTCCGCCGGATGCTCGTAGGCGCGCGAGGAGATCCCGGGGAACCGCTTCCGCTGCCGGCCGGGCAGCCGCTCGTGGCCCTCGCCCCCCGTGCCGGAAGCGCTCCCCGTGGCGCGCTCGCCGCTGCCGTTGCTGTCGCTCATCAAGACCCCCTCAATGGGCTGATCATGGCCCGGCGGCCGTGACCCGCCCGGCTGCCGCCCCCCACAGTAGGCGCTGCCTCCGGCATGGCTACCGTGGAGGCATGCCCGACATCCACGCGTTCACCGCGAACCCCGGCTTCACCGAACTGCTCGCCGTCTCCAAGGGTGACCAGGGGCCCGGAGCCCTCATCCGTACGGTCCTGGTCGTCGGTGTGGTCGGCATCGCCTTCCTCGCCTGGTTCCTGCTCCGCGGCTACAAGAAGGACTGACCTGTGGAGTCGGCGTGAGCCCGCGCCCGCCCCCCGCATACGATGTGGCAGAAATCTCTGCCCACTACCGTCCCGGATAGGTCCTGCCGACGATGAGCGCTTTCACCTCAGCCCACACCGCCCTGGCCACACTCGCCTCCGAGGGCGAGCACGCCGACACCCACCCGAGCATCAGCCCCTACATGACCGGTGGCGCGGCCCTGGTGATCCTGCTGCTCCTCCTGTGGATCACGACCCGCTTCAACCGCGACCGCTGAGCACACCCGGTCCCTGCGGGTCCGGCGTCCCGCCGCGCCCAGTAGGGTCTCTGCGCATGGGAGAGCAGACAGGGCCCGTGAAGCGGCGGCTCGGCGTGATGGGCGGGACATTCGACCCGGTCCACCACGGCCACCTGGTCGCCGCCAGCGAGGTCGCCGCGCGGTTCCACCTGGACGAGGTCGTCTTCGTACCGACCGGGCAGCCGTGGCAGAAGAGCCACCGGGCGGTGTCACCGGCCGAGGACCGCTATCTGATGACGGTGATCGCCACCGCGTCCAACCCGCAGTTCTCGGTCAGCCGCATCGACATCGACCGCGGTGGTCCGACGTACACCACCGACACCCTCCGCGACCTGCGCGCCCTCAACGACGACGCGGACCTGTTCTTCATCACCGGCGCCGACGCGCTGGCCCAGATCCTCACCTGGCGGGACACCGAGGAACTGTTCTCGCTGGCCCACTTCATCGGTGTCACCAGACCCGGCCACATACTGGCCAACCCCGGTCTGCCCGAGGGCGGTGTCTCGCTCGTCGAGGTGCCCGCGCTCGCGATCTCCTCCTCCGACTGCCGCACACGCGTGGCGCAGGGCGACCCGGTCTGGTACCTGGTCCCCGACGGTGTGGTGCGCTACATCGACAAGCGCAAGCTGTACCGGCACTGAAGGCACGTGAGGGGCACCGGTGAACGACCGACAGGACCCGTACGCGCAGGACCCGTACGGCAGCCAACCCCAGGTCCACGGCTATGACGTCTACGGGCAGCCGGTGTACCGGCCGGACGCCCCGGAGCGGGTGTACGACCAGTACGGGCAGCCCGTGCAGCAGCAGCCCGTGCAGCACCAGCAGGGTTATGGCTACGACGGTCAGGCCGGCGGCTACGACCCGTACGCCCAGCCCCAGCAGCTCCATGAGCCGCACCAGTTCTACGAGCCCCCGCAGCAGGCGCAGCAGACCCAGCAGCAGGAGTGGATCCCCCGGCAGGCCGGTGCCCCCGCCCACGAGGCGGGCGAGGCGCCCCGGGAGGAGCGGCACGAGCCGTCGCCCAAGGTGCCGGAGCAGGCGTCCGCGCCGGACTACCGCACCGAGCAGTTCTCGTTCATCGAGGAGCCGGACGAGGACTCCGAGGACGTCATCGACTGGCTCAAGTTCAGCGAGAGCCGCACCGAGCGGCGCGACGAGCGCAAGCGCAAGGGACGCAACCGCGTCGTCGCCCTCGTCGTGGTGCTCGTGCTCGCCCTGGGCGGCGCGGCCGGCTACATGTGGTGGGCCGGTTCCGGTGACAAGAAGGGCGCGACCACGGCAAGCGGAGCGCAGAAGCGCGATGTGATCGTGGTCCATCTGCGGCAGACCCAGGGCGGCGGCAGCTCCACCGCATTGCTGGTCGACAACGAGACCACCAGGAAGGGCACGACGGTCCTGCTGCCGAACGCGCTGGCCGTCGCCAAGGGGAGCGGCGGTTCCACCACGCTCGGCAAGTCCGTGCAGGACGACGGCACCGGCGCGACCCGCGATGCCCTCAACACCCTGCTGGGCGCCGACATCAAGGGCAGCTGGCGGCTGGACACCCCGTATCTGGAGAACCTGGTCGAGCTGGTCGGCGGGATCGCCCTGGACACGGACACCGACGTCCCCGGCGCGAAGCCCGGCGACAGCCCGGTGGTCCACAAGGGCACCGCGCAGAACCTGGGCGGTCAGATGGCGGTGGCCTACGCCACGTACCGGGCCTCCGGCGAGGACCCGGGCAAGCAGCTGGCGCGCTTCGGCCAGGTCATGCAGGCGGTGCTGAAGAAGCTGTCCGGCGACCCCGCCGCCGCGACCCGGACGGTGGAGTCCCTCGCGCAGATCCCGGACCCCTCCCTGTCCGTCGAACAGCTCGGCGCCTCCCTGGCCCGGCTCGCGACGCTCGCCAAGGCGGGTGCGTACGACACCACGGCGCTGTCCGTGCAGTCCGACGGGACGCTCGGCGACCAGGCGACCGGCAAGGTGGTCAAGGACGTCCTCGGCGGCACGGTGAAGAACACCGACAAGAACGCCACCCCCCGGGTCAGCGTGAAGAACGCCACAGGGGGCAAGGCCGCGTCCGGCACCGCCCAGGTCACGCTCGTCAACGGCGGCTACACCGTCGTCGACGCCGGCACGGCGGGCACCGCCGAGGCCGCCTCCGCGGTGACGTACGCGGACGACCGGCGGGAGGCCGACGCCAAGGAGGTCGCCAAGACCCTGGGGCTGCCCGCGGGCGCCGTGAAGAAGGGCGGCGGCGCGCCCAACGCCGACGTCACCGTGGTCCTGGGCAAGGACTACAAGAGCTGACGGCGGGGACCGGCCGGGCGGCGGGAGCAGGGCCCGGCCGGTCCCGCGGAAAAGGCCAGGAGGGGTATCGGTGGGTCGTGAGACCCTTGAGGCGTACTGACCCTCTTTATCGAAAGCATGGCTTGTGACCGCCACGGACCGCTCCATCGAGCTCATCAAGGCCGCCGCACAGGCGGCCGCAGACAAGCTCGCGCACGACATCATCGCCTACGACGTCAGCGACGTACTGTCGATCACCGACGCCTTCCTGCTGGCCTCGGCCCCCAACGACCGCCAGGTCAAGTCGATCGTCGACGAGATCGAGGAGCGGCTCAACAAGGAGCTCGGCGCCAAGCCGGTGCGCCGTGAGGGCGACCGCGACGCCCGCTGGGTGCTGCTCGACTACGTCGACATCGTCGTCCACGTGCAGCACAGCGAGGAGCGCGTCTTCTACGCCCTCGAGCGGCTGTGGAAGGACTGCCCCGAGATCGACCTGCCCGCCGACGCCGTCGCCACCCGCGGCAAGGCCGAGGAGCACGCCAAGACGCAGGCCGGTGAGGCCGACCTGGACGGTGAGCTGAGCTGAACGGCAGCACGGGCGGCACGGCCACGGGTGTCGCGACCAGGGGCCGGCGCATCGTCCTCTGGCGGCACGGCCAGACCGCATGGAATCTGGAGCGCCGCTTCCAGGGCTCCACGGACATCGAGCTGACCGGTACCGGCGTCGCGCAGGCGCGCCGGGCCGCCCGGCTGCTGGCCGCGCTGCGGCCGGACGCCATCGTGGCCTCCGACCTCAAGCGCGCCTCGGCGACCGCCGCCGAGCTGGCGGCCGTCACCGGCCTGCCGGTCGCCCACGACGCCGCCCTGCGCGAGACCTACGCGGGCGCGTGGCAGGGCCTCACGCACGACGAGATCATCGAGCGCTACGGCGAGCAGTACGCGGCGTGGAAGCGCGGCGAGCCCGTGCGGCGCGGCGGCGGCGAGCTGGAGACCGAGGTCGCCGACCGGGCCGCCCCGGTCGTCCTCGGCCGGGCGGACGAGCTGCCGGAGAACGGCACGCTCGTCGTGGTCAGCCACGGCGGCACCATCCGCACGACCATCGGCCGGCTCCTCGGCCTTGAGTCGTCGTCCTGGGAAGCGCTCGGCGGCCTCACCAACTGCTGCTGGTCGGTGCTGGGCGAGGGCGCGCGGGGCTGGCGCCTGCTGGAGCACAACGCCGGGACGCTGCCCGAGCCGGTGCTCGGCGACGACGACTGACCCCGTCCGGGAGCCGCCCCTGGCCCGATTTCACATCCGGCCAGGTCACAGGCTAAAGTTCTTCTTGTTCGCGGGGAACGCGGAGGGAAACCTCCGGGGGAAGCCGAGAACAGCGGGGCTATAGCTCAGTTGGTAGAGCGCCTGCATGGCATGCAGGAGGTCAGGAGTTCAATTCTCCTTAGCTCCACAATCCGGACGATCCCGTCTCTCCGTCAAGGAGAGGCGGGATTGTTGCTGTTCCGACAGGGTCCCATGGCAGAATCGGACGGCCGGGACCGGACGGGACCAAAGGGGAGGGAACGGCTGACCCATGGGTGCACACAGCCGGAAGTGCGACTGGTGCGGCAGCGGGACGCCGATCGTCCGCGACATGGAGCCGCTCAACTCCTCTTACCAGTACTGGTGCGTGGAGTGCGCGCGGGCGCTGATCATAAAAGGCGACCCGATCGAGACCTACCGTGAGCTCGAGGGCGAGCCGATCTACGGCCGACTGCTCGACGAACACTGCACGTTGAAGCGCTTCTACTCCTTCGCCACCGCCTGAGGCGGACCCCCGCCGGAATACTTCCGCCCGCTTCCGCCCGATTTTTCAGGCCACTTCCGGCAACCCTCGCCGTACGCGGGCGCGTCCTATGGCGTGAAAGCTGCCGCCGGGGACGGCCGGCGGCACGGGGGAAGTCAACGGAGGTCACCACGTGACCGAAACAGCGATCGATCCTGCGCCCAAGCAGGAAGCCGTAGCCGAGCTCACACCCTTCCTGGACGTCCTGCGCGTGCCGCCGGTGCTGCGGCCCGGCCGCAGAGAAGCCCTGGAAGGCATCGAAGTCGAACTGACCGCCACCTGGGTCCGCCTGCACTCGCAGCTGCCTCCCACCCGCGTGTGGGCCTATGCGGGCCACTTCCCGGGGCCGACCGTCGAGGTCCGCCGGGGCCGCAGGCTGCGGGTCGCCTGGACCAACCGCATCAGCGGCGACTATCCCGTGACGGCCGTCGAGGCCACGCCCGTGCCGGGCTCGCCGCCGCCGAGCGACGTGCCGGGCCGCAGCGGTGCCGCGCCGCTCGCCGAGGTGGCCGCGCTGCCGCCGTGGACGGTGACGCACCTGCACGGCGCCCCCACCGGAGGCGGCAACGACGGCTGGACGGAGAACGCCGTCTCTCCGGGCGACAGCCAGCTCGCCGAATACCCCAACGACCACCGGGCGGTGGCCTGGTGGTACCACGACCACGCCATGGACATCACCCGGTGGAACGTCTTCACCGGCCTCGCCGGGATGTATCTCGTCCGCGACGAGGAGGAGGACGCCCTCCGCCTGCCGCACGGTGAGCACGAGATCCCGCTGATCGTCCAGGACCGCAACCTCGACCAGGACGCCGACGGGCGCCTCACCGGCAGGCTGCTCCACAAGACCGAGATCGTCGCCCAGGACGCGCAGGGCAAGAACGTCACCAAGGCGTTCACCGGCCCGTACACCCTCGTCAACGGCGTCATCTGGCCGCACCTGGACGTCGAGGCGCGGTGGTACCGCTTCCGGCTGCTCAACGCCGCCAACGCCCGGATCTTCCAGTTCCGGCTGGTCGACGAGGACACCGGCGCGCCGGTGCGCGGCGCGGCCTGGCAGATCGGCACGGACGGCGGGCTGCTGCCGCGTCCAGTGCCGCTGGACGCCCCGCTGTCCGTGGCGCCCGCCGAGCGGATGGACGTCCTCGTCGACTTCGGCAGGCTGCGCGGGCGCCGCCTCCGGCTGGTCAACGCGGCGCCCGGGGTGCGCTATCCGCAGGTGATGCAGTTCCGGGTCGGGCGGGATCCGGTGCGCGAGTCGTTCGTGCTGCCGGAGGTCATCTCCACCTCGTTCCGCCGCATCACCCACGAGACCGCGCCCGAGCACGGGCACCGGCTGATCGCCATCACCCCGCCGGGCACCGCAGGGAACGGCCACCCGGCGCTGTGGGAGATGCACCAGGTCGACGCGGGCGAGGTGCAGATCCCCAGCGAGGGAGTGATCCAGCTCAAGGCCGCCGACGGCACGGTGCGCACGTACCGCAGGGGCGCCCGCGCCTTCGACGACGCGCTCGGCTTCATGGTCGGGCACGACTCCTGGGAGCAGTGGAGCTTCCTCAACCTGGGCGGCCCCACCCACCCGATGCACATCCACCTGATCGACTTTCAGGTCCTCGGCCGCGACCTCTACCCGGCGCCCGCGGGCGGCCCCTTCGACCAGGACCTGGGCGGCACCCGCGCCCCGCTGGAGCGCACCGGGCAGGCGCCGGTGTCGGACGGCGACGCGGGCTGGAAGGACGTGATCCAGGTGCCCGCCGGGCAGATGGTCAATGTGATCGGCCGGTTCCACGGCGCGAAGGGCCGCTTCATGTACCACTGCCACCTGCTGGAGCACGAGGACATGGGGATGATGCGCCCCTTCGTGGTGATGCCGGACGAGGTAATGGCGTTCCACCACGGGGGCGGCGGTGACCATCACGGCGGTCACTGAGCCTCGCCGGCTCGGGGCGCGGTGTCCTGGCGGCGGCCAGCAGCAGGAAGGCCGCCCCGGCCGCCGGATAGCCGGCCGAGAGCAGCATCTGGCCGCCGCTCTGGTGGAGTTCGAGCCGCGCCTGTGACACATGGGGGACCCGCCACAGCGCGTACGAGCAGAAGAGCGCGCCGGCCGCCGCCGTCACCGCCCACCAGGCGGTCGGGA
>NZ_BAAABW010000001.1:0-97861 GCF_039521185.1 Streptomyces blastmyceticus | reverse complement strand
GCCGCCGTCGCCGCCCACCAGGCGGCACGGCGGCGGCCGGTGGCCAGGGTGGCCTCCGAGGCGAGGAGCAGCACCATGGGCACGCACCACACCCAGTGGTGCGACCACGAGACGGGGCTGACGAGCAGGGCCGTCGCCGCGCAGCAGAGCACGCCCCAGGCGTGCGCGGTGGGCTCAGGTCCGTACCGCCGCGCCCGGACCGCGACGGTGAGGCCGAGCGCGGCCACCACGGCCGCCGTGGCGGCCCACCAGGGCCCCGGGTTGCCGGTGTGCAGGAGCCGGGCCAGGACGCCGCGCAGCGACTGGTCGGCGGCGTCCTCGGCGTGCCCCACGCGGTCGGCGGCGAAGAGCATGTCGGTCCAGTAGCGCCAGGAGTCGTACGGCAGGGCGAGCGCGCCCACCGCCGCCGTGCCGGTGAACGCGGCGCAGGCGACGGCGGCCTGCCGCGCCTCGCCCCCGGGGCGGCGGGCCGGCCCGGTCGCGGCCAGGAAGACGGCGAAGAGCGCGGGGGTGAGCTTGATGCCCGCCGCGAGGCCGATGCCCACGCCCGCCCAGCGCCCGCCCCGCCCGGCGGCCCGGGTCAGATCCCACAGCACCAGGACGGCGAGGAGGAGGTTGACCTGTCCGTAGCGCAGCGTCGTCCACACCGGTTCGCACCACACGCACAGCGCGGCCGCGACGAGCGTCACGGCGGGGCGCGGCGGCCGGCCGGTCAGCCGGAGCGACAGATGGGCCAGGGCGAGCAGCAGCGCGAGGTTGGCGAGGGTGGCCAGGGTGCGCAGCGGCGCCGTGGCGAGCAGGGTCAGCGGGGTGAACAGCAACGCCGCGAACGGCGGGTAGGTGGTGGGCAGGTGCGCGTGGGTGGCCCGCATCGCGTAGAGGTCGCCGCCGGTGCGCACGGTCCAGCCCTCGGCCCGGTAGACGAGCAGGTCGATCATCGAGACGTGGGCCGCGCGCTGGGCCAGCCAGAAACAGACGAAGGACGCCAGGCACACCGATGCGGCGATCGGTGCGGCACGGCGGGCTGTCACGGGGTGCGACTCCGGGGTCCAGGAGCGACAAATCGGGCACAGGAGGCCGACGCTACCCCGTTGACGCCCGTTCCAAGCGCTGCCGGGCAAGCGATTTGGCAGATGGGGGGGAGGTCCGTGTAATGTAATCCGTGTCGCCAGGGAAACCGGGCGGAAAACAGAACAAGGGGCTATAGCTCAGTTGGTAGAGCGCCTGCATGGCATGCAGGAGGTCAGGAGTTCAATTCTCCTTAGCTCCACAGTGAATGAGCGGGTCGTCCGGAAACGGACGGCCCGCTTTTTCGTTTCCGGACGACGCTTGCGGCCGGCGGTCAGTGCCCGTCGGCCCCCTTGTCGAGGTGCAGCGCCAGCGCGGGGCAGCGGCGTACGGCCCGGAGCGCGCGGCCGCGCAGGTGCGCCGGTACCCCCGCGTCCGCGAGCGCCGGATAGCCGTCCGGGCCCAGCCGTACGAGCTCGGGCAGCAGGCCCGCGCACAGCCCGTGCCCTTCGCACAGCGTCCAGTCCACCGCGAGCCGCTCGGCGCCCTCCGGGCTCGCGGTGCTCGCCCCGGCGGGCAGCGGGAGCGGCAGCACCCCCACCGTGCCCCGGCCGCAGCCGCCGCCCAGGACGTGCGCGGCCAGGTCGTCGGTGAACGCCGACAGCGCGCTCAGCGTGAAGCGCGCCGCCCCGTCCGGATGCCCGCACGCGCCGCGCCCGCGGACCGCGCCCGCGGCCTCCCGTACGGCCTCCAGGGCGCCGCGGCCGCCACCGGCCAGCACGTCCGCCAGCGCCCCGGCCACCGACGGCAGCCCGAGCCTGCACGGCCCGCACTGCCCCGCCGACTCGGCGGCCAGCCAGTGCGCCACCCTGACGGTCTCGCCCAGCGGGCAGGTGTCCGCGGGCAGCGGCAGCACCGCGCCCGCGCCCAGCGCGCCGCCGCAGGCCGCGAGGGACGCGTGGGAGACCGTCGCGCCGTGCGCGGCCGTCGCGTCCAGCCACGCCCCGTGGTAGCCGCCGGTCAGCACCCCCTGGAGCGCCGGGCCGGCGCCGCACGCCCGCAGCGCGTACGCGAGCGGCACACCGCTCGGCGCCTCGACGACCTGGGGTTCGGGCACCGCGCCGGAGATCGTGAGCAGCAACGTTCCGGGCTCGTCCGGCGTGCCCGTCGAGGCGTAGCGGTCGGCGCCCAGGCGTGCGGCGACGGCGAGTTGGGCGTACGTCTCGGTGTTGGACAGCAGCGTCGGGGCGCCGCCGAGCCCCTCCTCGGAGGCGCGACCGTGGCGGCCGGGCGGCAGCGGGAGCCCGCCGTCGGCGGCCCGCAGCAGGGCGGAGGACTCGCCGGAGACCAGCCGTTCGGGAAGGCGCACCACCCGGGCGCGCACGGCCCGGCCGCGCCGGTCGGCGAGCCCGCGCTCGGCCAGTGCCTCCCGCACGGACGCCTCGGTCGTCGCCCGGGTCACACCCACGACGACCGTGCCCGCCCCGAGCGCCTCGGCGGCCAGCAGGGCGCCGTCGAGCACGAGGTGCGGGGCGCGCGCGAGCAGGACGGCGTCCTTGCGGCAGGCGGGCTCGCCCTCGCACCCGTTGACCACCACCGCCGGACGCAGCCCCCGCCGCCGCGCCGCCCGGCCGACGGCCCGCAGCTTGCGCGCGAACGGGAAGCCCGCGCCGCCCCGTCCGCGCAGGACGACGGTCTCGGCGAGGTCGGTCGCCTGGGCCTCCGTGAGCCGGGGCGCCGAACCGTGCACGGCGAGGTGCGCCCTGCGGTCCAGCCGCGCGGCCGTGTCGAAACCGGCCGTCAGCCGGGGCAGCCCGAGCGCGAGCACGGCGGGCACGTCGGGGAGCGGGCCGTTCACCGGGCCCGCCCCGGGCCGCCGTGCGCGCCGTTGTCGACGAGGACTTCGGCGGCGAGGGCGTCCGGGGAGGTGTCGGCGGTGAGAGCGGCGGGAGCGCGGCCGCCGAGTGCGTGCGCGCCGGGCGTGCGGGCAACGCCGGTGCGCGCGCCCGGAACGCGGGCGCCGGTCCGGTGCGCGGCGGCCGTGCGCGCCGGGGCCGCCATCGTGTGCCTGCCGGGCGCCCCCGTCCTCGTGAGGGCGGCGGCTGTCGGGGGTTCCGCGCCGTCGGGGTGCGTGCGGCGGGCGCGTACGAGCCGGAGGGCCAGCGCCGCCGCGACCGCGACGAGGCACAGTCCGTAGGACGCCGTCACCCAACCCGCCGGTGCGCGGCCGGATTTGAGGCCGTGCAGCACGGCGGCGCACCACGCGGGGTACGCGCAGGCGTGCAGCGCGCGCCAGCGGCGGGCGCGCCCCCTGCCCGCGAAGGCGCTCCGCAGGGCTCCGGTCGCGCCGGCGAGCACCATCAGATATGCCGCGAGGGCGCCCAGCCCGATCAGGCCGCCCGCGCCCCGCACGCCGGAGGAGAACGGCACCAGGGCCGCGGTGGGCGACGCGTGGGCCTCCGCGACCTTGACGCAGACGTGCACCAGGAGGAAGCCGAGCGCGCCGACGGCGGTCGCCCGGTGGACGGCCTGTGAGAGCAGCCGGGCGCGCGGGGTGAGCAGCAGCCGGTCGGTGGCGATGAGCCCCCACACGACGGTCGCGGTGAGCGAGACCAGGGTGAGGACGCCCCCGGTGTGGTCGAGGAAGCGGTTCATGCGGCAGCACGCTAGGCAGGTCCGCGGGGGCGGCGGGTCCGCTTCGCGCAACCCCGGTGCGGCGGCCCGTACCGCTGCTAACGTCTGTTCGTTCGGCGGCACTTCGCGCGCATGCCGCCCTCCGCCAGGGGCCACTTCGGAAATGTCGGGCGGCCCGCGGGTTTACTTGCGCCCCCCCTGACCCACTGCTGACACTTCCTTGGGTTCATCTTGGTGAACACATGCCCCATGGATGAACAGTTCATCGAAAGAGTGGCGCGACGTATGTGCCGCGTCTGTGCTGCGTCAGCACAACGGCCGTACGCGACCATTCGCATCGCAGGGGGTTCCATGAGATCTACCCGCTCCAGAGGGCGCGCCGGACTGGCCCTGGTGGCATCGCTGCCGCTGGTCGCCGGAGCGCTCGCGCTCGGCGTTCCCGCCGCCCAGGCCGACTCGGGCCCGCACGACCGGCAGGCCCTCGCTGGCACCAAGCCGCTGTGGGCCACGCCGTCGGCCGACCGCGGCACCGTCGCCGCGTCCAACACGGTCACCGCCCGGGTCTACCTGGCCGGCCAGGACGCCAAGGGCCTCGCCGCCTACGCCCAGGCGGTCTCCGACCCGAAGTCGAAGTCGTACGGCAAGTACCTGACCGCCAAGCAGGCGCAGGAACGATTCGGTGCGACGAAGGCCCAGATAGCCAAGGTCACCGGCTGGCTGACCGCCTCGGGCCTGAAGGTGACCGGCACCAACAACCACTACGTCACCGTCACCGGTGACGCCGCCGCGGCCAAGAAGGCCTTCGGCACGGAGCTGCACAACTACACCAAGGACGGCCGGACCTACCACGCGCCGGCGGCCAACGCCTCGGTCCCCGCCTCGGTGGACGGCGCCGTCCTCACCGTCGTGGGCCTGAACAACGCCCCGCGCCTCGCCAGGCACGACGAGACCCTGCCCCCGCCGAGCGCCGCGTTCGTCAACGCCGGGCCCTTCTCGTCGCACTACGGCTCGAAGACGAACGACAGCCTCCCGTCGGCCTACGGCTCCCACGCGCCGTACGCCATCAAGGGCTACACCGGCAAGCAGCTGCGCTCCGTCTACGGGGCGAAGAGCTACACCGGCAAGAACGTCACCGTCGCCATCACCGACGCGTACGCCTCGCCGACCATCGCCAAGGACATCGCCGAGTACGCCAAGCGCAACGGCGACAAGGGCTACCGCAAGGGCCAGTTCTCCCAGGTGCTGCCCGCGGACTACACCCACACCGGCACCGGCGAGGGCGGCTGCGACGCGGCCGGCTGGTACGGCGAGGAGACCCTCGACATCGAGGCCGTGCACGCGGTCGCCCCGGACTCCGACATCGTCTACGTCGCCGGTGCCTCCTGCCAGGACGACGACCTGATCGACTCCCTGCACAAGGTCGTCGACGGGCGCCTCGCGGACATCGTCTCCAACTCCTGGGGCGACATCGAGAGCAACGAGACCCCCGACGTGGCCGCGGCCTACGACCAGGTCTTCCAGACCGGCGCCGTCGAGGGCATCGGCTTCTATTTCTCCTCCGGTGACGACGGCGACAACACCGTCAAGCACGGCTCGAAGCAGGTCGACACCCCCTCGAACTCCCAGTGGGTCACCTCCGTCGGCGGCACCTCGCTCGCCGTCGGCAAGGGCGACAAGTACCTGTGGGAGACCGGCTGGGGTACCCACAAGGCCACGCTGTCGAAGGACGGCAACACCTGGGAGGGCTTCCCCGGCACCTTCACCGGCGGCGCCGGCGGCGGCACCAGCAAGCTCGTCCAGCAGCCCTTCTACCAGCGCGGCGTCGTCCCCGACGCGCTGTCGAAGCTGAACGGCGCCACCCCGATGCGCGTCGAGCCCGACATCGCGGCCGTCGCCGACTCCAGCACCGGCTTCCTCGTCGGCCAGACGCAGACCTTCCCCGACGGCTCGCAGAAGTACAGCGAGTACCGCATCGGCGGCACCTCGCTCGCCGCCCCGGTGATCGCGGGCATCCAGGCGCTGGCCCAGCAGGCCCGCCACGGCGTGCCGATCGGCTTCGCCAACCCGGGCATCTACGACCGGTACGGCACCTCCGCCTACCACGACGTCACCGACCACCCGCTGGGCAAGAACCAGGGCCTCGCGGTCGTGCGCTCCGACTTCGCCAACAGCGTCGACGCCAAGGGCGGCGTGGTCACCTCCCTGCGCAGCCTCGGCGGCGACACCTCGCTGTCGGCGACCGTCGGCTACGACAACGTCACGGGCGTCGGCACACCGGCCGACGACTACGTGACCTCGTACGTGCCGGGTCACCGCCGCTGACCGGCCGGGCCCGCACCGCGCCGGATACTCGGTGCGGGCCCTTCGGCCCCTGCGGTAACCTGGCCACATGCGTGCCGTACGCCTTCTGCTTAGCGGGCCGCGCTGATCAGTACCGACCGGTAGACCGGTCGGCATCGGCGCGGCGTCCCCTCCTGTGCGAGGGGATTTTTCATTTCCGCAGGTGCCGCAGGTAGAGACGACGATCGATGGAGCTTTGAGGACGATGAGCGAGACCAACACCGCCGCCGAGGTGGCTGCCCCGCACCGCTACACGGCCGCGCTGGCCGCTGACATCGAGGCGCGCTGGCAGGACCTCTGGGACGCGAATGGCACCTACGACGCGCCCAACCCCAGCGGTGACCTGGCGGGCGACCCCGAGGTCGTCTCCCGGCCCAAGAAGTTCATCATGGACATGTTCCCGTACCCCTCCGGTGCGGGCCTCCACGTCGGCCACCCGCTGGGCTACATCGCCACCGACGTCTACGCGCGCTACCACCGCATGACGGGCCACAACGTCCTGCACACCCTCGGCTTCGACGCCTTCGGCCTGCCCGCCGAGCAGTACGCCGTGCAGACCGGCACCCACCCGCGGGTCTCCACCGAGGCCAACATGGAGAACATGAAGGCCCAGCTGCGCCGGCTGGGCCTGGGCCACGACAAGCGCCGGTCGTTCGCGACGATCGACCCGGAGTACTACAAGTGGACCCAGTGGATCTTCCTGCAGATCTTCAACTCCTGGTACGACGAGGACGCGCGGAAGGCCCGTCCGATCGCTGAGCTGGTGCGGCTCTTCGAGAGCGGCGAGCGCCAGGTGCCGGGAACGCGCGCGTGGAGCGAGCTTTCGGCCGTCGAGCGCGCCGAGGTGCTGGGCGAGTACCGCCTGGCGTACGCCTCCGACGCCCCCGTCAACTGGTGCCCGGGCCTGGGCACCGTCCTCGCCAACGAGGAGGTCACCGCCGACGGCCGCTCCGAGCGCGGCAACTTCCCCGTCTTCAAGTCCAAGCTGCGCCAGTGGAACATGCGGATCACCGCCTACGCGGACCGCCTGATCGACGACCTGGAGGCGCTGGACTGGCCCGAGGCCATCAAGCTCCAGCAGCGCAACTGGATCGGCCGCAGCGAGGGCGCCCGCGTCTCCTTCGAGGTCGTCGGCCACGACGAGAAGATCACCGTCTTCACCACCCGCCCGGACACCCTCTTCGGCGCCACGTACATGGTGCTCGCCCCCGAGCACGAGCTGGTCGACTCCGTCGTCCCGGCCGAGTGGCCCGAGGGCACCAAGGACGCGTGGACCGGTGGCGCCCGCACCCCGGCCGACGCCGTCGCCGCGTACCGCAAGCAGGCGCAGTCCAAGACCGACGTGGAGCGTCAGACCGAGGGCAAGGACAAGACCGGCGTCTTCACCGGCGCGTACGCCCGCAACCCGCTGACCGGCGAGCCCGTCCCCGTCTTCGTCGCCGACTACGTCCTGATGGGCTACGGCACTGGCGCGATCATGGCCGTCCCCGGCCAGGACGAGCGCGACTGGGAGTTCGCGACCGCCTTCGAGCTGCCCGTCGTGCGCACCGTCGCGCCGCCGGAGGGCTGGGAGGGCGAGGCCTACACCGGCCAGGGCCCGGCCATCAACTCCGCCAACGACAAGCTCGACCTCAACGGCATGGCCGTCGACGAGGCCAAGCGCACCGCCATCGCCTGGGTCACCGAGCAGGGCATCGGCGAGGGCACCGTCAACTTCCGCCTGCGCGACTGGCTGTTCAGCCGCCAGCGGTACTGGGGCGAGCCCTTCCCGATCGTCTACGACGAGCACGGCGTCGCCCACTCGCTGCCCGAGTCGATGCTGCCGCTGGAGCTGCCCGAGGTCGAGGACTACTCCCCGCGCACCTTCGAGCCGGACGACGCCGACACCTCCCCGGAGACCCCGCTCTCCCGCAACGAGGACTGGGTCGACGTCACCCTGGACCTCGGCGACGGCCCCAAGCGCTACCGCCGCGAGACCAACACCATGCCCAACTGGGCCGGTTCCTGCTGGTACGAACTGCGCTACCTGGACCCGCACAACAGCGAGCGCCTGGTCTCCGCCGACGCCGAGCAGTACTGGATGGGCCCGCGCGACGGCCAGCCGCACGGCGGCGTCGACCTGTACGTCGGCGGCGCCGAGCACGCCGTGCTGCACCTGCTGTACGCCCGCTTCTGGTCCAAGGTCCTCTTCGACCTCGGCCACATCTCCTCGAACGAGCCGTTCCACAAGCTCTACAACCAGGGCATGATTCAGGCGTACGTCTACCGCGACAGCCGCGGCATCGCCGTGCCGGCCGCCGAGGTGGAGGAGCGCGACGGCGCCTTCTACTACCAGGGCGAGAAGGTCGGCCGACTGCTCGGCAAGATGGGCAAGTCCCTGAAGAACGCCGTCACGCCGGACGAGATCTGCGCAGAGTACGGCGCGGACACCCTGCGCCTGTACGAGATGGCGATGGGCCCCCTGGACGTCTCCCGCCCCTGGGACACCCGCGCCGTCATCGGCCAGTACCGCCTGCTCCAGCGCCTGTGGCGCAACGTGGTGGACGAGGCCACCGGCGAGGTCACGGTGGTCTCCGCCGAGCCCGACGAGGCGACGCTGCGCGCCCTGCACAAGGCCATCGACGGCGTCTCCCAGGACATGGCGAACCTGCGCTTCAACACCGCCATCGCCAAGGTCACCGAGCTGAACAACTTCGTGACCAAGCTGAGCGAGGTCCCGCGGACCGTCGCCGAGCAGCTGGTGCTGCTGGTCGCCCCGCTGGCCCCGCACATCGCCGAGGAGCTGTGGCGCAAGCTCGGCCGCACCACCTCGGTCGTCCACGCGGACTTCCCCGTCGCCGACCCGGCGTATCTGGTCGACGAGGCCGTGACCTGCGTCGTCCAGATCAAGGGCAAGGTCAAGGCGCGCCTGGAGGTCGCCCCGTCGATCTCCGAGGAGGAGCTGGAGAAGGCCGCCCTGGCCGACCCGGCCGTCGTCGCGGCCCTGGGCGGCGCCGGCATCCGCAAGGTCATCGTGCGGGCGCCGAAGCTGGTGAACATCGTCCCGGCGTAACGGACGAGGGGAGCCCTCGGGGTTTCTCCCTACGGGCAGGTTGGGGGTTCGACAGGAACCCCCGGCCTGCCCTTTGCGTTTACGGTGGAGGGGTGGCGCGGGTCCGTCGGACCCGCGGCGCGCGCCGTGACTTTCGATCCCCGTGGGCCCGCCCCCGGGGCCTGCCGAGCCCGCTGAGGAGCGTTCATGGAAGCCGTGGCCGTGATCGTCGCACTGATCTTCGCGGTCCTCGTCACGCTCGGGGTGATCGCCACGGTCAAGACCGTGCGCGCGGTCAAGCGAGGGGTGGACCGCACGGTCACCCAGGCCCGCCGGACCGTCGAGGACACCCGGCTGAAGGCCAGGCAGTACGCACAGCCGGGCGCGCCCGGCGAGGTCGCGCAGCTGCGGCTCTCCCTGCGGACGTCGATGCGCGCCACCCAGGAGGCCCTGCGGCTCGCCGCCACCGAGGACGCCTCGCTGTCCGAGGCGCTGGCCCTGTTCGAGCGGCTCAGCGCCCACGGCCATGAGCTCGACGACGACCTCAAGCGCCTGGAGAACGAGCCCGACAAGGCCAGGATCGCCGCCTGCCTGCCCGAGCTGCGGGAGCGCACCGAGCGCGTCAAGGGCTCCGCCGACTCGCTCCGCTGGGCCGCGCAGGACCGCGCCCGCCGCTTTGCCGAGGACGACCTGGAGACCCTCAGCGGCCAGATCCAGATGGAGGCGGGAGCACTGCGGCACTGGACGACGGACGAGCCGGAGGCGTCCCGCGCCCCCGGAGCGGCCCCGGCGGGCAGCACGGCACCCGCCGAAGGAGCGCCCGGAGCCGGCGGGCGCGCGGCCGACGGGCAGACGCCGGAGCGGCCCGCGATCAACGGGCGCAAGACCTGGCAGCAGCCCGGCTACTCCTGGCAGAAGAGCCGCCGCCCCGAGAGCACTACCTGACCGTACGGCCTCCTGTCCGGCCCTACGGCGGAACGATCACGCGTACGGGGTCCGTACTGCCGCGGAAGCGCCCCGAAGGGTAATCTCCGGAACATGCCCCGCCACGTCGCTGTCGTCACCGATTCCACGGCCTATCTGCCACAGCGGGCGATGGAGCGGTACGACATCACCGCCGTGCCGCTCACGGTCGTCCTGGACGACGAGGCGCTGGAGGAGGGCACCGAGATCTCCGCGCGCTCCGTCGCCCAGGCGCTCCAGAAGCGCAGGCCGGTGACCACCTCACGGCCCGGCCCCGAGGTCTTCGCGGCCGCCTACCGCGCGGCGGCCGAGGCGGGCGCGGAGAGCATCGTCTCCCTCCACCTTTCCGCCGAGATCTCCGGCACGTACGACGCGGCGGTCCTCGCGGCGGCGGCCGCACCCGTGCCGGTGCGGGTCGTGGACACCGGCATGGTCGCCATGGCGCTCGGCTTCTGCGCGCTGGCCGCGGCGGAGACGGCGGACGCGGGCGGGACGCTCGACGAGGCCGTCGCCGCTGCCGAGAAGCGCGCGCAGGGCACGGTGGCGTTCTTCTACGTCGACACCCTCGACTACCTCCGCCGCGGCGGCAGGATCGGCGCGGCACAGGCGCTCCTGGGGTCGGCGCTCGCGGTCAAGCCCCTGCTCCAGCTGGACGAGGGCCGCATCGAGCTGCGCGAGAAGGTCCGCACGGCGTCCAAGGCCATCGCCCGCCTCGAGGAGATCGCCGTCGAACGGGCCGGCGCCGCGCCCGTCGACATCGCCGTCCACCACCTCGCCGCCCCCGACCGCGCGACGCTCCTCGCGGACCGCCTGCGGGAGCGGGTGCCGGGGCTGGTGGACCTGCACGTCAGCGAGGTGGGCGCGGTGATCGGGGCGCACACGGGGCCGGGTCTGCTGGGCGTGGTGGTCGCGCCGCGCTGAGCGGGCTGGGCGGGCCGCGGAAGCCGTCATTCGGGTGACGCGGATATCCACAACTAGCCGGTTATCCACGGAATTTGGGCCGCTTCGGCGGGATCGGGCGGACGCGCCTACGGTCGTGTCATGACTGATCGCCAGAACACCGTGACGCTTGATCCGTTGAACTCGGCTGCCGGGCAGTCCCGGCCCGGCAGCTCGCCGGGGGAGCGGGCGGCGACGCTGTTCCCGGAACGGCAAGCCGGCCGGGGCAGCCCCGATCCACCGGGTGGGGGCGTGCCCAAGGTCCCCCGTGCGCAAGGAGGTTGGCGGACCGCCGTGGCGGAGCGGCTCCCGATGTGGGTGCAACTCCGCTGCGGGATCGAGCCGAAGACGCTGGCCGCGCTGGCGGTCGTGCTGGTCGCGGCGTGCGTGTTCGCCGCGTACCACTTCTGGGCGGGCCGCCCGCGGGCCGTGCGCCCGCCGGACCGGGAGACGTCGTCCGTGGTGGCCGACCGCGCCGTCGCGCCGACGGTGGTGCCTTCGGCCGACCGCGCGGGTCCCGCGCCCCGTGCCGGCGGCAGCGTGGTGGTGGACGTGACGGGCAAGGTGCTCCGGCCCGGCATCCAGCGCCTGCCGACCGGGTCGAGGGTCGTCGACGCGCTCGACGCGGCCGGGGGCGCGCGGCCGGGCACGGACACCACGGGGCTCAACCGGGCCCGGGTGCTCATGGACGGCGAACAGATCGTGGTGGGTGCGTCGCCGGGACCCGCGGCCGCGCCACCGCCCGGCGCCGCGAGCGGCAGACCGGCCGGGCCCGTCAGCCTCAACTCCGCGACGGCCGAACAGCTCGACGCACTGCCGGGCGTCGGCCCGGTCCTCGCCCAGCACATCGTCGACTACCGCACCGAGCACGGCGGCTTCCGCTCGGTGGACGAGCTCCGCCACGTCAACGGCATCGGCGCCCGCCGCTTCACCGACCTCCGCCCCCTGGTCCAGCCGTGACCTCGCCCGAGGTGCCCCCGAGCGATCTGCGTCTGGTCCTGCCGGCCGCCGCCGCGTGGGCGGCCGCGGCCATCGCCCTGGCGACGGACGCGACGGTGGTCGCCGCCGCGGCGGCACTGGGCGCGCTCGCGGCGTGCGCCCTGCTGCTTGCTCTCGGACGGAAGGACACCCACGACCGACCCGACCACCCACCACCGGCCACGGGCCCACCGGCCTCGGGCGGGAACCAGCGCCCGCACCCATCACCCCCTCCAGCGTTCGAGGAAGAGGAAGAAGCCCGCCGCCCAACTCCGCGCGGAGCCAAGGCGACAGCCACCGCAGCCGCTGCCATGCTGCTGTGCGCCACCGCAGCGGCCACCACCGCCGCCCTGGCCACCGCCGAAGCACACGGCGGGCCCGTCCCCGCCCTCGCCGCCCACTACCGCGAGGCCACCCTCGACGTCACGGTCACCGGCGACCCGCATGCCACCCACTCCCGCCCCGGGACAGGCGCCGACCCCACCGTCGTGCTGGAAGGCGAAGCGACCCGCCTGGTCACCGGGCAGCGCGGGACGGACGTCCGCACGCCCGTCCTGCTGATCGCCCGCCCTTCCTGGCTCGGGCTGCTGCCCTCCACCGGGATCCGGGTCACCGGACGCCTGGCCCCTCCGGCCCGGCGGGGCGACCGGATCGCCGCGGTCGTACGCGTCACCGGCCCGGACCCGCCGCACATCACCGAGCGGCCCAACGCCCTCCAGCGGATGGCCGCCCGGCTCCGCGCGGGCCTCCGCGACGCCACGGACGGGCTGACCCCGGACGCCCGGGCACTCCTTCCGGGACTGGTGGTCGGCGATACGTCACGCATCCCGCCCGACCTCGAAGACGCCTTCCGGGCCACGGATCTGACACATCTGCTGGCCGTCTCCGGAAGCAACCTCGCGATCCTGATCGCGGTGCTCATCGGCCCGCCGCACCTCGCGGCGCGCGCCGAAAGACGGGGGCTGGCCGCCCGGTTGGGGCTGCCGCTGCGGCTGACGGCGGTGCTGGGCGCGCTGCTGGCGCTGGGGTTCGTGGTCGTGTGCCGCCCCGAGCCGAGTGTGCTGCGCGCGGCCGGATGCGGGCTGATCACCCTGCTGGCCATCGGCACGGGGCGGCGCCGCAGCCTGCTGCCCGCGCTCGCGGCGTCCGTGCTGCTGCTCGTGCTCTGGGACCCATGGCTGGCCCTGAGCTACGGCTTCCTGCTGTCGGTCCTGGCCACCGGCGCCCTCCTCACGCTGGCCCCCCGCTGGGGCGACGGGCTGCGGCGGCGCGGCATTCCACCACGCGCCGCGGAGGCCCTGGCCGCGGCCGCCGCCGCGCAGGCCATGTGCGGGCCGGTGATCGCGGTCATGGCGGCGCGGGTGAGCCTGGTGGCGATTCCGTGCAATCTCCTGGCGGAACTGGCCGTCGCCCCCGCGACGGTCCTCGGCTTCGCGGCGCTCGTGGCCGCGCCGCTCGTGCCGCCCGCCGCCGAGGGCCTCGCATGGCTGGCCGGCTGGCCCGCCTCCTGGGCCGCGGCCGTGGCCCGTACGGGAGCCGGCCTGCCCGGCGCGGAGCTCGGCTGGCCGGGCGGCTGGCCCGGCGGGCTGCTGCTGGCGGCGGTGACCGGGGCCGCCGTGTTCGCCGCCCGCCGGACGCTCCACCGGCCCTGGGCCTGCGCGGCCTGCGCGCTGCTCCTGCTCGTCGCGGTCGTCCGCCCGGTGCCCCTGACCCGGGTCGTCACCGGCTGGCCGCCGCCCGACTGGCGGTTCGCGGCGTGCGACGTGGGGCAGGGTGACGCCCTGGTCCTGGCCGCGGGCGAGGGCACCGCCCTCGTCGTGGACGCGGGCCCCGAGCCGCGAGCCGTCGACCGCTGCCTGCGCGCCCTGGGCGTGCAGCAGGTCCCGCTTCTGCTGCTCACCCACTTCCATGCGGATCACGTCGACGGTCTGCCCGGCGTGCTGCACGGACGGGCGGTCGGGGGGATCGAGACGACGTCGTTCGCGGAACCGCCGGGCCGGGCCGCGTTCGTGCGACGGGAGGCGGAGCGGGCTCGGGTCCCGGTCGTGGAGGCGGTGCCGGGGGAGCGGCGGCACCTCGGGGAGCTGTCCTGGGAGGTGCTGTGGCCGCCACCGGCGGGGGTGTCCGTCGCCGCGGAGGACGGGCCCAACGACGCGAGCGTCACCCTGCTCGTCCGGAGCGCCGGGCTGACCCTGCTCCTGCTCGGCGACCTCGAACCACCCGCCCAGCAGGCCCTGGTGGAGACCCGCCCCGACCTGCCCCCGGTGGACGTCCTCAAGGTCGCCCACCACGGCTCCGCCCACCAGGACCCCCGGCTGATACGGATACTCCGCCCGCGTCTGGCGGTCGTCTCCGTGGGCGCGGGCAACCGTTACGGACACCCGTCACCCCGCACGGTCCAGGCCCTTCAGGCCCAGGGGGCGACGGTGCTGCGCACCGACCGGGACGGCCCGGTGGCGGTGACCGGCGATGCCACGGCCGTCCTCGCGAAGTGAGGGGTGGGACGGTGCGGCGGGGTCACTCCGTCTCGAGCCAGCCCTCGTACTCCTCGGCGAGCTCGCGCAGGGCGTCGGGGGCGAGGGCGCCGCGGGGGTCCTCCAGGACCACCAGCCACTGCGCGTCCTCGGCGTCGTCCTCGCCCGCGAGGGCCTCGCGCACCACCTGGGGCTGCTCGTCCAGGGGGAAGCGACGGGCGACCTCGTCCGCCACCTCGTCGGCGGCATCGCGGTCGGGGAGCACCAGCAGGTGCCGTACGGGGTCGGCCGCGTCGAGGGCGGGCGACGGGGAGGAGGCCGGGTAGGAAGGGGAAGAGGAAGAAGAAGGGGAAACGCTGCTCACCCGATCATTGTGCGGTACGCCCGTCCGGCCGTGCGGGCCGGAGTGTCAGCGCTGCGTGGGATGCTGGACGCAATGGCCAGGAAGACTGCAACCGACGACCCGCTCGCCCCGCTCACGCTCGCCGTGGGCCAGGAGGATCTTCTCCTGGACCGCGCCGTGCGCGAGGTGGTGACCGCCGCCCGCGCCGCCGACGCGGACACCGACGTACGCGACCTCACCTCCGACCAGCTCCAGCCCGGCACGCTGGCCGAGCTGACCAGCCCTTCGCTGTTCTCCGAGCGCAAGGTCGTGATCGTGCGCAACGCGCAGGACCTCTCGGCGGACTCGGTGAAGGATGTGAAGGGCTATATCGGCGCGCCCGTCGAGGAGATCACCCTCGTCCTGCTGCACGCGGGCGGCGCCAAGGGCAAGGGGCTGCTGGACGCGGCCCGCAAGGCCGGGGCCCGCGAGGTCGCCTGTCCCAAGATGACCAAGCCGGCCGACCGCCTGGCGTTCGTGCGCTCGGAGTTTCGCGCGACCGGCCGCTCCGCGACCCCGGAGGCCTGCCAGGCCCTGGTGGACGCGATCGGCAGCGACCTCCGTGAGCTGGCCAGCGCCTGCACCCAGCTCGTCGCCGACATCGAGGGCACGATCGACGAGGCCGTCGTGGCCCGCTATTACACCGGCCGGGCCGAGGCGTCGAGCTTCACCGTCGCCGACCGGGCCGTGGAGGGCCGGGCGGCCGAGGCCCTGGAGGCGTTGCGCTGGGCGATGTCGACCGGGGTGGCTCCGGTGCTGATCACCAGCGCGCTCGCGCAGGGCGTCCGGGCGATCGGCAAGCTCGCCTCCGCGCCGCGGGGCGCCCGCCCGGGTGACCTGGCCCGGGATCTGGGCATGCCGCCGTGGAAGATCGACCGGGTGCGCCAGCAGATGCGGGGCTGGTCGGCGGACGGGGTGGCCGTCGCGCTGAAGGCCGTCGCCGCGGCGGACGCGGGCGTGAAGGGCGGCGGAGACGACCCCGAGTACGCCCTGGAGAAGGCGGTCGTCGCAGTGGCCCGCGCGGCGCGCAGCGGTCGCGCGTAGCACGGTCACGGGAAGGGGCAGGGCCGGGGAAGACCGCCGGTCCGCGTCCCACCAGGGCTTCGGACGCACACCCCGCACAAAACTCGAAGGCCCCGCACCCCGCCCGGGGAAGGGCGGAGGCGCGGGGCCTTCGGATCGTTCAGCGAGCCGTCAGGCTCGAGCCGCACCCGCGTGGCGAACGACCGAGTGCGGCGGGGTGCCGGTCCGGAGCGGTAGAGAGGGTCCGCTGGGTCCGTGCCGGCGAGAAAACCGGGGCTCACGCCCCGGAAAGGCTTCAGGCCTTGACGGCCGCGACCTGCTTGGCCAGCGCCGACTTCTTGTTGGCGGCGGCGTTCTTGTGCAGAACACCCTTGCTGACGGCCTTGTCGAGCTTCTTGCTGGCCAGGGCGACGGCAGCGGTGGCCTTGGCGGCGTCGCCGGCGGCGATCGCCTCGCGGGCCGCGCGGACAACGGTCTTGACCGAGGACTTGACGGCCTTGTTACGCAGGCGCGCCTTCTCGTTGGTCTTGTTCCGCTTGATCTGGGACTTGATGTTCGCCACGAATAGAGCCTTTTCAGGTTCGTTGGATTTCGATGTTGTGCACCCGTACGTGAGAGGGCACGAGGCACAGTGGACCAGGTTACCAGCAGGCGCTCCGGGCTCCCAAACCGGACCGTACCCGCCGCTCATGGGACCATGGAGGGGTCGTATACCCGACTCCCGCCGAGACTGGCGTTCAAACGCCGAAGTCACCGAATGGATCCTGCGTGCCCGCGACCCCTACCAACGTGCCCGAGCCGAGCCGTACCGACCCGGCTCTGATCCGTAACTTCTGCATCATCGCGCACATCGACCATGGCAAGTCGACGCTCGCCGACCGGATGCTTCAGCTGACCGGCGTGGTCGACCAGCGGCAGATGCGCGCGCAGTACCTCGACCGGATGGACATCGAGCGCGAGCGCGGCATCACGATCAAGTCGCAGGCGGTCCGGCTGCCCTGGGCGCCCACCGAGGACAAGGGCAACACCCACATCCTCAACATGATCGACACCCCCGGTCACGTCGACTTCACCTATGAGGTCTCGCGCTCCCTCGCCGCGTGCGAGGGCTGCATCCTCCTGGTGGACGCCGCCCAGGGCATCGAGGCCCAGACCCTCGCCAACCTCTACCTGGCGATGGAGAACGACCTCACGATCATCCCGGTCCTCAACAAGATCGATCTGCCGGCCGCCCAGCCCGAGAAGTTCGCCGCAGAGCTGGCGCACCTCATCGGCTGCGACCCCTCCGACGTGCTCAAGGTCTCCGCGAAGACCGGCGTCGGCGTCGACGCGCTGCTCGACAAGGTCATCGCCGAGGTTCCGGCCCCGGTCGGCGTCAAGGACGCCCCCGCCCGCGCGATGATCTTCGACTCGGTCTACGACTCCTACCGCGGCGTGGTCACCTACGTCAGGG
Organism: Streptomyces blastmyceticus; assembly: GCF_039521185.1. Classification (NCBI taxonomy): domain Bacteria; kingdom Bacillati; phylum Actinomycetota; class Actinomycetes; order Kitasatosporales; family Streptomycetaceae; genus Streptomyces; species Streptomyces blastmyceticus. The sequence goes on along the minus strand of NZ_BAAABW010000001.1, from coordinate 80,636 downwards.
TCGTGGACGGCGAGCTGAAGAAGCGCGAGCGCATCAAGATGATGTCGACCGGCGCCACCCACGAGCTGCTGGAGATCGGCGTCTCCTCGCCCGAGATGACGCCCTCCGACGGCCTGGGCGTCGGCGAGGTGGGCTACATCATCACCGGTGTGAAGGACGTCCGGCAGTCCAAGGTCGGTGACACGATCACATCGTTCGCCAAGGGCGCCACCGAGGCCCTGGGCGGCTACAAGGACCCCAAGCCGATGGTGTTCTCCGGCCTCTATCCGCTGGACGGCTCGGACTACCCCGAGCTGCGCGAGGCGCTCGACAAGCTCCAGCTCAACGACGCCGCGCTGGTCTACGAGCCGGAGACCTCCGCCGCCCTCGGCTTCGGCTTCCGCGTCGGCTTCCTCGGCCTGCTCCACCTGGACGTGATCCGCGAGCGCCTGGAGCGCGAGTTCGGTCTCGACCTGATCGCCACCGCGCCCAACGTGGTCTACCGGGTCAAGATGGAGGACGGCGCCGAGCACATCGTCACCAACCCGAGCGAGTTCCCCGAGGGGAAGATCTCCGAGGTGCACGAGCCCGTCGTCAAGTCGACGATCCTCGCGCCGAACGAGTTCGTCGGCGCGATCATGGAGCTCTGCCAGTCCCGCCGCGGCTCGCTGCTGGGCATGGACTACCTCTCCGAGGACCGCGTCGAGCTGCGCTACACCCTCCCGCTCGCGGAGATCGTCTTCGACTTCTTCGACCAGCTGAAGTCCAAGACCCGCGGCTACGCCTCCCTGGACTACGAGCCCACCGGCGAGCAGCAGGCCAGCCTGGTCAAGGTCGACATCCTGCTGCACGGCGACAAGGTCGACGCGTTCTCCGCGATCACGCACAAGGACAAGGCGTACGCGTACGGCGTGCGGCTCGTCGCCAAGCTGCGCGAGCTCATCCCGCGGCAGAACTTCGAGGTGCCGATCCAGGCCGCCATCGGCTCGCGGGTCATCGCCCGTGAGACGGTCCGCGCGATCCGCAAGGACGTCCTCGCCAAGTGCTACGGCGGCGACATCTCCCGCAAGCGCAAGCTGCTGGAGAAGCAGAAGGAAGGCAAGAAGCGGATGAAGATGGTCGGCAACGTGGAGGTCCCCCAGGAGGCCTTCATCGCGGTGCTGTCCTCGGACACCGACGGCGCCGACAAGAGCAAGAAGTAGCCGCCGGACCAAGACCGACAAGTCACCGCCCGACGGCCGCAAGCGCCCGTCCCCCGTGTGGGGGCGGGCGCTTCGCGCTCCCGGAAGGCGCAGCTCGGGCCAGGTGCGGGCGTCCTTCGGCCATTTCGCCGGTCACAGCTTCGACAAGGCAACTACAGGCCCTTACGCAGGGGCCGTACGGGCTCTAGTCTGATCACTGCTTGGAAGGTTACTCGCGAGTCACCAGCAACGAATCGGGCCCCGGAGGACGCCGTGACCGAGACACAGGCTTTGATCGAGAACCGTCCGCCCTCCGTGGCGACGATCCTCGTCGAACGCGTAGAGGCGACCCCCGACGCGGAGGCCTATCGCTATCCGGTGCCCTCCCCCTCCGGCAGCCGACCCGATGCCTGGGCCTCGCTCAGCTGGCGGGAGGCCGCCGACCGGATCTTCGCCATCGCGGCCGGGCTGATCGACCTCGGGGTGCACCCCGAGGAGCGGGTGGCGCTCGCCGCGTCCACCCGGGTGGAGTGGATCCTCGCGGACCTCGGAGTGCTCTGTTCCGGCGCCGCCACCACCACGGTCTACCCCAGCACCAACGCCGAGGAGACGGCCTTCATCCTCTCCGACTCCGAGAGCCGGGTGCTGATCGCCGAGGACGCCGCCCAGCTCGCCAAGGTCCGCGAGCACCGCGCCGACCTGCCCGGACTCGTCCACGTCGTGGTGATCGACGCCGCGGACGCCGTCCCCGCCGAGGGCGACCCGGAGGGCTTCGTGCTCTCCCTCGCCGAGCTGGAGCGGCGCGGCACCGCGCTGCTGAAGGACGACCCCGACGCCGTGCGGGACCGGATCAAGGCGCTGCGGGCCGACCAGCTCGCGACCCTGATCTACACCTCTGGCACCACCGGCCGCCCCAAGGGCGTACGGCTGCTCCACGACTCCTGGGCGTACATGGCGCGCTCCATCCAGGTCACCGGCCTCGTGCGCTCCGACGACGTGCAGTACTTGTGGCTGCCGCTCGCGCACGTCTTCGGCAAGGTGCTCACCGTCAGCCACATCAGCACCGGGCATGTCACCGCCGTCGACGGGCGCGTGGACCGCATAGTGGAGAACCTCGCGGTCGTCCGGCCCACCTACATGGCCGCCGTGCCGCGCATCTTCGAGAAGGTCTACAACGGCGTCGCGGCCAAGGCGCGCGAGAGCGGCGGCGCCAAGTACAAGATCTTCCACTGGGCCGCCGACATCTCCCGCGAGTACGCCAAGGCCTCCCAGGACAACTTCCGCCGCACCGGCAGCAGAAGCGTCCCCTTCGGGCTCGCCGCCAAGCACAAGGTCGCCGACGCGCTCGTCTACACCAAGATCCGCGAGGCGTTCGGCGGGCGGCTGCGCGCCTGTGTCTCCGGCGCGTCCGCGCTCGCCCCCGACATCGGCTACTTCTTCTCCGGCGCGGGCGTCCACATCCTGGAGGGCTACGGCCTCACGGAGACCAGCGCCGCCAGCTTCGTCAACCCGGGCGAGTCCTACCGCACCGGCACCGTCGGCAAGCCGCTGCCCGGCACCGAGGTCCGCATCGCCGACGACGGCGAGGTCCTGCTGCGCGGCCCCGGCGTCATGGCCGGCTACCACGGCCAGCCCGAGAAGACCGCCGAGGTCCTGGAGTCCGACGGCTGGTTCCACACCGGCGACATCGGCGAGCTGTCCCCGGACGGCTTCCTGCGCATCACCGACCGCAAGAAGGACCTGATCAAGACGTCGGGCGGCAAATACGTCGCCCCCGCCGAGGTCGAGGGCCAGTTCAAGGCCGTCTGCCCCTTCGTCTCCAACATCCTGGTGCACGGCGCCGACCGCAATTTCTGCACCGCGCTCATCGCCCTGGACGAGCCCACCCTCATGGTCTGGGCCGCGGAGCACGGCCTGGCGGGCAAGTCGTATGCCGAGGTGGCCGCCGCCAAGGAGACCGAGGAGCTCATCGAGGGCTATGTGAAGCGGCTCAACGAGGGCCTCCAGCGCTGGCAGACGATCAAGAAGTTCCGGCTGCTGCCGCGCGACCTCGACGTCGAGCACGGCGAGCTCACCCCGAGCCTCAAGCTCAAGCGGCCCGTCGTGGAGCGGCAGTACAAGGACCTGATCGAGGAGATGTACGCGGGCGCCCGGGAGGCCTGAGCCGGGCGGAGGTGCCGGATCCGCCGGCCGATGCCGGACAATGGACCCATGCCTTCCGTACTGCCTGACGGCGAGACCGTGCCCGAGGACGGGGCGCTGCCCCACCACGCCCTGGAGGGCGCCGGACGGCGGCCGCTCGGCTTCTATCTGCACGTGCCGTACTGCGCGACGCGCTGCGGATACTGCGACTTCAACACCTACACCGCGAGTGAGCTGCGCGGCTCCGGCGGGGCCCTGGCCTCCCGGGACAACTACGCCGAGACGCTCGCCCACGAGATCCGCCTCGCGCGGAAGGTGCTCGGCGACGACCCGCGCCCCGTGGAGACCGTCTTCGTCGGCGGCGGCACGCCCACGCTGCTGCCCGCCGCCGACCTCGTGCGGATGCTGGGCGCGATCCGCGACGAGTTCGGCTTCGCGGAGGGCGCGGAGATCACCACCGAGGCCAACCCGGAGTCCGTGGACCCCCGCTATCTGGCGGAGCTGCGCGAGGGCGGTTTCAACCGGATCTCCTTCGGCATGCAGAGCGCCCGGCAGCACGTGCTGAAGATCCTCGACCGCACGCACACCCCGGGCCGCCCGGAGGCATGCGTCGCGGAGGCGCGGGCCGCCGGGTTCGACCACGTCAACCTGGACCTGATCTACGGCACGCCGGGGGAGTCCGACGACGACTGGCGCGCCTCCCTCGACGCCGCGATCGGCGCGGGCCCCGACCACGTCTCGGCGTATGCGCTGATCGTCGAGGAGGGCACCCAGCTGGCCCGCCGGATCCGCCGCGGCGAGGTCCCCATGACGGACGACGACGTCCACGCCGACCGCTATCTGATCGCCGAGGACATGCTCACGTCCGCGGGCTTCAGCTGGTACGAGGTCTCCAACTGGGCCACCAGCGAGGCCGGGCGCTGCCGGCACAACGAGCTCTACTGGCGCGGCGCGGACTGGTGGGGCGCGGGCCCCGGCGCGCACTCCCACGTAGGGGGCGTGCGGTGGTGGAACGTCAAGCACCCGGGCGCCTACGCGCAGGCCCTCAGCGAGGGACGCTCCCCGGGCGCGGGCCGCGAGATCCTGCCGGACGAGGACCGCCGGGTCGAACGCATCCTGCTGGAGCTCCGCCTGCTGGAGGGCTGCCCGCTCGATCTGCTCAAGCCCGCCGGCGCGAAGGCGGCGGCGAAGGCACTGGCGGACGGACTGCTCCAGGCCGAGCCGTACGAGGCGGGGCGCGCGGTGCTGACGCTGCGGGGGCGGTTGCTGGCGGATGCGGTGGTGCGGGATCTGGTCGACTGATTACCTGTTCGGGTGAACTGACGCGCACAAGGCGTGTGCTGGCCCAGCTTCTTCATAGGCTGAGGGGCAATGCACGCGGTGGATGTGGAGGGCCACGGAGATGACCGCTGTGTACGAACGAATGAACGCCGTATTCCTTGAGCACCCGGAAATCTTCGAGGGGTTCAAGATCGAGCTGCTGCGGGGGAACATCGTGATGATGGCGGGGCCCGACCGGGTTCACAACATGATCGTTGAATCGGTTGTTGACCAGATTCCCCGTGATCACTGGCATCGAATGCAGACCCAGGATCTCGCTATTCCGGGTGAGGACAGTGAGCCACAGCCGGACCTTGTGGTGATCGAACGTGGGGCGTTCGAGGGTCCTGGGCGGCTGATCCCGGCCGCGGCCACCACACTGCTGATGGAGGTCGTGTCCAAGTACAGTGCGCACACCGACTACAGGATCAAGCGCGCAATGTACGCGGCAGGGCGAGTGCCCGCCTATCTGGTCGTCGACCCGTTCGCTGCCAAGTGTTTGCTGCTCACGAACCCAGTCGGGGTCGGGGAAGAAGCCGACTACAGGACTGAGCAGACCAGCAAGTTCGGGGAGCCGGTACCACTCGGCACGTTGGGTGTGTCCCTGGATACGTCCGAGTTCCAGACCATGCCAGGCACCGCGCGCTAAACCGGCACCGTCACAAAGTCGATCAGCTCCTCGACCCGGCCGAGGAGCTCCGGCTCCAAGTCCCTGAAAGTGCGCACCGACCCCAGAATCCGCTGCCAAGCGGCCCCCGTGTTCACCGGCCACCCCAGCGCCCGGCACACCCCCGTCTTCCAGTCCTCTCCACGCGGCACGCGCGGCCACCCCGCGATACCCACCGACGACGGCTTCACCGCCTCCCACACGTCGATGTACGGGTGCCCCACCACCAGGACGTCCGCGCCCGTCACCTCAGCCGCGATCCGTGACTCCTTCGAGCCCGGCACCAGGTGGTCGACCAGCACCCCCAGCCGGGCGTCCGGCCCCGGTGCGAACGACCGCACAATGGCCGGGAGGTCGTCGATGCCCTCCAGGTACTCCACGACCACGCCCTCGATCCGCAGGTCGTCGCCCCACACCCGCTCCACGAGCTCCGCGTCGTGGCGGCCCTCCACGTAGATGCGTCCGGCGCGTGCGACACGCGCCCGCGCCCCAGGGACGGCGATCGAGCCGGAGGCCGTACGCACCGGGCCCCGCGGCGCGCTCGGGCCCGTGGGGCGTACGAGGGTGACGACGCGCCCCTCCAGCAGGAACCCGCGCGGTTCCATCGGGAAGACCCGGTGCTTGCCGAAGCGGTCCTCCAGGGTGACGGTGGGCCCCTGCGCCGTCTTCTCGCAGCGGATCACCGCCCCGCAGAAGCCGGTGGTGACCTCCTCGACCACGAGATCCGCCTCGGCGGCCACTTCGGGAGCGGGCTGCTGACGCTTCCACGGAGGGGTGAGGTCGGGCCCGTATTCTCTGCTGCGCATGCGCGCCATTGTGGATCAAGATCGCGCGACGCTCACGACACGCCGAACCGCGCCGCCAGCGCGTCACGTTGCGCGCGTACGAACGCCGCGTCCACCACGGCCCCGTGCCCCGGTACGTACACCGCGTCCTCACCCCCCAGCGCCAGCAGCCGGTCCAGCGCCGCGGGCCACTGGCGGGGGAGCGCGTCCGGGCCCGCCTGCGGCTCGCCCGACTCCTCGACCAGGTCGCCGCAGAAGACGACCTCGGGCGCCCCGCCCGCCCCCGCCACCAGCACGGTCAGATCGTGCGCGGTGTGGCCCGGACCGACGTTGGCCAGCAGCGCCTGCCGCCCGTCGCCCAGGCCGAGCGTGAGCTCGCCGGAGACGGGGTGGTGGGGCAGTACGAGCAGGTCCGCGGCCTCGGCCGCGGCCGTCGGATCGGCGCCGTGCCGCACGGCGTCCCGCGCCAGCTCCTCGCGCTCGCGCAGCAGGGTGTCGGCGAGCCCCACCGCCCCGTACACCTGCACCCCCGAGAACGCGGCCGTGCCGAAGACGTGGTCGAAGTGCGGATGAGTGAGAGCGATATGCGTCACGTCGCGGCCGAGGAGCTCGCGCACCTCCCGCCGGACCTCGGCGCCCTCCCGTACCGTCGCCCCGGTGTCGACGAGCAGCACGCCGTCCGGCCCCGCGATCACCCCGATCGTGGCGTCCCACACGGGCATTCTGCGGCGCGCGACCCCCGGCGCGAGCACTTCCCAACGCGCTGTCCCCTCATGGTTCTCCATACCCGGACGCTAGCCGGAGCGCGGTACGGTTGCCCGCTCGACGGGCGTGCGGCGGCGGTGTGTGCGGGCGCACGGCACGACGGCTCTTGCCCTCGCCGCGGTGCACGGCCGTACACTGGCTGAAGGGATCTGGCACTCGTGACCATGGAGTGCCAGGGAAGGACCCCGAGAGACGGCTGGACTGGAGGTGCGCGGGTGCTGAGCGAACGCAGGCTCGAAGTGTTGCGCGCCATCGTCCAGGACTATGTGGGCACCGAGGAGCCCGTCGGCTCCAAGGCCCTCACCGAGCGGCACCGCCTCGGCGTGTCCCCGGCGACCGTGCGCAACGACATGGCCGCCCTGGAGGACGAGGGTTTCATCGCCCAGCCGCACACCAGCGCCGGCCGCATCCCGACGGACAAGGGCTACCGCCTCTTCGTCGACAAGCTCGCGGGCGTCAAGCCCCTGTCGACGCCGGAGCGGCGGGCCATCCACAACTTCCTCGACGGCGCCGTCGACCTCGACGACGTCGTGGGCCGCACGGTGCGGCTGCTCGCGCAGCTGACCCGGCAGGTCGCGGTGGTGCAGTATCCCTCGCTGACCCGCTCGACCGTGCGGCACGTGGAGCTGCTCTCGCTGGCCCCCGCACGGGTGATGCTGGTGCTGATCACGGACACCGGCCGGGTGGAGCAGCGCATGGTCGACTGCCCGGCGCCGATCGGCGAGACCTCGCTGGCGGATCTCCGCGCGCGGCTCAACAGCCGGGTCGTGGGGCGCCGGTTCGCGGATGTGCCGCAGCTGGTGCAGGACCTCACCGAGTCCTTCGAGCAGGAGGACCGAGGAACCGTTTCGACGGTCCTCGCGACCCTGCTGGAGACCCTGGTGGAGGAGACCGAGGAGCGGCTGATGATCGGCGGCACCGCCAATCTCACCCGCTTCGGGCACGACTTCCCGCTGATGATCCGGCCCGTGCTGGAGGCGTTGGAGGAGCAGGTCGTGCTGCTCAAGCTGCTCGGCGAGGCCAAGGATTCGGGCATGACGGTGCGAATCGGTCATGAGAATGCTCATGAGGGCCTGAACTCCACATCGGTCGTCGCCGTCGGCTACGGTTCGGGCGACGAGGCAGTCGCCAAACTCGGCGTGGTCGGACCGACCCGCATGGACTACCCCGGAACGATGGGAGCGGTACGCGCAGTGGCACGTTACGTCGGACAGATCCTGGCGGAGTCGTAAGTGGCCACGGACTACTACGCGGTCCTGGGCGTACGGCGTGATGCCTCGCAGGACGAGATCAAGAAGGCCTTCCGCCGCCTCGCCCGTGAGCTGCACCCGGATGTGAACCCGGACCCGAAGACGCAGGAGCGGTTCAAGGAGATCAACGCCGCTTACGAGGTGCTCTCGGACCCGCAGAAGAAGCAGGTCTACGACCTCGGCGGCGACCCGCTCTCCGCGAACGGCGGCGGTGGCGGGGCCGGTGGCTTCGGCGCGGGCTTCGGCAATTTCTCCGACATCATGGACGCCTTCTTCGGCCAGGCCTCGCAGCGCGGTCCGCGCTCGCGCACGCGCCGCGGCCAGGACGCCATGATCCGGCTCGAAGTCAGCCTCAGCGAGGCCGCGTTCGGCACCACCAAGGAGATCCAGGTCGACACCGCCGTCGTCTGCACCACGTGCAGCGGCGAGGGCGCGGCCCCCGGCACCTCCGCGCAGACCTGTGACATGTGTCGCGGCCGCGGTGAGGTCTCGCAGGTCACCCGGTCCTTCCTCGGCCAGGTCATGACCTCGCGGCCCTGCCCGCAGTGCCAGGGCTTCGGCACCGTGGTGCCGACCCCGTGCCCGGAGTGTGCCGGCGACGGCCGCGTCCGGTCGCGCCGCACGCTCACGGTCAAGATCCCGGCCGGTGTCGACAACGGCACCCGCATCCAGCTGGCCGGCGAGGGCGAGGTCGGCCCCGGCGGCGGCCCCGCGGGCGACCTCTATGTGGAGATCCACGAGACCCCGCACGCGACCTTCCAGCGGCGCGGCGACGACCTGCACTGCACGGTCACCATCCCGATGACGGCCGCGGCCCTCGGCACGAAGGTGCCGCTGGAGACCCTGGACGGCGTCGAGGAGATCGACATCCGCCCGGGCACGCAGTCCGGCCAGTCGATCCCGCTGCACCAGCGCGGTGTGACGCACCTGCGGGGCGGCGGCCGTGGTGACCTCGTGGTCCACGTCGAGGTGATCACGCCCAACAAGCTCGACCCCCAGCAGGAGGAGCTCCTCCGCCAGCTGGCGAAGCTGCGCGGCGAGGAGCGCCCCATGGGCGAGTTCAAGCCGGGGCAGCAGGGGCTGTTCTCGCGGTTGAAGGATGCGTTCAACGGCCGGTAGGCCGCGTGACGTACGTACGGACGGGCCGGAGCGATCCGGCCCGTCCGTCGTTTGCGGGCGCGGACGATTCCGGCCCGCAGTCAGTCCCCGACGCGTGTGACACGATGTGTTCATGGCCATCGACACCCGGGGTGACGCCGTGCTGACGCAACTGCTCCGGCTTCCCATCGTGCAAGCCCCCATGGCCGGCGGCGCCTCCACCCCGGCCCTGGCGGCGGCCGTCTCCGGGACGGGCGCCCTCGGTTCGCTGGCGGCGGGTTACAAGACCCCGGCCGCGATGTACGAGGAGATCAAGCAGCTCCGCGCGCGCACGGCCGAGCCCTTCGGCGTGAACCTCTTCATGCCGCAGCCCCCCGCCGCCGACCCGGCCGCCGTCGAGGTGTACGCCGAGCAGCTCGCGGGCGAGGCCACCTGGTACGAGACGCCGCTCGGCGACTGGTGCCAGGGCAGCGACGACGCGTACGACGCGAAGCTCGCGATCCTCCTCGACGACCCGGTCCCGCTGGTCTCCTTCACCTTCGGCTGCCCGTCCGCCGCGGCGCTCGAGGCGCTCGCCGAGGCCGGTACGGTCACCGTCGTCACCGTCACCTCCGCCGCCGAGGCGCGGGCCGCCGAGCTGGCGGGCGCGGACGCGGTGTGCGTCCAGGGCGTCGAGGCGGGCGGCCACCAGGGCACCCACCGCGACGACCCGCATCTGGACGGCGCGGGCGCCGGCGTCGGCCTGCTGGCGCTGCTGGCCGAGGTCCGCGAGGCCGTACGGATCCCCATGATCGCCGCGGGCGGCCTGATGCGCGGCGCCCAGATAGCGGCCGTACTCGCCGCGGGCGCCAGTGCCGCGCAGCTCGGCACCGCGTTCCTGGTGTGCCCCGAGTCGGGCGCGCACGCCGTGCACAAGCAGGCACTGACCGACCCGCTGTTCGTCGGGACCGAGCTCACCCGCGCCTTCTCCGGCCGCCCGGCCCGCGGCCTGGTGAACCGTTTCCTCCGGGAGCACGGCCCGTACGCCCCCGCCGCCTACCCCCAGGTGCACTATCTGACGGCGGGTCTGCGCAAGGCGGCCGCCGCGGCGGGCGACCCGCAGGGCATGAACCTGTGGGCGGGCCAGGGCCACCGGCTGGCCCGTGAGCTTCCGGCCGCGCGGCTGGTCGAGGTGCTGGCCGCCGAACTTGACGTGGCGCGTGCCGTGTTGGCGGGCCGCGGGGAAGCAGGGGGCAGACCGGGGGAAAGCGAATTGCGAGGGAGCGAGTCATGACAGCGCCGGTCTTCCTGGTCGAGGAGGGGGCCCTCACGGGCGTCTTCCCCGGTACGGTCTTCCCGCTCGGCGGCCCCGAGGGCCGGCACGCGGTCTCGGTGCGGCGGCTGCGCGTCGGCGAGGAGATCGTGCTGACGGACGGCGAGGGCACGGGCGCGTTCGGCACCGTGGCCGCCGTCGAGGGCAAGGACCGCCTCGACGTCGCCGTCACCTCGATCCGCTCCGAGCCCCTGCCGGAGCCCCACATCACCGTCGTGCAGGCGCTGCCGAAGGGCGACCGCGGCGAGCTCGCGGTCGAGACGATGACCGAGACGGGCGTGGACGCCGTCGTCCCCTGGGCGGCCGCGCGCTGCATCACACAGTGGAAGGGCGAGCGGGGCGTGAAGGCCCTGGGCAAGTGGCGTGCCACGGCCCGCGAGGCGGGCAAGCAGTCCCGCCGTCTGCGCTTCCCGCCGGTGTCCGAGCTGCTGACGACCAAGCAGATCTGCAAGCTGCTGGCGGACGCGTCGTTCGCCGCGGTCCTGCACGAGGAGGGCCACAGCGCGCCGCTCGCCACGGCCGAGCTGCCCCCCACGGGCAATATCGTCCTCGTGGTCGGCCCCGAGGGCGGCGTCTCCCCCGAGGAGCTGGCCGCGTTCGCGGAAGCGGGCGCGAAGCCGTACCGCCTGGGCGCGAGCGTGCTGCGCACGTCCACGGCGGGGACGGCGGCCACGGCGCTGCTGCTCGGCCGGACGGGGCGCTGGTCGTAGCACGGCCTTTCCCTTTCGCTTCCCTTTGCCGCACGCCTCCCGCTGACCGGTCCGTGATCGAATTACCGCTAGTTTTGACTGCGGTATTGCGGAACTTCGGCGGGGGAGGCGTGCGATGGGCGACAGCCCGGGCGGCGACAAGGTCCTGGACATCAAGACGGCGGACCTCAAGTCGTCGGCACCCGTCTTCCACGAGCAGAGCCAGAAGCTGAGCGAGGCGCTCACCACGCTCGTCAGGACGCTGGACGGGCTCGGCAAGCCGTGGGGCCAGGACGACGGGGTCAAGGAGTTCGAGGCCGGCTACACCGCCCAGCAGAAGGCGATCGAGAGCGCGACCGGCACCCTCGTCCTCGGACTGGTCAGCATCCACGAGGCGTTGGCCGACATGTCGGACGGACATGTCGACAACGACGAGCTGATCGCCGGGATGTTCACCAAGAAGGGCGTCGCGGACAGCGCCGGCCACGGCAAGGGTGCCAAGTGAGCGTCGCGGAAGAGGCCAAGCACGTCCTCGAAAAGCTGGGCCTCCACTGGCCGGACGGCGACCCGCACAAGCTGCGCCAGGCCGCCAAGGCATGGCACACCTTCGCCGACAGTGTCGAGAAGGTGCGCACGCCCGTGAACCACTCGGCCGAAGCCCTGATCCACAACAACAAGGGCGAGGCGATCGACGCCTTCGAGATCTTCTGGTCGCGCTACGCGGGCAAGGGCGACAAGGGCTGGCTGAGCGACATCCCCAAGGCCGCCCGCGAGATGGCCACGGCGCTGGAGAAGGTGGCGGACGCCATCGAGGACGCCGTCGACAAGCTGTGGAACAAGATCTACATCGAGGCCGGGGTCATCCTGGCCGGTGTCGGCCTGGCCTGGCTCACCGCCGGGCTCTCGACGGCGGCGTCGGCCGCGGCGGCCACGGCCGTCATCGAGCTCGGCACCGCCGTCGGCATCACCATCTCCACCGTGGTCGCCGAGGTCGCCGCGACCACCCTCGTCGCCGCGGCCTTCGCGGGCGTGGAGTCCGTGACCGTCGACCTGGCCGTCGCCCAGCCCATGAAGATCAGCGCCGGGCTGCAGCACGGCGTGAGCCTGGACGAGGTCAATGCCGCCGCCAAGGACGGCATGCTCTACGGCGGTCTCTTCGGCGGCCTCGGCGGTCTGGCACACAACAGCGTCGAGATCGGCAACGCCGGCCGGAACTTCCTCCTCCGGGGCGCCCGCCCCAATCTGATCGACGAAGAGGCCGCCGCCGCCCGCGCCACGGAGAACCTCAAGTGCGTCCGCGACCCGATCGACGTCGCGACCGGCACCATGCTGCTGCCGCAGACGGACGTCACCCTCCCCGGCGCGCTGTCCCTGGTCGTCGGGCGCACCCACCTGTCCTCGTACCGGGCGGGCGGCTGTTTCGGCCCGACCTGGGCCTCGACGCTCGACGAGCGGATCCAACTCGACGCCGAGGGCGTCGTGTTCGTCGCCGCCGACGGGATGCGCCTGGTCTACCCGGTGCCGAAGCCGGGCGAGCCGGTCCTCCCCGCCAAGGGCCCGCGCCGGATCCTGACCTGGGACGGCAGACCGGACGGCATCTTCACCGTCGAGGACCCGGCGACCGGTCTCGTACGGACCTTCAGCGGCCCCACCGCCACCGACGTGCCCGGTGCCGTCCAGCTGCCCCTGAGCAGCGTGCACGACCGCAACGGCGCGCGCGTCGACTTCGAGCGCACGGCGAGCGGCCTCCCCACCGCCATCCGCCACTCCGGCGGCCGCTACGTCGCCGTCGACACCGAGGGTGCGCGCGTCACGGCCCTGCGCCTGCTGGACGAGGCCCCGTCGCCGTACGAGCCCCGGCCCTCCACCGGCGGCGGCACGGTCCTCGTCCGCTACGGCTACGACGCGGTGGGCAACCTCACCGAGGTCGTCAACTCCAGCGGCAGACCGCTGCGTTTCACCTACGACGCCGAGGGCCGGATAACCTCCTGGACCGACCGCAACGGCACGTCGTACGGCTATGTCTACGACGCCCGCGGCCGGGTCGTCCGCACGGAGGGCAGCGACGGCTTCCTCTCCGGCACGCTCGCCTACGACGACGAGGCCCGCACGACCACGGTCACCGATTCGCTCGGCCAGGTGAGCGTCCACCGCCACAACGCCGACTTCCGGGTGATCGAGGAGACCGACCCGCTGGGGCACACGACCCGCACGGAGTGGGAGCCGCGCGGCGAGGAGCCCCGCACCGTCACCGACCCCCTCGGCCGCACGACCCGCTACGCCTACGACGACGCGGGCAACCTCACCCGCGTCACCCTGCCCGACGGCACGACGGGCTCCGCCGCGTACGACCCCCTGTGCCGGCCGACCGAGGTCAGGGAACCCGGCGGCGCGACCTGGCGGCACGCCTACGACGAGCGGGGCAACCTCCTCACCACCACGGACCCCTCCGGCGCCGAGACCCACTACGCCTACGACGATCTCGGCCATCTGACGGCCGTCACCGACGCGCTCGGCCACACGCACCGGATCACCTGCGACGCGGCCGGTCTCCCGGTCGCCGTGTCCGACCCCCTCGGCCACCGCACGACCGCCGTGCGCGACACCTTCGGCCGTGTCGCCGAGGTCACCGACCCGCTCGGCCGCACGACCCGTACGGCCTGGACGACCGAGGGCAGGCCCAGCCGCCGCGACCACCCGGACGGCACGCACGAGACGTGGACCTGGGACGGCGAGGGCAACCTCGTCACCCACACGGATCCCGCGGGCAACACCACCACCCACACCTCCACCCACTTCGACCTCCCGGCGTCCCGCACGGACCCCGACGGGACGACGTACGCCTTCGCGTACGACACGGAGCTGCGGCTGACCGGAGTGACCGACCCGCAGGGGCTGACCTGGTCGTACGCCTACGACCAGGCGGGCCGCCTGGCGTCCGAGACGGACTTCAACGGCCGGACGCTGACGTATGGGCACGACGCGGCGGGCGAGCTGATCTCCCGCACGAACGGGGCCGGTGAGACCCTGCACTTCACCCGCGACCTGCTGGGGCGGACGACCGAGCAGAGCGGCACGGTCTTCGCGTACGACGCTTCGGGCCGTCTGCTCCGCACGGCGAACGCGGACGCGGAGATCGTCTACGAGCGGGACGCGCTCGGCCGCGTGCTCTCCGAGACGGTCAACGGCCGCACGACGAGCCGTGTGTACGACGCCGCCGGACGCCTTCTCCGCCGGGTGACCCCCTCCGGCCTCGCCTCCGAGTGGACGTACGACGCGACCGGCCGGCCCGTCGAACTGCGGGGCGACGCCGGGACGCTGACCTTCGCGTACGACGCGGCGGGACGCGAGACGGAGCGCGGCCTGGGCGGGGCGGCGGTGCTCGCCCAGGAATGGGACACGGCCGACCGCCTGACGACACAGGTGGTCAGCGGCGCGGCCGACCGCCTCCTCCAGCACCGCGCCTACGCCTACCGCGAGGACGGCCACCTCACCGAGATCCGCGAACTGACCTCCGGCACACGGCGCTTCGACGTCTCCCGGACCGGCCGCGTCACATCGGTGAACGCGCACGGCTGGCGGGAGACGTACGCCTACGACGCGGCGGGCAACCTCACCTACGCCAAGGCCCCGGCCCATTCCGCGCCCGGCGCCCGCGAATTCGAGGGCACCCTCATCCGGCGCGCGGGCCGCACGACGTACGAACACGACGCGCAGGGCCGCCTGATCCGCAAATCGCGCCGGCTCCTGAACGGCCGGACGCGCACGTGGACGTATTCCTGGAACGCGGAAGACCGCCTGACGGAGATGGTGACGCCGGAGGGGGAACGCTGGCATTACGCGTACGACCCGCTGGGCCGCCGAATATCGAAGCAGCGGGATTCGGATTCGGAGACTCTCTTCTCGTGGGACGGCACGAGACTGGCCGAACAGACCTCCCCCGACGGCACGATCACCACCTGGGACTACGCCCCGGGCACGCACCGCCCCCTGACCCAGACGGACCACCGCCCCCTGATCCGCGCTGCGGGCAAGTCCCTGATCGAGGACTTCGAGGACGCGCCGCCGGCCACCCGCTTCCACGCGGTGGTGACGGACGCGGTGGGCGCTCCGACGGAACTGGTGACACCGTCGGGAGAACTGGCCTGGCAACACCGCACGACCCTCTGGGGCACGGACCTCCCCACCCCTCCCTACGAAAAAATCACCTGCCCTCTCCGCTTCCCGGGCCAGTACCACGACCCGGAATCGGGCCTGAACTACAACTATTTCCGCTACTACGACCCGGAGGCCGGGCGGTATGCGTCCGCCGACCCGCTGGGGCTCACCCCTTCCCCCAATCACCATGCGTATGTCGTAAATCCTTATGCGATGGCTGACTCCCTGGGCCTGGCTCCGTGCCCGGGAGCTGATGAGGCAGGCGGAGGCCGTGGCGATATACCGGCCGCGCCGGCCGCTCGTGACATGCTCAACCCGGAATCAATGCGAGGCGCTTCCATCGACGAAGTCATGGAATTGGCGAAGGGGGATGGATGGATCCGTGAGGTGTCGCCATCCGCGACAGGGGGCGGCTACATCCTGCGAAAAGGGCAGCCGACCATCCTTATTGAATACGGAGATCCCGCGATGCGTCGCCTCGACCATCAGGGACCATACTTGAAGTATCAGATCGGCAAGAAGCCGGTCAGAATTCCGCTTGAAGGAAACCCGGCTCTGGGTGAAACATCACCATGACACTGCGGTGAGGAAGGGAATCATGGACTGGCTCTCCGAAGAGGAGGAGTGCGTACTTGTCAATGCCAGAGAGATGTCGCCTCTCTGGTCGGTGCTTGCCGACTGGACCGGCAGCGAGGACGAAGAGCTCTGGTTGGCCTCCGCGCCGGTCTTCGCCGAAATCATCCGGCGCTGGGACGAGGCCGGCTATGTCCAGGTCTATGAAGGCGACGAGTGGCCGGCACACGAGGGCGGGGAACGGGTCACCGGCGGAGCGCTTGAGGTGCTGCTCCGCCGCCAGTCGACCTGGGCGTACCGGGAAGGCCCGCCGGTGATCGGTCTGTTGGCGGTGGAGGGCAGCTCTGAACTGAGTTCTCCGCCGTGAGCTTAGTTGTGCGAGGAAGCGAGACCCCCGTGCGGGTCGAATTTCCGGCGGATTCGGCGAGCATTACACGTGTTTGCGACGCGCCGGCCAAATCCTCAGACCGTGGAAGGCATCCGCCAAGGAATCGTCCGCCAAGGACTCCCCGGCTCCGACGTCAGCACGCGATGCGGTTCGAGCACCTTGGCATACCACTGGCCGAATTCCTCGGTGTCGAAACGGAGGACGCGCCCCAGCGCGTAACCCGCGGAGAAGTCCTCCCAGGACCCGTACGCCTTCCGGCACAATTCGCCCGCGCGCAGGATCGACGCCTCCGCCGTCCCGGCGGGGCAGAGGCGGGCGCTCAGGCCCCAGCGGGCGAAGCTGACCGCGCGGCCGTAGTCGTAGCCGACGGCGCTGCGGACGAAGCCGTCCGGGGGCAGGAGCCCGTCGGCGCGGAAGCGGGACTCGTAGCGCAGGACGCGGCCGATCAGCTCCTGGACCACCGCGTCCGCCTCGGCCGGTGCCTCCATGTCGGTGAGTACGGCGGTGCAGGCGCGACGCCAGAGGTCGGCGTCGACCGCGCCGGTGTTCGCCTGGGCGAGCTCCTGGCGGATGTCGAGCGCGAACTCCGGTTCCACCGGGCTGTTGCGCCCGGCCAGCAGCGCGTCCATCTGCTCCTGCCAGTCCTGGGCGGTGGCGGTGCCCCACGACTCCCGCAGGAGGCCCACTTCCCGGCCGTAGTCGTCGTAGACGTCGCCCACTTCGTTCCACAGCACGCCGTTGGCGACGGACAGGTGTGCCCCACAGGCCAGCGCGTGGGCGAGCGGACCCGTGCGCGGGCCCGCCGCGGTGGTGAGCAGGCGGGTGGGGCGGGTGTCGGTGGGGAGCTCCGCGGTCTCCTCCCGCACGATCCTTCTCCACCGGCGCCGGTCCAGTGCGCCCGTGGTCAGGCGCATGAAGGCCGGCGTGCCCGGGTTTACATGCAAGGAGTAGCGACGCCCGGGCCAGGTGTCCGCCAGCTCCGCGAGCGAGGTGCGGGCGACGACGAACCGCGGGCGCCGGGGGAGCCGTTCGCCCGCGGTCCGCATGACGAGGCACCAGATTCCCTGGCTGTCGTCGGCGGGGACGTACGCGTTGCCGCCGCCGTCCTTGTGCTCCTTCGGGACGTAATGGAAGAGGTCCGCCGTCGCGAGAGCACGCAGATAGCCGATCCGGTCATCGTCCATGACCGCCTCGTGCAGGGCCCGCTCGATCTCTGTGGCGGGCCGCCAGGCGCGGGTCGAGGCCGTCGCGCGCGGCCGGGGAGTAGCTGTCACCGGTTGACTCTAGCGACCGCCCCGCCGACGGCGGCCCACGGCCGTGAAACGGTCGCCAACCACACCCACCTCAGGGGCGGTTGGGCGATCTTTGTACCAGGCATGTAACAGCGGAACCTCCGGTCACGTTCCATGATCTTCAAGGGCGCCAACGCTCCGTCGGAGCGTGCACACCAGGAGGGGAACCACACTCATGTCCCGTACCGCATCCCGTACCGCGCGCCGCATCGCCACCGTCGCCGCCTCCACCGGCCTCGCCGCCGTCGCCTGTGTCGGCATGGGCGCCACCGCCCACGCCGCCACGCCTGCCACGTCCGCCGCTTCCATACCGCAGTGCGCCACGGCCGACCTCGGCGCCGACTTCCAGCTCCAGCCCAACGTCGGCGACCGGCCCGAGACCCGCGGCGCCGCCCTGATCATGGTCACCAACAACTCGAAGCACACCTGCAACGTGCGTGGCTTCATCGGCCTCGGCTACGTCGACGCCCAGGGCAAGCACCGCGACGCCACCGCCCACCGCACGTCGTACGTACCCGTCACCACCATCACCCTGCGCCCCGGCACGACCGCCTTCGCGGGCGCGAACTTCGTCTCGCAGCCGACGGGTTGTCCCACGGCCACCGCGGCGCTGGTGACCCCGCCCAACCAGACGACGTCCATCGCCACCCCCTTCCTCTCCGCCGAGGGCGGGGGCAAGAAGCAGAGCGTCACCCTGTGCGGCGAGAGCTTCAACATCACCGCCCTGGCGCCGCGCGCGTCCGACATCGGCATCTTCAACGGCTGATTTCTCCGACGGAACGGCCTCCGGGGTGACCCGGGGGCCGTTTTTTGTGGGTCGGTGAAGGATGCCCGTGCTGGGCGAGAGCGCTTGCGAGGACTTGCGGGACGCCCGTCACGGCGAGGTGTGCGCCTGACGCAAACCGGCCAGTCTGCGGGACAGTCAGGCGAACTACTCCTATGGGCGACATCCCAACTTTTCTGCCGTGGTGGCAGGTTCACACTGTGGAGCGTTTCCGTGTGCTGAACACGTTCAATATTCCGGTTGGTTCGGTTCCGCTTCGCTTCGCGGATGCCGGCTTCCATGGCCAAGGAGGTGCTCCTGACTCGGAGTGGCTTCCGGTCAGCTTCAACTAACGCCCTTGTGGCCTGTGTTGCGCGCGTGAAGCATAGAGCCACGGACGGTAACGACAGGGCCCGCCCGAAGGTGATGGTGGCCTGGTGGTGGAGAGGCTCTTTGCATGCTGAACATGTCGACGCCAGTGCGCCGTGCTTCCCTCATCGTCGCGGCCGCACTGGCGGCGGCAGCAGTAGTGCAACAGCTCCTCGTCATCGCGGGATTCGGCGGCTGGTTACCGGGCTGGCAGCCATGGCCCTACCTCTTGGCCGCGGTTCCCGCCTTCCTGTTCGGCGGACCACGCTGGGCATCGACCGATCGCTCGCTTCCCGGCCAGAGGGTTGTTGCCGGCGTCAGGCGTATTCCTGTGTGGATGGGCGTCGCGGGAGTGATGGTCATCGCTACCGCGGTGTGGGCTGTGCTCCAGGCTCGGGAGCCGTACATCGGCCACGAAGAGGCGGTCTATGCGAACAAGGCCCGCTCGTGGGTGAGTGGCGCGCCTGATGCCGGCTGGGGCGTGTACCGCCCCGTGGGGCTGCCCGCTGTCGGCTACGTCGCGCTGACCGCACACAACAGTGTCGGTGCGCTGAGAGCAGTGGCTCTGATCCTGGTCCTCTTCACCCTGGGCGTCACCTACTTCATCGCCGCTCGCTGGACCACTCCGAGACGAGCCGTTGTCGTGGTGCTGGTGCTGCTCAGCGGGCTGGGCTTTCTGCGCCGGGTGCCGGAGTACCTGAACGACATCGGCAGCACCGGGCTGCTCCTGCTCGTCGTCTTCCTCATCACTCGCGCACAGGAGCGAGCAGAATCCAGGGCCTTGCTCGCGATTCCCTTTGTCGTCGTCCCTGCCTTCTACTTCCGGTACGGGATAGCCGGGAATTTATTGGCCATCTGTGTGGCCGCCCTCCTGGCCTACGGGCCACGGGCCTGGAGCATGCAGTGGCGCAACATCGCGATCGCGGGCGCACTGATCGCACTCGGCTTGGTGCCCCACTTCGTCTATGCCGTGCGGGCCACCGGCTCACCGCTGGGAGTGGTGTCCTGGGCGACGTCGCAGGCCAATCGAGCATATTTCGGGGATGGATTGGTCTACTACTTATCGATATTTCCTTATCGACTTGCCGGTGACCTCGGAGCCGTCGTCATGTCGGCAGGGATCATCGCGGCTGCCGTTGCGATGAGGCGCAGGTCCCGGATCCGGTCGCCAAAGGTCCATGGCGGTCCGGAAGACCGTAGGCGGGCATTCCTCGGCACCGCCTCCGTATTGATCATCGTTGCCCTGGGGCTTACCTCGCACGGTGAGCCGAGGTTCGTGTACGTACCCGTCGTGCTCCTCACCGTGCTCGGCGTACAAGCTCTGGCCGAGTACTCCGGCCGCTGGTCGGCGACCGTCCTGACAGGCGTTGCCGCTTTCGCCGCGTTGTCGGTCCTGGGCACCGCCCAGGTGGTCGGTCAGGGGGCGATGCGGGGCCCCCACCTGCTGAGCGAGTCAACCGTCCCTGTGGCAAGGGAGTTGAGCGCACCCGGCCCGTGCCTGGTCGTCAGTGGATACGAGCCGGAGATGGGCTGGTACTCGGGCTGCGATGCCGTCACTTACGCCGAGTACCGGGAAGCCGAGGTGCCTGCCGACGTCAAAGTGCAGTTCGTGCTCTTTGAGCGGGGCCGATTACAACCCGGACCATCCGCTTTGAAGGAGCTGGTGGGCACTCGCAAGGAGACCACTCGCACCATTCCCACGGAAGGTTCCTTGGGGCGCGCGACAGTGGTCTCCCTGGACTGAAGATCGGCGTCTTCGACGGCCGGCCACTCAGCGCGGGTCCGCCACCAGGGCGCGCTCCCAGTGCTGGGTGTCGGCGTACTCGCGCATGGTCACGATCTTCCCGTCGCGTACGACGAAGACGGCGCTGTTCTTCTGGTCGTACGCCCTGCCGGTCTTCCCGGTCGCCCAGGAGTCCCACTCGGCGAAGACCTGCTCGCCCTCGCCGAAGACGTTGGTGACCCGCACGCCTATTTCCCGCTCCGGGTCGAGATGGGCGAACGCGGTCGCCAGGAACCCGTCGATCACTTGATCCCGCCCCTGCCAGGTCCCCGAGATCGGCAGATCACCGGCGTACCAGCAACTCCCGTCCTCCGCCCACGACTCCCGGACCACATCCGACTCCCCAGCCGCCAGCGCCTCGAAGTACCGCTGCACGACGTCCTTGGGCTCGACGCTGCTCATGAGTTTCCCCGTTCCTTCACCGATTCCGGGCGGCGTTTCCGCCCTGCGCACAGTCAATCGATGTGAGGGGTGTGGACCAAGGGGCGGTTGGCGGAGGCAGTTATCTCGAAGGGTGATCAATGAGCGATTACGTCGAACCGGGGGTGGGATCCGCCCCGTCATGACCGCGTCGGAACTAGAACGGGCGTGGGCGCGGAAACTTCTTCACCCGGTCGTAGATCCCGCGCAGCCACGGCTCCCGGACTGCGGGCAGTCGTGCCAGCGTGTCGAGGAAGACCTCCGAGTCAGGCCGGAACAGCCCCCTCGGGCGGAGTGGCAGCGGATCGTCGCGGAGGACGCCGTCGGGCATTCGTCCTGTCGCGGGAAGCGGCAACCCTTCGTGGGGGAAGGCCAGATGCATCCACACATCGGTGGCCAGCGGCACGATGTCCGCGGTGCCGGACGACTGCCACGCCTTCCCCGTCTGCGGATGGCGCGGAACCAGGACGATGTCAGAGGCGGGGGCGGGCAGGCCCGGTCCGGCCAGAGCCACTCGCTTCGTCGGCGGCCCTGCTGGGAGCAGCGCGTCGAGCGCGTGGCCGAAGGTGTCCGCGATGAGGCCATCGGGGACGGCCACGGGTGTGCCCGCCGAGACGGCCAGCAGGTGGGCCAGCGCCGCCCCGACGGCCGCCTCCCACCGCATGCTCCATCTCCCGGAAGGCTCGATGGGTGGCGTGCTCCGTCGCTCCTGTGTCAGCGTCTCCCAGTCGGCCGTCCGGTGAGTGGAGTCGTCGGCGGGGAGGCGGCGTACGGCTTGCGGGGCGAGCCATACCGCTTGCCAGAGGGAGCAGTCGTCGACGCGGGTCGCCACCGCCTGCCCGCATCGCGCGCACGCCAGGTTCGGGCCGTCCCCTCCGTCCAGCCCACAGCAGTAGCCGGCGCATTGCTCCGGGATCAGGACGGTGCCGTGGGCGTCACCCGGCGCGATGACGATCGCTCCCGGCGCCCCGAAGGACAGGGAGTGAACCGGCGCGTACACGCCGCGGGCCTCCGCCTCGTCCGCCCCGATCTCGTTCCACAGCCGCCATGGCTGTCCGGAAGGCTCCGGGTCGACGGCGTACGTCCCCGCTTCCATGAGGACGGGGAGCAGTACCCCGTTTCCCCAGGTCTGGTGGGTGTGATCAGGAAGCACGACCTGCGACACGGGGGCGGTCAGCACGGCGTCGCACCGCGCGCACGCGAACACGGCCATACTTCCTCCCCCCTTTGGACACGCGAATTATTCCGGCTCGTGGATCGACGGCCAACACCTTTTGTCCCCCTTCGCAATCACCCGGGCGGAATGGATTCGCAACTCCCAAGACTTTCCCCGCGCTTGGGCAAGCCGCTCCCATGAGCGAGTAAGGAAAATCGCTGGTCACCACATGTTCACCTCGCGGCTCTACCCGCATAGACGGGCGCAGTGGTGTCATGCCCACTACAGCCCGGATCGGCCGGGCCTGAACGTGGAGCCCCCCATGCGACCCTCGTACCGACTCGCCGCCGCCGCGGCGTCCCTGGCGCTCGGCGCCACCGGACTCCTGACCACCGGCACCGCGCACGCCGCCCCGCACGCCGCCCCGCACCTCGCCGGGACCTCGTGCAGCCTGTCCCGGCTGCCGCTGCCCGACCCCACCTGTCAGCCCGGTGCCTACAACCCCGACGTCACGCAGGCGACGATCGGCTCGACGATATGCGTGTCGGGCTGGACGAAGACCGTGCGGCCGCCCGTCTCGTACACCACGCCGCTGAAGATCCGTCAGATCGGTGAGTACGGCTACAGCGACACGAACACCGCGGACTACGAGGAGGACCACCTGGTTCCGCTCGAACTCGGCGGTGCTCCCAGGGACCCCAAGAACCTCTGGCCCGAGCCGCGTTACGGTGACGAGCCGGCGCAGAGCAAGGACTCCGTGGAGAACCGGCTCAAGACCGCGGTCTGCGGCGGCGAGGTCACGCTCGACGCGGCGCGCAGCGCGATCGCCACGGACTGGACGACGGCTCTGTCGAAGCTCGGCCTCGGATAACCGTCGGTCGGGCGTGCTCCCTCTCCGGCCGAGGAGGGGGAGCGGTTCGTGCGGCTCAGAACTCGATTTCGAGGTCGATGTTCCCTCGGACCCTGATCTTCTTCCGTTCCGGTCCTGGGAGTTGTCTGCCGTCGTCCTTCTTTTTCTTGATGGAGAACTTGCCGCCGACCCTGTCCCACTGGTTGGCCTTGAACTGAGGGATCTCGTACTTGTCGATCGTGTCGGTCTCCAGGCCCCGGAGGACGGTGATCGCGTCGTTCTTGCTGTGGCTTCTCAGATAGGTGTCGATGTTCGTGTCGAGAGCCTTCAGCCGGTTGAATCGATCCTTTGTGATGATCAATTCGCAGCCGGATTCGAAGTTCTCCTTGGGGTCGTCGCTCCGGTGCGTCGCTTCCGGGCCGACGAATGCGTTTCCCGGGGGCGTCCCGTAGATCAAGGTGAAGTTGTCCCATGAACCCCCTTCCCCGGGAATCAGCTCCTTCGCATCGTGTTCGTAGGTGGGGAGATTGCTGAGCAGTGCGACGAGGTGCTCGCGGTCTCGGGCAGTCAGGGTCGTGCGGTAGTCGGGAAGCCTGGTGGCCATGCGGTCGGCCATCCGCTTGACTTCGGCGATGCGAGCCGGGTCTTTGATCAAATCGTTCCAGAATGCGGCCAACTTGTTGTACGGAACGACGTGATGCCACACCAGCTGCACGCCGTCGTATTCGCCGAGGGGCTGATAGGGCGGAGTCCGCGAGTCTTTCTTTATGGACAGGTCGTGCTTTTCCTTCTTGCGCCGGTTCACGTTCTTCTCCTTCGGCTCATCGCCATGGGCGGTGCAAAGATGTGCAGCGGACCACTGCCACAGGAAGCGATCCAGGGGCCGGTCCGGCTGATGTCTCCGTTCTGTACGGTGACCCGGTAGCGGAACCGGGCCGGGAAATCGGGGGAGTCGGGGAAGACGATCCAGCGGCGGGCCCGGTGATCCTCGTCGCCCTGCCACTGGAATTCGGCTGCGCGCGTGCTGTCGGGTTTTCCCGACGGATCCAGTGCTTCGAGGCGCACCCGCACCGTCTCGTTCTTCCCGGCCTTCCGGTGTAGGTGGATGGGGTGGACGTCGAGATGCCGCACCATGCTGACCGACACATCGATCGCGACGTCGTTGAACAGCACGCCATTCGGGCCCGGGTCGATGTCGATCTCTTCGGCGTCGTTCTGTACGACGCAGAGTTCGCTGCTCGCCTCCGCCCCGGGCCGCAGTTGCACCCGGCGTTTGACGAAGGTCCGGTCCGGGGTCCAGTCCGGCGGTGGGTCGGCGATCTCGTCCTTGGACTTCTGGGTGGTGCGATAGACCCATGGCCCTGACCCGGGTTCTCCGCCGGCGCCCGACGGGCGGGGGAACACCCGGCCCTCCCAGAGAATCTTTCCTGTGATGTCCGGATAGCCGCAGCAGACCGAGACGGAGGCGACGGCCGGGTTGTCGTGGGCGATGACCGGCCGGAATACCCGTTGCAGGGTGTGGGCCGTGTCGTCGGGATAATGGGTGAAGAAGTACGTCGAGGAGTCGGCGCGTATCTCTTCGAACTCCGTGGAAAAGCGGGTCGAGACGCTGATCGGCCGGAGATAGCGGAATGCGCCTTCGGCGACGGCGTTCAGCCCCGGGTCGGGCGGATCGGCCGGTGCGACCCGCCAGCTGGCGCCCCAGGGGTTCGGCGGTCCGTCCGCGTCGGTGGCCAGGGCCGTGGGCGCGTGACCCGCCCCCTCCAGTACGGCGGCACGGGCGAGTTCGAGGAACCGACCGTCCGTGGAGCCGGTGTGCCGGAGCAGATTCTGAACAAATCTGCCGTCGTCCGGCACGGTGTGGTCGGGTACGCAGTCGACCGTGAGATCTCCCGCCGTACGCAGTCGGTCCAGGGCGCTTTTGATCCGGTCGAGAGTGATGTCCCGGTCGGCGCCCCTGGTTTCCTTGAGGAGTTCCGCGCGCACTGCGGGCCAGTTCCCGCGCAGTGCGAAGCTGCTCGTGGGGGCGACGAATTCAATGCCCATGGTGCGGTTCACCGTGAGGGGTTCCGCGTTCTCCACGACCGCCCGGTGGAACAGCTCCGTGTAGTGCTTTCCCATCAGCGTGGTGTACGTACGACGGTCCCGCACGCTGATCGGCCCGGTGTCGGCGCCCTGCTTCTCGCAGTACCAGGGGTCGGCACCGGTCAGACGGCGGACGACATGCGCGGATTTCACCCCGGTGCCGGAGAGCGTGGTGTGGGTGAAGTGGAAGGTCAGCGGGATGTAGGCCTCCGACCACCAGGACGCCGTTCCCCAATAGGGGTCTGATTTCGTGGAGTCCATGTAGAGCTTGTGGGTGGCTCTGTTGACGACATCCTTCGGGACGTCGGCGGCGAGAGTGAACCGCACCATCCCGCAGACGTCCTCCTGCGCTCTGCCGCCCACCCGGGCGTAGCGGGAGAAGGCGAAGTCGTACGGGCGCGATCCGGTGCCTTCCTTACGGGCCAGGTACAGCCGGTCGAGCATCCAGTAGAAGGTGGATACCTGGCAGCCCGAGGTCCGCGTCGAATTCAGTACGTCGGGGTAGAAGATGAAGCGGTAGCCGTCGGCCTCGACCGTTCGCGAGCCGTCGATCTCGGTCGGCCCGCCCTGCCACTCCGGCACCTACTTCCGGTCCTTGAATCTGAACGTCACACCCTGGGCGTTCTTCTTGGGGATGACGGCCGACAGCGACGCCGTATTGGTGAACTTGTAGGCGGTCTCCCACTCCGAGCCCTCTTCGACGTCGGTGACCTTGATCTTGTAGCGATACCGCTTCCCGGTGGCGGGAGCCGGGCACACCACCCATCTGCGCACGGTGCGAATGTTCGCCGGCTCGCAGAGGAAGGTCACGGGATCCCGGCCGACGGGCTGGTCCGCCTTGTCCACCGGCTCCACGGTGAGTTCGGCGAACTGGTCTTCGGTGAGTCTGCCCATGAACCGGACAGTGATCGACATCAGCTTGTTGGACTCGGCCCTGACCTCGATGTCCTGGTTGAGCGGGGTGCCATTCTCGCCCGGGTCGATCCTGAGTTCCGACTGCCCGCTGTCCAGCTGGGTGATGACGAACTGGTTGTTCGGGTCGGGCTCCTCGAAGTGGATCACCCGCTTGACGAAGCTCCGGTCGGGCTCCCAGCCCACGGGAGGGTTGACGACATCGTCCTTGGACTTCTGGACGGTGCGGTAGACCCAGTGCTCCAGCGTCTCGTTCGGGGCCGGACGGGTGAACACATGGGAATCCCAGAGGAGTTCACCTTTGACGTTCGGATAGCCGATCTGCACGGACAGGCTGTTGTAGACGCCGGTGCTCCAGGCGGCGATCGGGATGCACACCCGGGCCAGCTTCTTCGGCCAGTCGTCCAGATAGACGATGGGGAAGTACTTCTTCTCCGCCTCGGCTCCCCCGGTCGCCATCTCCTGGAGCATGCCGTCCAGCGAGCTGGAGATCACGTGCTTCTGGAAGTGGGAGAACTGCATCTCCTCCCGATAGCTCAGCACGAGCGTGGTCTCCTCGTATCCGCCCTTGAGGGCCAGGGAGAATCCCCAGGCGCTGGCCCCCGACCCGGAGGACGAGGCTTCCGCGGCCGACTCCTTCACGGGGGCCGGCTCGAAGATGACGCGCTGCGCCTCCTGCATGAATTTATCGAGCAACAGGTCGGATTTTTCCCGGAGATAGGTCTCGATCTTGTCCGACCCCGGGAAGCTGCCGACCGGAGTGATCTTGACCTCGATGGCGCCCGACTTCCGGAGCTCGTCGAACCGCAGTTTGATGTCGGCCGAGGCCCAGAGGCCATGCACATTGGCATGCCCGGAGAAGTGCTTGTAGATACTCTTCCACTCTCCCGAGATCTCCAGCTTGACCTTGGGCGTCCACATCTGGAGCTCCATGACGGAACTGGCGAAGATCGGGCTCGTCGTCGTCCCCTTGAACCCCTGATGGAGGATCTGCGCGGGATAGCTGCCGACCATCGCCGAGAAGGCGTGCTCGGCGGAGGGGTCGATCGAGCCCGCTCCGGCGCCCTGGAGTACCCAGTACCAGTTGCCGATGTCGCCGTCCCGCTGGGGCGTGCCCTTCACCATTTTGCTGCGGTTCTTCTTCCCCAGATACCCGGAGGCGCGCAGCTTGAGGGCGCCGCTCTTCTCCTTCTCGTAGTACTTGTAACCCTCCTCCGTGAGCGTGGTGTTGGAGATCGAGGTGGTGTTGGACATCAGGAGCACGGGCGTGAAGAAGGGCGCGATTCCCTTGTGGTCCCAGAGCCCGTGGGAGTGGCCCTTGGTCGCCTCGACGACCTTCTGCTGGGCCTCGGTCATCGCCGCCGTGGGGATCTTTCCGGTGGTGGTGAGACTGAGCAGACCGCCCACGCTCTCCTTCGACGCCTCCTTCTTCTCCTTGTCGCTCGCCACCCCGCCCACGAAGCGCAGCAGGCTGAACTTGAAGTCCCCGGTCTCGCCGTCGCGCCGTGCGATGGTCAGTTGGCTGGGCACCCAGTAGAAGACCGGGTTCTTGCCTTCCTTGATCAGGTCGTAGTTGTTGGCGTCCGGGTAGAAGCTGACGCTGTAGCCCTGGGCGGTCATGGTCTGAATTCCGCCGGCCATCGTGGGACCAATGGGGTCCGTCATGGGGGAAGCACCTCACAGGGTCATGGTCTGTGCTTGTTGAGGGACGCGGGGGAGTTCGTCAGCCCGCCGCTCACCCGGTCTCGCGCACCACGACCACCGTGCACGGCGCGTGCTGCACACAGTGCTGACTCACCGAGCCCAGCAGCGCGCCGGTGAATCCGCCGTGGCCGCGGTTGCCGACGACCAACAGCTCGGCGCCGCGCGCCCGTTCCAGCAGCACCTCGGCGGCGTTGCCGGGCAGCACGCTCTGCCGGATCTCCGGCTTCGGCTCGTCGCCCGCGACCTCCGCGACCGCCTGGGTCAGTGCTTTCTCGGCAGCGTGGTCGAGCATGGGGTCCGCCTTCGTCATGGCCCATCCGTACACCGCCGGATGGGCCCAGCACAGCACGGCCTCGACGACGGCTCCCGTGAGCCGGGCCTGGCGGACCGCCCAGTCCAGGGCCCGCCTCGACGGCGGCGAGGCGTCCACGCCCACCACGATCCGGCACGCCTCCGCGGGCTCACCGACCATCTCGTCACCTGTCCCTCGCGCTGATGGACCTGGCAGTGGCAGCCTAGGCGCGATCCCGGGACCGGTCGCGCCCTCGGCGGCGAACGGGTCATCCCAGCCGCAGAGGGCCGCCCGGATCGGGTGCCCGGCGGCGGGCGGCGCGTGCGATGTCGTCACCGGTGACGGTTCCCACCAGCCGCCCGCCGTCCACGACGAGAATCGCCAGCCGCGCCGACGGCGTCGCCCGCTCCAGCACCCCGACCAGGTCGTCCCCCGGTGTCGCGACCGTGCACTGCCCGAGCGGAACGGCCACGTCCCGTACGCGGACCTCGCCCCGCTGCGCCGCCGGGACCATCGAGAGCCGCAGCCGTTCGGCGAGGCCGCTCGGACGGCCCTCGAAGTCGAACACCGGGACCGCACGGCGGTCCGTCCTCGCCATGACCTCCGTGAGGAACTGCTCCACGGTGTGCCAGTCCGGCCCGGCGAGCGGCTCCGCCGTCATGACGTCGGCGACCCGTACGCCCTCCAGCGCGGCCACGATCACGGCCTGCCTGATCTCCGCCCCGGCCGAGATGATCACGAAGCCGCCGACGAGCATCAGCCACAGTCCCGCGCCCGTCCCGTGCACGACCTCGAACCAGCCGGCCACGACCAGCAGGAACCCCGCGGCCTGGCCGCAGCGCCCGGCGATGAGCTGTGCCCGTGACCGGTCGCCGCCGCGCCACCACAGCGCCGCCTGCAGGATCCGCCCGCCGTCCAGGGGCGTCGCCGGGAGCAGGTTGAACGCCCCCAGCAGCAGATTGGCCCAGCCCGCCCAGACGAGGACGGCCGAGGTCAGCGCCCAGTGCAGGGCGTGCCCGGCGCCGTAGCCCGCGGCCAGCACGATCCCGCCCAGGACCAGGCTGGTCAGCGGCCCGGCCGCCGACACGGCGAGTTGCACGCGTGGCGTGGCCGCGCGCCCCAGCCGGGTGACCCCGCCCAGGCCCCACACCGTGATGTCCTCGACCTGGATCCCGGCCCGCCGGGCGGTCACCGCGTGCGCCGACTCGTGCAGCAGCAAGCTCGCCGTCAGCAGCACGGCACCGGCCAGCCCGGCCGCGTCGTACACGCCCGAGGACCGCCCCGGCACCCACGCGGGCAGCGTCCCGCCGGCGAGCCCCATGCCGAGGAAGACGATCAGTACGGGCGCACTCCAGTGAATCCGCAGCGGTACGCCGAAGATCTTGCCCAGTGGTAGAGAGCCGCCCATGTGCCCGTCCCGTCACCCGGGTCGCCACCGTGGTGGCGCGCTGCTTCCAATTATCCGCTTTCTGGGCTTCAGCGGGTGAGGGTGTGGGCTTTTATACGGGATATGAGGGGGCGGAGTTTGTTGGGGGTGGTGGTGAGGATTGTGTCGGGGGCGTCGCTCTCGTAGAGATGGATCGCGCCGTCGCGGCCGATGGCAAGGTGCACGCAGGAGGATCCGTACTCGCTGTACGAGGACTTCTGCCAGTTGCGGCTGGGCACGCTCGTCACCTTCCAGGTGGCGTGATTCGCTGCTGATCAGGGGGCGAGGGTTCCACTCTTTATGTGGGATATGAGAGGGAGGAGTCTGTCGGGAGTGGTGGTGATGATTGCCTCGGGGAAATCGCTCTCGCGGAGGTGGATCGTTCCGGTGGTGGTAGCGGCGAGGTAGATGCAGGAGGAGGCCGCCTCGCTGTAGGAGGACTTCTGCCAGTCGAGTGTGGACACGGGTACCTCTCAGGTTGCTTGTGCGATGCGGTGGATGAGATCGCGTGACTGCTCAGGTGGCAGGGCGACGTCCTCCATGCGGTCCAGCGCCAGGCGGTATCGCTCCACCCGTGCCGCTGTATGGATCGCTTCTCCACCGTGCGCGGTGTCGACCTGCACGCTGTCCAATTGGGCGACTGGGCCGTAGAGGTAGTCGACTCCATGTCCCGCGATGGGGAACGATGTTCCGTCGAACGGGATCACCGCGATCGTGATGTTCTCCCGTTCGCTCATGGCCAAGAGGTGCGCAAGCTGTGCCTGAGCGGTCTCCGGCCCTCCGAACTGCATCCTCAATGCTGCTTCGTGGATGATCGCCGTGTACGGCAGGTGTTTGTCACGGAACAGGACCTCCTGCCTCTTGATCCGATGCGATACCCGGTATTCCAGTTCGTGTGGCATGAACGGCGGGACGAATTCGCGAAAGATCGCGCGAGCGTGTTCAGGGGTCTGCAGAAGCCCTGGGACGGTAATGACTTGGGCGACGCGCAGGGCTGCGGCGTGGTGCTCGGTCTCTGCGAGGTCGAGCAGGCTCGTGGGCAGCGTTTCCCGGTACTCCTCCCACCAGCCCCGCTTCCGCTCTCCCGCCATCTCGGCCAGAGCTTCGATGAAGGCGGCGTCCGTGCAGTCGTAGTTGCGCGCCATCGCCCGCACCCGGTCGCCGCTGACGCCGACGCGGCTCGCCTCGATGTTGCTGATCTGAGCCTGGCTCGTGCCGAGGAGGCGGCCCGCTTCCGTCGAGGACACACCCGCCTGTTCGCGGAGCTTGCGCAGCTCGGCGCCCAGCCGGAGTTGGCGTGCTGTCGCGGTGTTTCTGACGGGCATCTACGGTCTCTCCTCGTTCGTACACAGTGCGCGTAGGTCGCCCGTACGGGTAGTGAAGTGAGTTATTCGCCGAACTCTGCAAATAACTTATACGTGACGCGCTAGCGTGTGAGCCACACCACTCGGCAGTGCATACCGCCGAAGTGATCCAACTCCACCTCCCGCCAGGAGACTTCCATGGCCACCGTAGCCAAACCGCAGCCCTGGACATACACCCTCGAACTGCCGCGCGACCCCCGTGCACCCGGAATCGCCAGGGCCACCCTCCGCTCCGTCCTCGACGGGCACGGCATGCCGGAACTCGTAGAGACCGCCGAGCTGTTGACGTCCGAGCTGGTCACGAACGCGTACGTGCACACGGAAGGCCCCTCCTCCGTGCGCGTCGAGGGGGAGGAAGGGGATCACCTGCGGGTGAGCGTGTGGGACACCTGTCCGAGGATTCCTGCGCTGTTCGGTGGGGCGGCGGGGGACGCGTCGGGCGGCCCGGAGTCCGACGGTGGGCGGGGGCTGCTGCTCGTGCGGCGGTGGGCGAGTGCGTGGGGGAGCGACGGGGTCGACGCGCGGGTGGGCGGCAAGGTGCTGTGGTTCGAGCTGAGCCGCGCGGAGCGCGCGGCGAGTGCCTCACCGGTCGGCTGCGCCGAGTGCGTGGAACTGGAGGGCGCGCGCAGGAAGGCGGTCGCGTTGGGTGCCGCCCGGCGGACGATCGAGGTGGCGACGATCGCCGTACGCAGGCACTTCCGCGAGGTCCACCTCCCGGACGGGGTGATGTGGTGAGGGGCTGCCTGCACCGGTCGGGGTGGACGCGCAGCGGAAGCGCGGCGAGCTGCGGCGGCTGCGGAACCCGCCGCTTCGCGGACTATGCGGCGCTGCGCCCGCCGGGCCTGCCGCTGTGGGTCACCCCGAAGCCACGCGACCGCCACGCGGCGGACCGCGAGGCCGCCCACCACATGGCACGGCTCGCGCGCCGCAGGGTCCCGGTCGAGCTCGGTGCGGGCCCGCCTGATCGGTGGCTTCAATCCACTCACCCACAAGGGTGAGGGCGACGGATTCGTCAACTGGCCGTCGGGACATGCCGCTTCCATGGACCCGTCACTGAGACGCTGCGCGCACCAGGGGGAGTCGGGTTGGATCGCCGCACATTTCAGAGTCGGTTGCTCGCCCTGGGCGGGCTGACCGTGGCCGGGGCGTTGTTCGGGGCGCCGGAGGGCGTGGCGGCCGGGCCGGGGGCGGTGGTGGAGTACGAGTTGCCGTTCGCCCTGGAGACGCACGAGATCGTCAAGATGCCGGGCAGGCCGATGGCGTTGGTGTCGCAGATGTCCAATAGCCATCTGGTGAAGCTGCGGCTCGACCCGCGTACCGAGCAGGTGACGGGCATCAGGGCGTTCCCTCTCGGGCCGTCGGACGCGATGCTGCACGGGCTGGCCGTCTCGGCGCGGTATCCCGGGAGGATCTGGGCCACGCACGAGGGCGGGAACCGGTTGCTCCTGGTGGACCCGAGGGCGGACGCGCTCGATGCCGCGCCCTGCGTGGAGCGGGAGATCGACATCCCCGGCGGCGGCCGGGGGCCGCACTACGTCAATGAGTACGGCGACGTGCTGTGGGTGACGTTGAAGGAGGGCCACCAGGTGCTGGCCCTGGACCACACATGTCCGGAGCGCTATCGGCTCTTCGAGGCGAGGGCGCAGCCCATCTTCGCCGCCCGGCACCCGGTCAGCGGGGAGTTCTACGTCAGCCAGGACAGCGCGAGTTCGTTGCTGCGGATCGACCCGCGCAGCGGGCGTACGTCGCAGATTCCGGTCCCGGCGGAGCGGGGCAGCACACCGGTGGGGCTGATCAGCGGGCCCGGCGGCGTCTGGGTGGTGCTGCTCGGCACGGCGGAGGCGGGCACCGGCACGTTCGGCAGGATCGACGAGAACGGACGGATCGTCTGGCACCGGCTGCGCGATCCGCAGGGACGGTCGGCGGGGCTGCTGCACCTGGCCTTCGATCCCCCGGGCACGGGGCGCGGGCCCGGTCTGTGGCTCCTGGGTTCGTCGATCGTCTCCGACAAGGTGCGGGATCTCATCGTCCGGGTGCGGTTCGACCCGTCCTGGACGCGGGTCGTCGGGGAGGAGTACGCGGCGCTGCCGACGCAGCACTGCAAGGCGCACCGTCTGCTGCCGTTGCAGCGCAGCGTGCTCGCCACCGAGCTGACGACCGCGAGGGTGGCGCAGCTGACCGTTCCCGAGAGGGGCTGCTGAGCGCCGGGGGTCTGCAGCCCCCCGGCAGGGTGGTGAGCCGTCGGCTCAGCTCAGGCGGGCCTCGGCGTAGACGGTCATCGCGTCGCACTGGTAGGCGGCCAGCCCTTCGGCGATCTTGTCGAAGTTCGCGCGGAACCGTGGGTCGTCGACGTAGGTCCGGGCCAGCCCCTTGTACGCGGCCGCGTTCGGGGTCCAGAACCGGCACACGCCCCGGTAGTGGACGTCGACCTCGGCCTGTACCGCGGGATCGGCGACCGGGGTGCCGGCCACCATGAACTCGGCCATGCGGATCATCTGCGCCGTCGCCTCGCGCTGCCAGCGCTCGGTGTCCTCGGCGGTCATCGTCGCGACGGCCCGCTGGGACTGCTCCCAGTGCTCCGGCCAGCGCTCCCGTGCCTCGGCCTCGTGCTCGTCGGAGTGCTCGAAGCCCTCGAACAGGTTCTCCGGCCTGTTGATCTTCTTCATGTCGGTGTTGTCCTTGCCTTCCTCCAGTTCGGCGATGGTGCGGCCGACCGTGCGGGCGAGCGTCTCCAGCCGGTTCCGCTCCGCAAGCAGCCGCTGGTGGTGCTCGCGGAGCACGGCCACCTGGTCGACCTGGCTGTCCAGGACCGCCCGGATCTCGCGCAGCCCCACGCCCAGCTCCCGCATCAGCAGGATCTGCTGCAACCGCAGCAGCCCGGCTTCCTCGTAGTAGCGGTGCCCGTTGCTCCCGATCCCCGCGGGCGGCAGCAGACCGATCTCGTCGTAGTGCCGCAGCGTCCGGGACGTCACCCCGGACATCCGGGCCACGTCCGCGATCGACCAGGCCATGGCTCCGCCTCTCATCGCCGGGCCGGTCTCTCCGGCCCACAGCAAGACCGTAGAAGTTGACGCAACGGAAACCGCAACCCGGAATCGGCAACGGCCGGCGTCATTCGGGCATCGAGCGGGTGATTGTGCCGAGGGCGTGGCGCAGGGTGTCGTCGCTCGGCGGGCGGTCGCGCCAGCGGGCGCCGATGTGGCCGTCGGGCCGGATGAGCAGCGCTCCGTGCGGGCTCAGGCCGCAGAAGGCGATGTGCTCGTACGGAAGGGTCTCGATGCGCAGCGGCCAGGATGTGGTGGCGGCTTGTCGCTCCCAGTGGGCGGGGTCCGGGGTCAGGAGGGTGAACCATTCGCCGAAGGTGTCGAGCGTGGAAGTGTCGGGTGTGAGCCAGAGGTGTGGCATGCGATGGCCCGGCTCTGTGGTGGGCACGTAGTCCGTGCCGCTGTCGGACGGCTCGGGTGCGGTGTCGTCGGTGGCGAGGACGGCGTCGGAGTCGTAGGCGACGCCGAGCACGAGGCCGAGCTGGGCGAAGTACGCCTCCGACCACGGCAGTTCGACCCGGGCCGACGCCGCTTCGCCGGTTCGGAGCCGGTCGCGGCGTCGCTCCTGCACATGGAGCAGAAGCTGAGTGTTGGCCACCGCTTGGCGGAGAGTCCGGTGGGCGACCGGTTGCCGTTCCGTCCCGTACGTCTCCAACAGGCCCGGCCCGGCCCACCCGTGGAGAACGCCCGCCAGCTTCCAGCACAGGTTGTGCACATCGGCGACGCCGGCGTTCATGCCCAGGCCGCCGATGATGGGGATCGCGTGCGCGGCATCGCCGGCCAGCAGGATCCGGCCATGACGGAAGCGCTCGGCGACGAACGCGTTCATCACCCAGTGCTGGACCCGCAGCACTTCGACCCGTACCTCGGCGCCGGGGCCGAGGGCACGCGAGACGAGGCCGGGCCAGTCGGCGTGCGCGGGGTCCTCGGGTGTGGGGGCGAACCAGGCCCAGCCTCCTTCCGGGTAGAGCGGGAGGAACGAGCCGTGCGCGGTGAAGTAGACCCCGGCGGGCCGACGGGCGCACCAGCGGTCGAGATCGGCGTCGAACACGACAGTGGTGACGTCCCCCAGCGCCCCGGGGCCCGTGGTGCCGATTCCCAGCAGTTCCCGGACGGTGGAGTTCGCGCCGTCGGCGGCGAGTACATAACGGGTACGGACCCGGGTCTCGTCACCGCTGTGGCGGTCGACGAGCAGGGCGACGACGCCGTCGGTCTCCTCGGCCAGGCCGGTCAGCTCGGATCCGAACCGCACCTGTGCGTCTGCCGCGGCGAGCAGGATGGGCTCCAGCCGGTCCTGCGAGGTGACCGTGCCGATCACGGGGCTCTCTTGTACGGGCGCGTTGACCCCGACCATCGCCGCGGTGGCGAAGTCGCGGTCGGACAGGGTGTCGCGGAAGCGGATGCGGCCGTACTCCGGCGCGAACGCGGCGGCGGTGATCCCGGCCGCCAGCCCGAGCCGGCGGAAGATCTCCATCGAGCGCACGTTGACCAGCCGGGACCGCGGAAACGGCGACAGCTCCCGGTGTTTCTCGACCAGCAGCACCCGCACGCCCCAGCGTTCCAGGAGCGCCCGGGCGGTGAGCCCGACCGGCCCGCCACCGACGATCAACACCTCCGTCTCGGTGTCTGCCACAGGCATGTCGAAGTCCTCCTGCTCACCTCGGACCCAGCGGGGCACTCGGCGAGTGTGGCAGGCGGATGGGCGGCAGTTCGGCCATCACACCGATGGTGAACGGATTTTCCGGAGCAAGGTCCGGCGGCGGACGGGCCAGGCCAGGGGGCCGGTCGCGGTGGCGGCGCGATCATCATCGGTGCCGGCGATGACCGGAATCCGACCCCCCGCTCACGCGCTCCCTGC
Organism: Streptomyces blastmyceticus; assembly: GCF_039521185.1. Lineage (NCBI taxonomy): Bacteria > Bacillati > Actinomycetota > Actinomycetes > Kitasatosporales > Streptomycetaceae > Streptomyces > Streptomyces blastmyceticus. The sequence goes on along the minus strand of NZ_BAAABW010000001.1, from coordinate 45,011 downwards.
GCGGAGCGACATGCTCGGAGCATGTCGCAGCTCCACAGCCGGGATTACGAGCGCATGCTCGACCTCCTCGTCGCCGTCCTCGAGAACGACGACCCCGCGTCGTCAGGGCAGCTGATCGCCGAGCAGCTGCGTGCCGCCTTCGACTGCAACACGGTGATCTTCGCGGAGCTGCGCCCGGTGCAGCGGACCGGGCGGGCCGAGGGGTGGGCGCCCGAGTCGCTCGGGGCGTCGGCCGAGGAGGTCATCCGGCGGCGCGTGCTGCAGAACCACCCGCTGATCTCCTACATGGCCGCCGACCTGCGGGGGCCGGTGATCGTCAGCGACATCTGCGAGAGGTGGCGCCACTCGCAGATCTACTCCGAGGCGCGCCGGGACTACGGCACCACGCAGCAGCTCGGCCTCCCGCTGCCACCGGCCGAACCGGGTGTCCTGCGGGCCGTCTCTCTCGGTCGCCTGGGGGACTTCAGCGCGCACGAGCTCGCCTTCGCCGAAAGGATCCAGCCACTGCTGGTCAGCGCGGACCGGCACATACGCGAGCAGACGCGCTTGCGCGAGGCGCTGGCGGCCGCGGACGCGACGGCGCGCCCGGTCGAGGACCACGGGCTGACCCCTCGCGAACTCACCGTCCTCGGGCTGCTCGCCGAGGGTCTCACCGCCGACGGCATCGGCCGGCGCCTGACCATCTCGCCGCACACCGTCAACCGCCACCTGGAGAAGATCTACCGCAAGCTCGGCACGAACAACCGCGTCTCCACGGTATCGCTCGCGCGGCGCTCGGGGCTCGTCGTGTGAGTAGGAAGTTCTCCCTATGGCCCGGCCCGGGCGCCCTCGTCAAGCTCGGATACAGAGGCCAGCCGCCGACGCCGGACCACGGGGGATTCGGCGTCGGCGCGCCTCTCGCGGGCCCGCCCTGCCGCTCAGCGGGCCCGCTCGCGCACCCGGTCCACCCGGCGGATCTCCACACGGGACGGGCCCTTGCCGAAGGCGGCCACGGGGGCGGAGTGCAGGAGGGCGGCCTCGACCGTGGGCAGCGACGGGGCGTCGCGGCGGACCGTGGGGGTCGTGACGACGTAGTCGACGTCCCGCCAGCCGTGCGGCAGGGTCTTCGCCACCGCCGGGTCGAGGTCGGCCTTGTAGAACCAGACGGCGCCGGTGCGGGGCGCGAAGCCCGAGTGCACGAGGTCGAGCCAGACCGCGTCGTCGGTGAGGACGCGGGTGCGGTTCGGGTCGGGGACCTTGTCCGGGTCCCGCAGCCACGAAACCGCCGCCCGGTAGGGGCGGTTGACGTCCGCGGTGAGGGCGACGCGCGTGCCGTCGTACCAGCGCGGCCCGACGCAGAAGCCCGCCGCCGCGACCAGCAGCACGACCGCCGTCCAGCGCGCCGGATACCAGCGGCGGCAGAACCCGGGGCGCGTGCGCAGCAGTGCGCACGCGATCGCCGCGGCCACCCCGGCGAGGGTCAGGGAGAGGAAGGGCAGCGCCTGGATGACGTACATCGCGGGGAGATAGCCGGACGGCCGCAGCGCGACGGCCGCAAGCAGCAGCACGGCCACCGCGGGCCCGGCGAGCGCCCGGCCTGTCACGGAGCGGCGCACGCCCGCCAGCAGCCCGGCCGCGGCGAGTAGCCCGCCCAGCGGCAGGGCCCGGTCGTAGTACAGCCACGAGTCCAGCACCCGGTGGGCGGCCGAGCCGGGGGAGAGCAGGAAGCCCGAACCCGCCCGGCTCATCTGGTAGGTGACGCCGCCGACGAGCGACACATGGCCGGGCCCGGGGAGCAGCTCGTGGTTGAGCAGCGCGAACAGCGGATACGACAGGCCCGTCAGCGCGCAGCCCAGCACCGCCCCCGTCACCGCGAACTTCCGGGTGTCGCGGTGGCTGTGGCGCCACATCGTCAGCAGCAGCGCGGGCAGCACGACCAGGATGGTCTCCTTCGACAGCACGGCGACCGCCGCGGCCAGGCCCGCCCCGAAGTGGTGCCACAGATGCCGCCGGGGGGAGGCCGCCAGGCAGAAGGCCAGCAGCATCCACATCACGGCGATGTTGTCGAGGAAGACCTGCCGCTGGAAGACGACGGACAGCGGCGACAGCCCGAAGAGGGCCATGGCGAGCCCCGCCGCCCAGTGCTGCAGCCCGAGCCGCCGCCCCAGCACGTACACCAGCACCGCGCTCGCCGCCGACACCAGCAGCATCGCGCAGCGCATCGGGGCGACCGACATCAGCTCCGGCGCGACGACCGAGGGCACCCAGGTGAGCAGCGCCAACTGGAGCCAGCCCAGGGGCGGATGGTCGTACCAGTACGTGTACGGCGCGAGCCCCTTGCCGTGCTGGACGGCCCAGGCCTGGGCGAGGTACGTCCCCTCGTCGTCGCTGAGGGAGGGGTAGCCCGTGATGTTCCAGCCCTGCACGAGCACGACCACGGCGAGCAACAGCCCGCACAGCGCGAGGTCCGGCGCGGACCGGCGCAGCCGCAGTACCGGTCTGACGACCACCTGCGGCCGCCGCGGTACGGGCGGCGGCCGGAAGGCGGTGGCGGGCGGGCCGGACACGGCAAGCGGGGTCACGAAGTGACGTCCTCTCGGATCAGATGCGCGCCTACGTGCTGGGTCAGCTCCCACTCGTTGCGGCCGCGCTGCTCCCGCCAGACCGCGCGGATCGCGGCCCCGGCGAGCAGCAGCTGGTACCAGGGGCCGCCCGCGATCAGCTTGAGGTAGTGCCGGAAGCGCACGTGGAGCCCGTACTGCACGCCGAAGTCGTGCAGCCCGACGACCTCGAAGACGAACGTGACGAAGGCGGTGACCGCCGGCAGGAAGGTCAGCACGGCGACCTGGACGGGCACGTCCAGGAGGAAGGTCACCACGACGTTGAGCGGGATGATGACCCCGGTGAACGCCTGCATGAACGGCGTCATCAGGGTGTAGCGGGCCAGCATCCGCTGCCCGAAGGTGGGCAGCCGCCGCCAGTCCCGCTTGCGGTAGACCTGGAGGAAGCCCTGGTTCCAGCGGGTGCGCTGCTTGAGCAGGCTCAGCAGGCTGTCCGGGGTCTCCTCGCGGGTGACCATCTCGGAGTCGTACGCGACGACGACGCGCCGCCCCTTGCTCGACAGCCGTACGCCCAGGTCGCAGTCCTCCGCCAGGCAGTCGGGGTCCCAGCCGCCCGCCTCGCGCAGCACGTCCGTGCGGACGAAGACGGTGTTGCCGCCCAGCGGGATGAAGCCCTTCTGCGCGTGCAGGTGCAGGCGGCTGCGGAACCAGAAGAAGTACTCCAGGCAGTTGCGCAGGCTGTACCAGCTGGAGTGGAAGTTGATCAGCTGGACGCCGCCCTGCACCACGTCCGCGCCCGTCGCGCGGAAGGCGTGGTCGACGTGCGCGAGCAGCGCCGGGTGCACCTGGTCCTCGGCGTCGAAGACCCCGACGACCTGCCCGAGGCAGTGGGGGAGCGCGGTGTTGAGGGCCTTGGGCTTGTTCTTCTTCGCGTGGGTGTCGACGATCACGCGCACGTGCCGGGGCGCCGCGGCGGCGACGCGCTCGGCGACCGCCGCGGTCTCCGGGTCGTCGTGGCCGACGATCACCAGGATCTCGAAGCGGGTGTGCGTGGACTCCAGCAGCCGCCTGACGGTCGGTTCGAGCACGGCCTCTTCGTGCCGGGCGGGCAGCAGCAGCGAGAAGCTCAGGGCGGTGTCACCGCTCGGCGGCTCGAAGCGGGTCGCCGCGAGCGTCTCGGGCGTGCGCCAGGCGTGCATCTGCCACCACAGCGTGAACGCGGCCATCCAGAACAGCGTCAGGGACACGGCACAGACGACAACGGACGTGAGCAACGAAGTCCCCCCGCGTATGGCTCGCCTTCGCACGAGAGGCTACGGGCGGCGGGCGGCGCCGAGGTGCGGAACGGGTGAAACGGGCGCCCCCGAACTGATGGGCGGTGAAAGGAAGTTGACGATCCGCCACCTTCCCGCGGGACCCACTTCCGTACGGGGCGCGGGAGTGGGAAGCTGCCCTCTATGGGTGCATTGAGGCGCATACGGGGCCGGGTGCGACGGATGCTGTGCGCGGCGGGGGCCGCGGCGCTCATGGGCCCGGCACTGCTGGCCCTCACCGGCTGCGAGCCGACCGGCGACGGCCTCGACACGATCACCGTCGCCGTCACCACCGGCAAACGGGCCACCGACGAGCTCAAGCACGAAGGCTACGACGTGCGCTGGGTGTCGTGCAGCGGAAAGGCGGAGGACGGCGGCGTCACGGACAAGGGCTCACCGCGGCCGGTCCCGGCGATCGGCGTCGACTGCCAGGGCCGGACCGGGGGCGGTGGCAAGATCATCATCTTTGGGCGGGTGACGGGGATCTCGGGCGACGCGTGTGTGAAGGGGCGGGTGACGGCGAAGGTGGACGGGCGGACGGTCTTCGTGGTGAGGGTGCTGGGGGATTGCTCGCGGGCGAGTGCGTCGTCCGGTGGCGGGCCTCAGTCGCCTCCGGCGGGTCACTCGGTCTCACCGAGCTGCTCGCCCTCCGGGCGGGGGGTGTCGACGCCGCCTCCGCCTCCGCCTCCGCCGACGCCGTCGCTGTTGCCGGGCAAGTAGCGCCTGCGGCGGGCTTTTTCCCCAGCCCCGCCCCTTCCCGAAACTGGGGCGCGTGCCCCAGACCCCCGGCTGCGGGTTCGTTGCCGCCTGCGGCGGGAGCGCCCTGCGGGCGCGTCCTCAAACGCCGGACGGGCTGAAATCAGCCCGTCCGGCGTTTGAGGACAGCGCGCGAAGCGTGCTTCGGGGTCTGGGGCGGAGCCCCAGTTTCGGGAAGGGGCGGGGCTGGGGAAGAAACCGTCGGCCCCCGGCCCGTGAAGGGCGCTCCCTGACTCGGACATACCCTGGGGCCATGTCCGAGTCACCGCTCATCACGAGCCTGCGTACAGCGGTCGAAGCCGCGCCCGACGACGTGCCCCTGCGGCTGCACCTCGCCCAGCTTCTGCTCGACGCGGGACACGGTCAGGACGCCATCGCCCACGTCGCCGCCGCGTTGCAGCGCGAGCCCGGCAACGCCGACGCCCAGGCGCTGATGGGCCGCGCCGTCGCGCCCCCCGCCGCCCCCGCCTCGTACGACTGGAAGCTCGCCGAGAACGAGCTCTCCGAAGTCGTACCGCCCGCCTTTGTCCAGTCCGAAGAGGCCGCGGCGCCGCCGCACCCGCACGCGCACCCGCCGCTCGCCGCCGACGGCGGTGACTCCGACGACGGCTCCCTCTGGGAGGTCGAGACCGGCAGTATCAAGCTCGCGGACGTCGGCGGGATGCACGAGGTCAAGGAGCGCCTGGAGGCGGCCTTCCTCGCCCCCATGCGCAACCCCGAGCTGCGCAAGCTGTACGGCAAGAGCCTGCGCGGCGGACTGCTGATGTACGGGCCGCCCGGCTGCGGCAAGACGTACATCGCGCGCGCCGTGGCGGGAGAGCTCGGCGCCCGCTTCATGTCGGTCAGCATCAGCGACGTCCTCGACATGTGGATCGGCAGCTCCGAGCGCAACCTGCGCCAGCTCTTCGAGACCGCCCGGCGCAACTCCCCGTGCGTACTCTTCCTCGACGAGATCGACGCCCTCGGCGCCAGGCGCAGCCAGATCCGCCACACCGGCATGCGCAACACCGTCAACCAGCTCCTCACCGAGCTCGACGGCGTCAACGGCAGCGCCAACGAAGGCGTCTTCGTGCTCGCCGCCACCAACCACCCGTGGGACGTCGACACCGCGCTGCGCCGGCCGGGCCGCTTCGACCGGATGCTGCTCGTCCTGCCGCCCGACCAGCCGGCCCGCGAGGGCATCCTGCACCACCACCTCAAGGACCGGCCGGTCGCGGGCATCGACCTGGCCAAGCTGGCCAAGCGGACGGACGGGTTCTCGGGCGCGGACCTCCAGCACCTGTGCGAGTCGGGGGCGGAGCGGGCGCTGCTGGACTCCGTACGGACCGGCCGGGCCCGCATGATCGAGATGTCCGACCTGCTCGGCGCGCTCGACCACATACGGCCGTCGACCGGGCCGTGGTTCACCTCGGCGCGCAACGTGGCGCAGTTCGCGAACGAAGGCGGTGCCTACGACGAGCTGCTCGCGTATCTGAAGCGGAAGAAGATGCTTTGAGCACCACCACCCCCGGTGCCGTGGCCCGTGCCATGGCCCTCATCGAGATCGAGCGCTACGAGCAGGCCGAGAAGATCCTGAGGGATCACCTGGCGCTGGAACCGGACGACTCCCGGGCCTGGGAGCGCCTCTCCGTCTGCCGCTTCGAGGCCCGGGACTACGTCGGCGCCCGGCGGGCCGCCGAGGAATCCCTGCGGGTGAACCCGGACGAGGCGGACGCCCACCTGCGCCGGAGCGAGGCCTTTCGGGCCAACACCATGTGGTACGACGCCGTGGACGCCGCCCGCGAGGGCGTGCGGCTGCTGCCGCAGGAGCCCATCCCGCGGGTGGTGCTGGCGAAGGCGCTGCGGCTGCTGCCGGGCGGCGAGGGGCTCGGCGAGGCGTACGCGACGGCCCTGGAGGCGATCCGGCTGAGCCCGGAGCTGGCCTCGGCCCACTTCGCGCTCTACATCGTGGCCTACGACATGGGCCGCAAGGACATCTGCGAGCAGGCCATGCGGCACGTGCTCACCTTCGACCCCGGCAACGGCAGCGCCCGCAACAACCTCGCGGCCCTGGCCGCCGAGCGGCCCCACGCCGATCTCTACGACGCCCTGGGCGATGTCTCGGCGGCCCTCGCCGCCGACCCCAACTCCCCGCACGCCCACCACAACCTGCGGTTCATCACCGGCAAGCTGATGCGCCGCGCCTGCTGGCCCGCTCTCGCGTGCTTCGCCGTCGCCATCTTCACGATGGTCGTCAGCGACACGTCCGAGCCCGGCCGCGACCTGCCCCCGTCCATCCCCCTTGTCGCCCGGCTCGCCGGGATCGCGGCGATGGCCGCGCTCTGGACCGGCTGCCTCCTGTGGGCCCGGCACAGGATCCCGGCGCCGCTGCGCGGCTTCGTGACACAGCTGCCCCGGCGCAGCGTCCCCGTCCGCGCGATCGCCGTCGGCGCGGCGTGGTGCACGCTGTTCTCGGTCCTGCTGCTGACGGTCCGCCTGGACCCGCAGTGGCTGCTCGGCGCCTTCAACATCAGCGCCCTGGGCGGCCTCGGGGCCTGCATGGCGTTCGCGACCAGAACGAAGGGCGGGAAAGCCCGCCGGTAAGATCCGCTGGGTATCAGCCGACGAGATCCTTCAGGAGCCACTGGTGGCGGGAGAACCGCAGGCCGACTGCCTGTTCTGCAAGATTGCCTCGGGGAAGGTGCCGGCGACCGTCGTCCGGGAGACCGACACGACCGTCGCGTTCCAGGACATCAACCCCCAGGCGCCCACGCACGTCCTGGTGGTCCCCAAGGCGCACTACCCCGACGCCGCCTCCCTGGCCGCGGCGGAGCCGCAGATCGCCGCCGACGTGCTGTGCGCGGCGGAGGAGGTGGCCGCGATGACCGGGATCAAGGAGACGGGCTTCCGGATCGTCTTCAACACCGGCGCGGGCGCCGGGCAGACCGTCTTCCACGCGCACGCCCACGTACTCGGCGGCCGTTCCCTCAACTGGCCCCCCGGCTAAAACGGAGCAACTCCCTTGTCCGTACGCGAACTCGTCGTCCTGGGCACCGCCAGCCAGGTGCCCACCCGGCACCGGAACCACAACGGCTACGTCCTGCGCTGGGACGGCGAGGGGCTGCTCTTCGACCCCGGCGAGGGGACACAGCGGCAGATGCTGCGGGCGGGGGTGGCCGCGCACGACCTGAACCGGATCTGCGTCACCCACTTCCACGGCGACCACTCGCTCGGGCTCGCCGGGGTGATCCAGCGCATCAACCTCGACCAGGTGCCGCACCCGATCACCGCGCACTACCCGAAGAGCGGGCAGCGCTTCTTCGACCGGCTGCGGTACGCCACGGCCTACCGCGAGACGGTGAAGCTGGTCCAGGAGCCGGTGTCGGGCGAGGGCGCGGTGCTCGCCGAGACCCCCTCGTACGTCCTGGAGGCGCGCCGCCTCTCGCACCCCGTCGAGTCCTACGGCTACCGCCTGACCGAGCCCGACGGCCGGCGCATGCTGCCCCACCTGCTGGCGGCGCACGGCATCGCCGGGCCCGACGTGGGCCGCCTCCAGCGGGACGGCGTGCTCGGCGGGGTCACCCTGGACGCGGTGAGCGAGGTGCGGCGCGGGCAGCGGTTCGCGTTCGTGATGGACACCCGGCTGTGCGACGGGGTGCACGCGCTGGCCGAGGGGTGCGACATGCTCGTCATCGAGTCGACGTTCCTGGACGAGGACGCCGCGCTGGCGGCCGATCACGGGCATCTGACGGCGGGCCAGGCGGGAGCCGTCGCCGCGTCCGCGGGGGTGCGGCATCTGGTGCTGACGCACTTCTCGCAGCGGTACGACGACCCTTCGCTCTTCGAGCGGGACGCCCGTGCGGCGGGCTTTTCCGGTGAATTGACGGTGGCCCGGGACCTGACGCGGGTGCCGGTGCCGCGGCGGGTGTGAGTTTTTCCCTCGAACGTCGGACGGGCCGGAAAGCCCGGCCCGTCCGGTCGTCCGGAATCCCGGTTACGGCAGGAAGTACATCGGGTTCGGCAGCTTGTACGTGTGGTTCGCGTAGCCGCCCGTCAGGTCGCTGTACTGGTCGCCGAAGTTGGCGACGATGTCGTAGCCCTCGGACTCGATGTGCTTGCGCGTGCCCGACTTGTACTCGACCGTCGTGCAGGACGCGCCGCACGGCAGGTAGGCCGGGGGAGTCTTCTTGTTCTTCAGGAAGAAGTGCGCGGGGTCGGCGGCCGGCTTGTAGCCCGCGTTCTTGAGGTTGCGGACGCTCCAGTCGCGCTGGTGCTCGTCGCGGCCGGTGACGTAGAAGACCGTGATGCCCTTGGACTGCGCCCAGTTGACGAGCTGCGGCATGCCGAAGACGGGGCCCATGTCCGTGGACTTCAGGTACGCGTCCTGGGAGGCGGGCGTGAAGTTGAAGCCCTGCTGGAGCTCGTAGTTGTAGGTCAGCAGGGTGGTGTCGTCGACGTCCAGCACGATGGCGGGCTTGGCGCCCTTCTTGCCGGGCTTGTTCTTGACCGTGCGCTCCAGCTGGGCCTTGGCCTTCTTCTGGATGTCCGCGAGCTGCTTGGCGTAGTTGCTGTCCGGCGACGCGTAGTGCTGGCCCTTCTTGTCCACGGTGTCGCCGTAGTACGCCTTGATCTTGTCGGTGACCTTGGTGAGGTTCGGGATCTCCTTGTCCGAACGCGGAGCGGAGTGGTCGGCGGAGGCCGCGCCCGCCGCGTAGAGGCCGGTGCCGAGGGCGACGGCCGCGGTGACGGCGGCGATGCGGGTGCGCTTGCGCTTGGACGCGAGGGAGGGCTGCACGAAGGACTCCAGGTGAGCAAGGTGGGTGCAGCGCGAAACTAGAGGTTTGGCGGTCCTCGGTCAAGGGTATCGGGGTGCGTTTTCTACGCGCGGAGATCCGCGGCACGGACAACGGGCCCCGGGGGAGCCCCGGTGCCCGCCGTCTCACACCGCCGTGGGCTCCTGCCGCCGGGCCGCGGAACCCCAGCCACCGGACTCGGCGTTCGCCCCCGCGCGGTCCAGGATGCGGGCCGCCGCCGCCGGGGAGTCGACGAGCGGATGCAGCACCAGCGCGCGGAGCGCGGCCGTGCGGTCGTGCTGCACGGCCGCCTGGATCGCGGCCCGTTCGACGGCCTTGAGCTGGAGCATCAGCCCGAGCTGGTCGTCGCTCAGCGGGGCGCACGGCAGCGGTCTTGCGCCGCCCGCGCCCACCTCGCACACCGTCTCGATGATGGCGTCCGGGTCCAGCGCCGGAACGGTCGTGCCGTTGGGCACATTGAGGATCAGGCGCGTGCGCTCGTCCCGGGAGACCGCCCGCATCAGGGCGAGCGCCACCTGGTCGTAGCCGCCGCCCTCCAGGTCGCACGAGTCGCGCTGCCAGCCGCCGCTCGCGGCCCGGCTCTCGGCCATATAGGTCTCCTCGCGGTGCAGCCGGGTCCGCTCCCACAGCCGGTACGCCTGGTCGGGTGACTCGGCCGCCTCGCTGAAGAACCCGCCCTGCTGCTGGTCGAGGAACTCGCCGCGGGTCTCGACCGCCTCCAGGACCGAACGCAGGGTCTCGCGGCGGAAGTAGTAGTAGTGCAGATATTCGTTGGGCAGACAGCCCAGCGCCTGGAGCAGCTCCGAGCCGAACAGCTTGCCCTCCTCGAAGGAGCCGAGCGCACGGTCGTTGGCCAGGAGTTCGGGCAGCAGATCCCTGTCGTTCATCTTCAACGACCTCAGCCAGCCCAGGTGGTTGAGGCCCACATAGTCGAACGTCACCCGGTCGGGGTCGACCCCGGCGGCCCGCGCCGCGCGCCGCACCAGCCCCACGGGTGAATCACAGATCCCGATGACCCGTTCGCCCAGCACGGATGCCATCGCCTGGGTGACCATGCCCGCCGGATTGGTGAAGTTGATGACCCACGCGTCGGGGGCGACCTCCGCCACCCGCTCGGCGATGTGCAGGGCCACGGGGATCGTCCGCAGACCGTAGAGCACACCGCCCGCGCCCACCGTCTCCTGTCCCAGCACGCCCTCGCCGAGGGCGATCCGTTCGTCCCGCACGCGCCCCGCGGTGCCGCCCACCCGGATCGCCGAGAAGACGAAGTCCGCACCGCTCAGCGCCTCGTCGAGGCTGCGGGCGATGCGGACCGCCGGGGCGTCCGGCACATCCGTGGCCTGCGCGGCCAGCACGGACGCGATCACCCGCAGCCGCATGGAGTCGGTGTCGTAGAGCACGAGTTCCGTGCAGCGGCCGGGAGTGCCGCGCCGCGCGTCGTCCAACAGGGCCCGGTGCACCAAGGGCACTCGGAAACCGCCACCGCCGAGAATCGTCAGCCTCATGGAACGGAACGTATCGCAGCATCGGGCAGACTGTCCGGACCCGCACCCCCGTGAGAGGAGCAGCGAGCGAGCATGACGATCATTTCGCCTCATGCGGCACCGCAGTCGGCTTTCCCCGGCGAGCGCTTGCAGGGGGGTGGGTGTGCCGAAGACTTCGCCGGGGCGGCGGTGCCCGTCCTCGACCCGCTCGCGGAAGTGCGCGCCGAAGGCGACCCGGACACCGACGTCTATCTGACCGGGACCGTCTTCCTCGACATCATCTTCACCGGCCTGGACACCGCCCCCGTGCGCGGCACCGAGTCCTGGGCGCGTGGCATGGGCTCCAGCCCAGGCGGCATCGCCAACATGGCCACCGCCCTCGCCCGGCTGGGGCTGCGCACCTCGCTCGCCGCGGCCTTCGGTGACGACATGTACGGCGAGTACTGCTGGGAGGCGCTCTCCCGGGGCGAGGGCATCGACCTCGGCCTCTCCCGCACGGTCCCCGGCTGGCACTCCCCGGTCACCGTCTCCATGGCCTACGAGGGCGAGCGGACCATGGTCTCCCACGGGCACGAGGCGCCGCCGCCGGAGGAGCCGGCCCCCGAGTGCCCGCCCCCGGCCCGGGCGGCCGTCGCCCTCCTGGTGCCCGGCCGGCAGGAGGAGTGGATCGCGAGCGCCGCCCGCCGGGGCAGCCGGGTCTTCGCCGACGTCGGCTGGGACGAGACCGGCCGCTGGGACCCGGCCGACCTCGCCGACCTGGAGCACTGCGAGGCCTTCCTGCCCAACGCCGAGGAGGCCATGCGCTACACCCGGACCGACTGCCCGCGCGCCGCCGCCCGCGCACTGGCCGAGAAGGTGCCGGTCGCCGTCGTCACCATGGGGGAGAAGGGCGCCTACGCGGTCGACAGCGGCACGGGCGAGAGCGCCGAGGTGCCCGCCATCGCCGTCGAGGCGCTCGACCCGACCGGCGCGGGCGACGTCTTCGTCGCGGGCTTCGTCACCGGCACCCTCGCCGGCTGGCCGCTCGCCGACCGGCTGGCCTTCGCGGGCCTGACCGCCGCCCTGTCCGTACAGGAATTCGGAGGGTCGCTGTCCGCACCCGGCTGGGTGGAGATCGCCGCCTGGTGGAAGCACGCGCGGTCCTTCGACGACCAGCCCCCGGCGGCCCTGCGCCGCTACGCCTTCCTCGACGGCATCCTCCCCACGGCGGCCCGCCCCTGGCCACTCCGCCGGGCCGTCCCCACCCTGGGCTTCCGCCAGCCGTAAATCCCCTCAGGGTTGTCCGTGCACCGACGTACCCTGAAGACACAACGAGACAGACCCAGACGGACACGGAAAGAGGGATGAGCAGGCCCCAGAGCCGGCCCATGACTCAGACACCCACACAGCCGCAGGCGACCGCCCGGTTCACCGTCCCGGCCAAGCACCCCATGGTGACGGTCCTGGGCTCCGGGGACTCGCTCCTGCGCGTGATCGAGAAGGCCTTCCCCGGCACGGACATACACGTACGGGGCAATCAGGTCAGCGCCAGCGGGGACCCACGGGAAGTCGCCCTCGTGCAGCGCCTGTTCGACGAGATGATGCTGGTGCTCCGCACGGGCGCGCCGATGACGGAGGACGCGGTGGAACGGTCGATCGCCATGCTTCGGAACGAAGAGGGGCAGGAGGCGACCCCCGCCGAGGTCCTCACCCAGAACATCCTCTCCAGCCGGGGCCGCACCATCCGCCCCAAGACGCTCAACCAGAAGCTCTACGTCGACGCCATCGACAAGCACACGATCGTCTTCGGCATCGGCCCCGCGGGCACCGGAAAGACCTATCTGGCCATGGCCAAGGCGGTCCAGGCCCTGCAGTCCAAGCAGGTCAACCGGATCATCCTGACCCGGCCCGCCGTCGAGGCGGGCGAGCGGCTCGGCTTCCTGCCCGGCACGCTCTACGAGAAGATCGACCCCTACCTGCGGCCGCTCTACGACGCCCTGCACGACATGCTCGACCCCGACTCGATCCCGCGCCTGATGGCCGCGGGGACGATCGAGGTCGCGCCGCTCGCGTACATGCGCGGCCGCGCCCAGCCGATCTTCACGAACGTGCTGACGCCTGATGGCTGGCGCCCTATCGGCGACCTTCAGGTCGGTGACCTGGTCATCGGTTCGAACGGTGAGCCGACCCCGGTCCTGGGCGTCTATCCGCAGGGCGAGAAGGACATCTACCGTGTCACGGCCCAAGACGGCGCCTGGACCCTGTGCTGCGGCGAGCACCTGTGGACGGTCCGCACGGCCTCGGACAAGCGTCGCGACAAGCCGTGGCGGGTCCTGGAGACCAAGGAGATGATCGGCAATCTGCGCGCGGCTCAGGCTCGCCGCTACGAGCTGCCGCTGCTCACGGCGCCGGTCGAGTTCCCCGAGCGTGAGGTCCCCATGGACCCGTACGCCTTGGGCCTCCTGCTGGGCGACGGCTGCCTCACGGGGCGTACGACCCCGGCGTTCGCCACCGAGGACCCGGAGCTCGCCGTCGCTCTGGAAGCCGCTCTGCCCGGTGTCGAGGCGCGCTGGAAGGGCCGGGCCGACTACACCCTGAACCGTGTGAAGGCGCAGGGTGACGTGGTCACCCTGGAAAACCCGGTCACCGGAATGCTGCGCACCCTGGACCTGTTGGGCAGCCGGTCACACACGAAGTTCATCCCGGACGACTACCTCCAGAACTCGGCCGAGGTGCGTCTGGCCGTCCTCCAAGGGCTGCTCGACTCCGACGGCGGTCCGGTCACGCAGGCGAACCGCACGTGTCGCATCCAGTACACGACCACGTCGATCCTTCTGCGGGATGACGTGATCTCGCTGGTGCAGTCGCTCGGTGGTGTCGCGTACACCCGACGCCGGGTGGCCGAAGGACGGAAGCCCGGGAAGGCGAACGGCCGCGAGGTCGTTCACCGTCATGACGCCCACACCGTCGACATCCGTCTCCCCGAAGGCATCGAGCCCTTCCGTCTTGCCCGCAAGCGCGACAAGTACCACGCGGCCGGAGGCGGCGGCCGCCCGATGCGGTTCATCGACAGCATCGAGCCCGCGGGGCGCGAGGAGGCCGTCTGCATCCAGGTCGCGGCCGAGGACTCGCTGTACGTCACCCAGGACTACCTGCTGACGCACAACACCCTCAACGACGCCTTCATCATCCTGGACGAGGCACAGAACACCAGCCCCGAACAGATGAAGATGTTCCTCACCCGGCTCGGCTTCGACTCGAAGATCGTCATCACCGGTGACATCACCCAGGTCGACCTCCCGGGCGGCACCAAGAGCGGTCTGCGCCAGGTCCAGGAGATCCTCGAAGGCGTGGACGACGTCCACTTCTCCCGGCTCACCAGCAACGACGTGGTCCGGCACAAGCTGGTCGGCCGTATTGTCGACGCGTACGAGCAGTACGACAGCCGCAACGGAAAGTAAGTCACGCAAGCCCATGGCAATCGACGTCAACAACGAATCCGGCACCGACATCGACGAGCAGGCCGTCCTCGATGTCGCCCGCTACGCACTCGCCCGGATGCGCATCCACCCGCTCTCCGAACTCTCGGTCATCGTTGTCGACGCCGAAGCCATGGAGCAGCTCCACATCCAGTGGATGGACCTCCCCGGGCCCACCGATGTGATGTCCTTCCCGATGGACGAGCTGCGGCCGCCCGCCAAGGACGACGACGAGCCCCCGCAGGGCCTGCTCGGTGACATCGTGCTCTGCCCCGAGGTCGCGCAGAAGCAGGGCCAGGACGCGCCGACCAACCACTCCATGGACGAGGAGCTCCAGCTGCTCACCGTCCACGGCGTCCTGCACCTCCTCGGCTACGACCACGAGGAGCCCGAGGAGAAGGCCGAGATGTTCGGCCTGCAGGCGGCCATCGTCGACGGCTGGCGCGCCGAGCGCGGGATCGAGGGGCCCTCGCCGGCGCCGACGATCACGTGACCGGCCGGCTGATCGCGGTCGCGGTCCTGCTGCTCGTCATCGCCTGGCTCGCCGCCTGCGCCGAGGCCGGACTCGCCCGGACCACCCGGTTCCGGGCCGAGGAGGCCGTACGGTCCGGGCGGCGCGGCAGCGCCCGGCTGATGGCCGTCGCCGCCGACCCCACCCGCTATCTCAACGTGGCGCTGCTGGTGCGCGTCGCCTGCGAGATGGCGGCGGGCGTCCTCGTCACCTATGTCTGCCTGCGGGAGTTCGACGCCACCTGGCAGGCGCTGACCGTCGCCATCGCGGTGATGGTGCTCGTCAGCTATGTGGCCGTCGGGGTCTCCCCGCGCACCATCGGCATCCAGCACCCGCTGAACACCGCGACCGCCGCCGCGTACGTGCTGCTGCCGCTCGCCCGGATCATGGGCCCGGTGCCGCAGCTGCTGATCCTCCTCGGCAACGCCTTCACCCCCGGCAAGGGCTTCCGCAAGGGCCCCTTCGCCTCCGAGGCGGAGCTGCGGGCGATGGTCGACCTCGCGGAGAAGGAGTCGCTCATCGAGGACGACGAGCGCCGCATGGTGCACTCCGTCTTCGAGCTCGGCGACACCCTCGTCCGCGAGGTGATGGTGCCCCGCACCGACCTGGTCGTCATCGAGCGCGGCAAGACGATCCGTCAGGCGCTCACGCTGGCGCTGCGCTCCGGCTTCTCCCGGATACCGGTGACCGGCGAGAGCGAGGACGACATCGTCGGCGTCGTCTACCTCAAGGACCTCGCCCGCAAGACGCACATCAGCCGGGACGCCGAGTCCGAACTGGTCTCGACGGCGATGCGGCCCGCCGTGTTCGTACCCGACACCAAGAACGCGGGCGACCTGCTGCGCGAGATGCAGCAGCAGCGCAACCACTGCGCGGTCGTCATCGACGAATACGGCGGCACGGCCGGGATCGTCACCATCGAGGACATCCTGGAGGAGATCGTCGGCGAGATCACCGACGAGTACGACCGCGAACTGCCGCCCGTCGAGGACCTCGGTGACGGCCGCTACCGCGTCACCGCCCGCCTCGACATCGGCGACCTCGGCGAGCTCTACGGTCTGGAGCTGGACGACGAGGACGTCGAGACGGTCGGCGGGCTCCTGGCCAAGGCTTTGGGGCGCGTCCCGATCGCCGGGGCGAAGGCGGAGGTCGACCTCGCCGCGTACGGCCTGTCGGAACGCTCGGGGATCCGGGCGCTGCGGCTGACGGCGGAGTCCGCGGCGGGCCGCCGGAACCGCATCGTGACGGTGCGGGTGGATCCAGTGCGCGAGGACGAACGGGCCTGAGCTTGTGCCAAACGCCGGACGGGCTGAAATCAGCCCGTCCGGCGTTTGAGGACCGGGGTACCCCCTCAGGCCGCGGAGCGGCGGCGGCGCAAGCCCACGGCGACGAGTACCGCCACCACGCCCACCAGAAGCGCGTCGGCTCCCAACCCCAGCCGGATACCCCCGAGCGTCGCCGACGCGAAGTCCGAGCCGCCGTCCCGCAGCGAAGCGATCCGTGCCGAGGAGAGCGCGCTGAGCAGCGGGATCCCGATCGTGATGCCCACCTGCTGCGAGCTGGTCACCAGACCCGTCGCCAGCCCCTGCTCACGATCCGGCAGGCCCGACGTCGCGGTGACGCCGTAGGCCACGATCGCCCACAGATGGCCGATGCAGGCGAGCGAGGCCCCGGCCAGCGCCAGCCACGCGCCGCCCGAGCCGAGTCCCAGGCCGAGCAGTGTCGCGGTGAAGACGGCCTGGACGATCAGGCCAGTGAGCAGCGTGTTGCGGGCGCCGAAGCGGGCGATGATCTTCGGCGCGGTCACCCCGGCGGCCGCCGCGAAGACGCCCTGCACGCCGAAGACCAGGCCCGTGCGGAAGGCCGAGAGGTCGAGGACCTCCTGGAGGTAGAGGGTGAGCAGGAAGATGACCGTGGTCATCATCGAGAAGGTGGTCAGCCCGCCCAGGTTCCCCCAGGCGACGGTCCGCCGCCGCAGCATCGGCAGCGACACCAGCGGCTCCGCGGCCCGCGACTCCACGGCCACGAAGGCGACGAGCAGGACGATCCCGGCGATCAGGGTGACGAGGACGTCCACGCCGCCGAACCCGTGCTGCGCCGCTGTCGACAGGGCGTAGATCAGCGCCAGCAGGCCGCCGGTCACCGTCACCGCGCCCGGTATGTCGACGCGCGGCCGCTGCGGATGCCGGGACTCGGTGAGCAGACCGGGGGCGACGGCCAGGATGCCGACGCCGGCCACGGCCAGCAGACCCATGGTGGAGCGCCAGCCCAGCGAGTCGGTCAGCACTCCGCCGAGCACCATGCCGATGGTGAAGCCGAGGGACATCAGGGTGCCGCTGATGCCGAGCGCCCGTTCGCGCTGCGGCCCCTCGGTGAAGGTCGTGGTCAGCAGCGACATGCCGGTCGGCACGATGACGGCGGCGCCCAGCCCCTGGAGCGCGCGCCCGGCGAGGAAGGCCGCCGGGTTCCAGGCGAGCGTGGCGAGCACGGAGGCCACGGTGAAGAGGGCGAGCCCGGCGAGGAACAGCCTGCGCCGTCCGTAGAGATCGGCGATCCGGCCGAAGAGCAGCAGGAAGCCGCCCGACGGCAGTGCGAACGCGGTGACCGCCCACTGGAGGTCGGCCTGCCCCATGCCCAGGTCGTCGCCGAGGACGGGCAGTGCCACGTTCAGGATGGAGAAGTCGAGCGCGATGATGAACTGCGCCGCGCACAGCACCAGCAGGATCAGCTTCGCGCGGGTGGTCATGCGCTGCGCCGCCGGTGGCGCGGAGGTGGTCAGGGACGGGGAACTGTCGATCGCCATGGGCACCACCTTCCGCCGCGCGGAATACCCGTGGGGAGACACTGCTTATGGTGGTGGCCGTACCACCAGGCGAGGGGGAGCCGTTGACAGCCGGTCCGACCGAAGTACACACCGCATCCGGCGGCGCGCGGGCCACCGGGTCGCGCCGCCGCCAGGAGCTGCGCGAGTTCCTGATGAGCCGTCGGGCCCGGGTGAGCCCGGCCGACGTCGGCCTCCCGGACGGCGGCGCCCGGCGCCGCACCCCGGGGCTGCGCCGCGAGGAGGTGGCCGTGCTCGCCGGGGTCGGCGCGTCCTGGTACCAGTGGCTGGAGCAGGGGCGTGACATCACCGTCTCGCCGCAGGTGCTCGACGCCGTCGCGCGCGTGCTGAAGCTGGCAGGCCCGGAGCGCCGCCACCTCTACGCCCTGGCCGGGCTGAACCCGCCGCCGCCGGAGTCGGAGTACGGCGCGGAGTATCTGTGCGCGGGCCTGCACCGGCTGATCGAAGGCTGGATGCCCTACCCGGCGCACATCATGGACCCGTACTGGAACATCGTCTCCTACAACGAGTCGGCCGCCCTGGTCATGGGCTTCCGCCCGGAGACCGTGCAGAACTGCCTGGTCACGTTCTTCACCGACCCCGTCTACCGCTCGCGCGCCGCGAACTGGGAGGACAACGCCCACTGCGTCGTCGCCCAGTTCCGCGCCGCCTGGTCCGAGCGCCCCGACGACGAGGGCTTCCAGGCCGTCGTCGCGGAACTCGCCGAGGAGAGCGAGGAGTTCGTGGCACTGTGGGCGCGCGGTGACGTCTGCGAGGGCGGTCAGCTGGTCAAGGAGATGGAGCACCCGCTGGTCGGCGCGCTGCACTTCGAGAGCACCCAGCTGCGCGTACCGGCCCGCCCGGACCTGACGATCGTGATGCACAACCCGGTGCCGGAGTCGGGCACGGCGGCGAAGGTCGAGTGGCTCACCTCGCCGGAGGGCCGCCGCGGGATGTACTCGGTCGCGGGCTGAGCCGTCCTCGTACGGTCCGGGTCTTGATCCTCCAGGGGTGCTGCATATGCTCGCGCGTATGACGGAGACGCTGGACCCCGAAGACCGCAAGATCATCACGCTGGCCCGCTCGGCGCGCGCCCGCAACGCCGTCCCCGAGGGCGCCGCCGTGCGCGACGAGACCGGCCGGACCTATGTCGCCGGGACCGTCGCGCTCGACTCGCTGAAGCTCAGCGCCCTGCGGACCGCCGTCGCGATGGCCGTCGCCAGCGGCGCGAAGTCGCTGGAGGCCGCGGCCGTGGTCTCCGAGGCGGCCACCGTCCCCGAGGCGGACCGCGCGGCCGTACGGGACCTGGGCGGCCCGGACACGCCTGTCCTGCTGGCGGGCCCGGACGGCACGCCGCACACGAGGCTCCTGGCCGGCTGAGCGGGCTGCGGCTCCGCGCCCCCCGGCGACCACTGGTCGGCGGTCGCCGGGGGATCGGGGAGAATATCGAGTATGGATAGAGCCTCCTCCCCGTCCCAGGCCCCTCACCGCGCGGGCTTCGCGTGCTTCGTCGGCCGCCCCAACGCGGGCAAGTCGACCCTGACCAACGCACTGGTGGGGACGAAGGTCGCGATCACCTCCAACCGGCCGCAGACCACCCGCCACACCGTCCGCGGCATCGTGCACCGCCCCGACGCCCAGCTCGTGCTGGTGGACACGCCCGGCCTGCACAAGCCGCGCACGCTGCTCGGCGAGCGCCTCAACGACGTCGTGCGCACCACGTGGGCCGAGGTCGACGTGATCGGCTTCTGCCTGCCCGCCGACCAGAAGCTCGGCCCCGGCGACCGCTACATCGCCACCGAGCTGGCCGGGATCAAGAAGACGCCCAAGGTCGCCATCGTCACCAAGACGGACCTGGTGGACTCCAAGGCCCTCGCGGAGCAGCTGATCGCCATCCATCAGCTGGGCGAGGAGCTCGGCATCGAGTGGGCGGAGATCATCCCGGTCTCGGCGGTGGGCGACAAGCAGGTGTCGCTGCTCGCCGACCTGCTCGTGCCGATGCTGCCGGAGAGCCCGCCGCTCTACCCCGAGGGCGATCTCACCGACGAGCCCGAGCAGATCATGGTCGCCGAGCTGATCCGCGAGGCCGCGCTGGAGGGCGTGCGGGACGAGCTGCCGCACTCCATCGCCGTCGTGGTCGAGGAGATGCTGCCGCGCGAGGACCGCCCGGCGAACAAGCCGCTGCTGGACATCCACGCCAACGTCTACATCGAGCGCCCCAGCCAGAAGGGGATCATCATCGGCCCCAAGGGCTCCCGGCTGAAGGAGGTCGGCATGAAGTCCCGCAAGCACATCGAGGCGCTCCTCGGTACCCCGGTCTACCTCGACCTGCATGTGAAGGTCGCCAAGGACTGGCAGCGCGATCCCAAGCAGCTGCGCAAGCTCGGGTTCTGACGCTACGCGCCCTCCTTCAGGACCAGTTGGATCAGTTCGCGCTGGTCGTGTGTGAGGTGGGGGTCCGCCAGGTGGACCGAGCGGCCGTCCACCTTGATCTCGTAGTGGAAGCCGTCCGGCACGCCCCGTGCCGGGGCGCCGTGGCCCGGGGTCAGCGCCCGGTGGGCCAGGGCCTCGATGTGCGTCGCGTCGGGCCGGCCGGACGTATCCAGCTCGGCCCGCCGCTCGATGCCGGTAAAACCGCCGGTTCGGGTGATGGCAATCCGCATGCCGCCATCCTTACCCCGTGCGGCCGTCCCTACGAGGTGGGGACCCCCACCTGCGACCACGCCTTGAGAACGGCCTGAATCGCGTCCCCCTCGCCGTACAGGCTCCGCGCCGTCGCCGCCGTCAGCCGCGCGAACTCCGCGAAATCGGCGTCGGAGGCCAGCTCACCGCCGGTGAGGGTGGCGTACCAGATCTTCCCGGCCCGCTCCCACGCGTGCCCGCCGAGCGCGCTCGCCACGAGGTAGAAGGCGTGGTTGGGGATGCCCGAATTGGTGTGCACGCCGCCGTTGTCGCGCGAGGTCCGCACGTAGTCGTCCATGGTGGCGGGCTGCGGGTCCTTGCCCAGGTGCGGGTCGTCGTAGGCGGTACCCGGCGCCTTCATGGAGCGCAGTGCCACGCCGTGGATGTGCGGCCCCAGCAGCCCCTGGCCGATCAGCCAGTCGGCCTGGTCGGCGGTCTGGCCGAGCGCGTACTGCTTGATCAGCGAGCCGAAGACGTCCGACAGGGACTCGTTGAGCGCGCCCGACTGGCCGTAGTACTCCAGATTGGCCGTGTGCTGGGTGACGCCGTGGGTGAGCTCGTGGCCGATGACATCGACCGAGACGGTGAAGTCGACGAAGAGCTGTCCGTCGCCGTCCCCGAACACCATCTGCGAGCCGTCCCAGAAGGCGTTGTCGTAATTCGTGCCGTAATGGACGGTGGCATCCAGAGGGAGCCCGGCGTCGTCGATGGAGTGCCGTCCATACGCCTTCAGATAGAAGTCGAATGTGGCCCCCAGGGCCGAATTCGCACGGTTCACGGTCGCGTCCTTGGCCGGACCGTCGCCCTCGGAGTGCACTTTCGTGCCGGGCGTCGTCTCCTGGTGGCCGGCGTCGTAGATCGTCCGCTGGGGCTGGTCGGATGGGGTGCCCGCCGGTGCCACGGCGCCCCGGAGGGCGGTGACGCGGCGGCGGGTGCGGTGGAGGGAGTCGTGTTCGAGGGTGCGCTGGGCGTTGCCGGAGAGCTCCGGATCCTCCGACTGGGCGAGGCGGTCGAGAATGTGGGGAGGCACGATCGTGCAGAACACCGGTTTCATGGCGGCAATGTGGCACCGAGCCTCCGGCTTGTCACTGCTTGGCGTCACGATTAATGAAATCGAGTGGTTGGCTATCATTTGGGGGACAGCAATTCCGCATTCCCTCTCCCGCCCCTTCCGCCCCCGGGAAACCGTGTGACCCGCGAGTGATCGCGTCCCGCATGCTGATACGGGGGATCCATGGCGCGTCCGGCTCGGTTATCGTGCTGAGCATCATGCGTTTCGGGCTGCTTCTCCTTAGCTGCCGCGGCGAGGGTCTGCAGTAGGCCGACTCCCTCCCCGCGGAGTTCGGTGTTGCGGTCACTCGCCGGTGACCAGCCCCCGTCGGCCGCCCAGCGGACACACGAGGAGCCCCACGCAGATGCCCGAGATCTCTGTACGTCCCCCCACGCCCGTCACCGCGGCGACCGTGACCCAGCGCCCCTCGGGGATGCCGGTGCACAAATACGGGTCGTACGAAGCCGTCGACATCCCCGACCGCACCTGGCCCGACCGGCGCGTCACCGCCGCCCCCCGCTGGCTCTCCACCGACCTGCGCGACGGCAACCAGGCACTGATCGACCCGATGTCCCCGGCCCGCAAGCGGGAGATGTTCGACCTGCTGGTCCGCATGGGCTACAAGGAGATCGAGGTCGGCTTCCCCTCCTCCGGCGCCACCGACTTCGACTTCGTGCGGTCGATCATCGAGGAGGGCGCGATCCCCGAGGACGTGACGATCTCCGTCCTCACCCAGGCGCGCGAGGAGCTGATCGAGCGGACCGTGGAGTCGCTGCGCGGCGCCCACCGCGCGACCGTCCACCTCTACAACGCCACCGCGCCCGTCTTCCGCCGGGTGGTCTTCCGCGGCTCGCGCGAGCAGGTCAAGCAGATCGCGGTCGACGGCACCCGGCTGGTCATGGAGTACGCCGAGAAGATCCTCGGCCCCGAGACGGCCTTCGGCTACCAGTACAGCCCGGAGATCTTCACCGACACCGAGCTGGACTTCGCCCTGGAGGTCTGCGAGGGCGTCATGGACGTCTGGCAGCCCGAGGCAGGGCGGGAGATCATCCTCAATCTGCCCGCCACGGTGGAGCGGTCCACCCCGAGCACCCACGCCGACCGCTTCGAATGGATGTCGCGGCACCTGTCCCGGCGCGAGCACATCTGTCTGTCCGTCCACCCCCACAACGACCGGGGCACGGCCGTCGCCGCCGCCGAGCTGGCGATCATGGCGGGCGCGGACCGGATCGAGGGCTGCCTCTTCGGCCAGGGCGAGCGCACCGGCAACGTCGACCTGGTCACCCTGGGCATGAACCTCTTCTCCCAGGGCGTCGACCCGCAGATCGACTTCTCGCAGATCGACGAGGTCCGCAGGACCGCCGAGTACTGCAACCAGATGGAGGTCCACCCGCGCCACCCCTACGCGGGCGACCTGGTCTACACCTCCTTCTCCGGCTCCCACCAGGACGCCATCAAGAAGGGCTTCGAGGCGATGGAGGCCACCGCTGCCGCCGCCGGGAAGACCGTGGACGACATCGAGTGGGCCGTCCCCTACCTGCCGATCGACCCCAAGGACGTCGGACGCTCGTACGAGGCGGTCATCCGCGTCAACTCGCAGTCCGGCAAGGGCGGTATCGCGTACGTCCTGAAGAACGACCACAAGCTGGACCTGCCGCGCCGGATGCAGATCGAGTTCTCCCGCATCATCCAGGCGAAGACGGACGCCGAGGGCGGCGAGGTCACCCCGCAGGAGATCTGGGCGGTCTTCCAGGACGAGTACCTGCCCACCGACGACAACCCCTGGGGCCGGATCGCGCTGCGCTCCCACCAGACGTCGACCACCAGCGAGGGCACCGACGCGCTCACCGTCGAGGCGGTCGTGGACGGCGTGGACACGGTGCTGACCGGCACCGGCAACGGCCCGATCTCCGCCTTCTTCGACGCGCTCGCCGCGGTCGGGGTCGACGCGCGCCTGCTGGACTACTCCGAGCACACCATGAGCGAGGGCGCGAGCGCCCGCGCCGCCTCGTACATCGAGTGCGTGATCGACGGCAAGGTGCTGTGGGGCACCGGCACCGACCCCAACACCACCCGCGCCTCGATCAAGGCCGTGGTCTCCGCGGTCAATCGCGCCCACCGCGGCTGAGCCACCGCGGCGGTCAAGGGGACGCCACCGAAACCACCGTATCCGGTGGCTCGGTGGCGTGTTCGCCCCACTGCCGCCCGAAGTCTGCGCACGGGGTACTGACGCCACATCATCGATGTGGCTAACATCACGTCAACGCGGCGACGAGGCCGTGGCGTTATGGAGGTGCGCCGTGATGCACGCGCGAGGCCGATCCGGACCGGACCGGTGTGTGGTGGGCGTACGCACCGTGTGGCGCACCGTAGGCGACGGCGAGTTCTACTGCCCCGGCTGCGGCGGCGACCGCAACTACCGCCGCCGTACGGGCCGCCGGCGGCTCGTCGCCTTCGGCGTGCCGCTGCTGCCGCGCGGACCGGTGGGGCCGATCGTCGAGTGCACGGCCTGCCGCGCCCGTTACAGCACGGACATCCTGGACCACCCCACCACCACCCGTTTCTCCGCGATGCTCCGCGACGCCGTGCACACGGTCGCCCTCGCCGTCCTCGCGGCGGGCGGCACGGAGGCGCGCACGGTCCGCAGGGCCGCGGTCGGCGCGGTGCGCGCCGCGGGCTTCGTCGACTGCAGCGAGGAACAGCTGATCACCCTGATCGAGGCGCTCGCCGCGGACACGGGCCGCCTCCCCGGGACGTACGCGAGCGGCGGCGGCCTCGGCGACGGGGGCTGCGGCCGCGACGGCTTCGACCCCCGCGGCACGGCGCTGGCCATCGAGCTCCACGAGGCGCTGGAGCCGCTGGCCCCGCACCTCGCCCCGGCCGGCCGGGAGTCGATCCTCCTCCAGGGCGCGCGCATCGCCCTCGCGGACGGGCCCTACCGGCCCGCGGAGCGCGAGGTCCTCACGACGGTGGGCCGGGCGCTGCTGCTGTGTCCCGAGGACACCGACCGCCTGCTGGCGGCGGCCCGCACGCCGTCGTGACGGCCCTTCAGGCCCCGGACGGGCTCGGTCTCCCGGTCCGTCGCCGCCGGCCCGTGGGCCGGCGGCGCTGCCGCTTGATCAGCCACAGCCCGCCGAGGGCCACGGGGAACGCGGCGACGGCGCTGAGCAACAGGGCCGTCGACACCGTGTCCGTGGCCAGGGGCGCGAAGAAGGCGATGAGCGCGAGGCAGATCCCCGACGCGACCGCGACGCTGATCCGCCAGAGGGAGAACGCGGGGGCGCCGGAGGTCCGGCGGAACAGGCCGTGGGCGAACCAGAGCAGCATCCCGCTCAGCGGCAGCAGCGCCAGCCCGATGCCCAGCGGCAGGCGGTAGGCCTCCTTGGGGCGGTCGGCCGCGTCCTGCCGCATGTTCCGGAAGTCGACATAGCGGACCTTGCCCCGCCACGACGTCATCGTCACCCGGTCACCGGGCGAGACGGCCCCGAAGACCGAGGACGACCGGCTCATGTCCACGCGGTACGAGCCCCCGCCGCGCTCGGCCAGCGTGAGCCAGTGGTGCCGCGTCCTGCCCTCGGAGACGGTCTCGGCCTTCTCCACGGTGGCGGGCACGCTCTTCCGGCACTCCGTGGAGGGCTCGTCCGGCAGACAGGCGGCCGCCGTCGCGAAGGCCCAGGCGTCGGCCCGCTTGCCGGGCACCGTGACCCCCAGCAGATAGGCGGCGACGACGGCCAGCCCGAGCCCGAGCAATCCGGCGGAGAGCGTCGAGAGGGGGTTCCGGAGGGACGGGAAGATCAACATGGCGACATTCTCCAACGACTTGAACCACTTCAGGCCCGTCCGGAACAGCAGCCCCTCCCCGAGGGGAAAGCGCACCCCGGCCGTACGGGACAATGGCTCCATGAGTCTGTTCCGCGACGATGGCATCGTGCTGCGCACCCAGAAACTGGGCGAAGCGGACCGGATCATCACCCTGCTCACCCGGGGGCACGGGCGCGTGCGGGCCGTGGCCAGGGGCGTGCGGCGGACGAAGTCGAAGTTCGGGGCGCGGCTGGAGCCCTTCTCGCACGTGGACGTGCAGTTCTTCGCGCGCGGCGGCGAGCTCGTAGGCCGTGGACTGCCCCTGTGCACGCAGAGCGAGACCATCGCTCCGTACGGTGGCGGCATCGTCACCGACTACGCCCGCTACACCGCGGGCACCGCCATGCTGGAGACCGCCGAGCGGTTCACCGACCACGAGGGCGAGCCCGCCGTGCAGCAGTATCTGCTGCTCGTCGGCGGCCTGCGGACGCTCGCCGCGGGCGAGCACGCCCCGCACCTCATCCTCGACGCGTTTCTGCTGCGCTCCCTCGCCGTCAACGGCTACGCGCCCAGCTTCGACGCCTGCGCCAAGTGCGGTATGCCCGGACCGAACCGATTCTTCTCGGTGGCCGCGGGCGGCGTCGTATGCGGGGAGTGCCGGGTGCCCGGAAGCGTCGTACCCTCCTCGGAGTCGATCGGGCTCCTCGGCGCGCTGCTGACCGGGGACTGGGCGACGGCGGACGCGTGCGAGGCACGGCACGTCCGGGAGGGCAGCGGCCTGGTGGCGGCGTATCTGCACTGGCATCTGGAGCGGGGGCTCCGCTCCCTCCGTTACGTAGAGAAGTAACGCAGAGAAGTAACCCAGAGAAGTAGAACCTGGCATCGAGGAGAAGTGGCACGCATGGCACGACGCGGGATTCTGGGCCGTTCCCGACGCGAGTACCTCACCCCTGAGCCGCACCCGTCCGGGGCGCGGCCGCCGAAGATCCCCGGTGAACTGGTCCCCAACCACGTGGCCATCGTCATGGACGGCAACGGCCGCTGGGCGAAGGAGCGCGGGCTGCCGCGCACCGAGGGCCACAAGGTCGGCGAGGGCGTCGTGATGGACGTCCTCAAGGGCTGCCTGGAGATGGGCGTCAAGAACCTCTCCCTGTACGCCTTCTCGACCGAGAACTGGAAGCGCTCGCCCGAAGAGGTGCGCTTCCTGATGAACTTCAACCGCGATGTCATCCGCCGCCGCCGTGACGAGATGGACGAGCTGGGCATCCGGGTCCGCTGGACCGGGCGGATGCCGAAGCTGTGGAAGTCGGTGGTCGAGGAGCTCCAGGTCGCCCAGGAGCAGACCAAGGACAACGACGCCATGACGATGTACTTCTGCGTCAACTACGGCGGCCGCGCGGAGATCGCCGACGCGGCGGCGGCCATAGGACGGGACATCGCCGCGGGCCGGCTCGACCCGTCGAAGGTCACGGAGAAGACCTTCGCGAAGTACCTCTACTACCCGGACATGCCGGACGTCGACCTCTTCGTGCGCCCGTCCGGCGAGCAGCGCACGTCCAACTACCTGATCTGGCAGAGCGCTTACGCCGAGATGGTCTTCCAGGACGTGCTCTGGCCCGACTTCGACCGCCGCGACCTGTGGCGCGCGTGCCTGGAGTTCGCCCAGCGGGACCGCCGCTTCGGCGGCGCGATCCCCAACGAGGACCAGCTGAACAAGGGCTGACGGCCCGCGGCCGCCTGCGGGGTCACTGCTTCTTGGCGCAGTCCCCGCAGGTGCCGAAGATCTCCACCGTGTGGGCGACGTCGACGAAGCCGTGCTCGGCGGCGATGGAGTCCGCCCACTTCTCCACGGCGGGCCCCTCGACCTCGACCGCCTTGCCGCAGACCCGGCACACCAGGTGGTGGTGGTGCCCGCTGGAGCAGCGGCGGTAGACCGACTCGCCCTCGCTGGTGCGCAGCACGTCGACCTCGCCGGCGTCGGCGAGGGACTGCAGCGTGCGGTAGACGGTGGTCAGCCCCACGGACGCGCCGCGGTGTCTGAGCATGTCGTGGAGCTCTTGAGCGCTACGGAACTCGTCCACCTCGTCGAGCGCGGCCGAGACCGCTGCCCGCTGCTTGGTGGACCGGCCGCGTACCGGGGGACCCGCGGTCGCCACAGTTGCCTCCAAAAGCTCGCCTGAACACCCATCCGCACGTGTCGCACGGCCAATTGTGCCAGCCCGCGGGACCGGGTGTGTAAGCCCCGAGACGCGTCCCGGACCTGTACGCGTCCGGGGCGGCGTCACGGGGCCCGCCCGCGTCAGACGCGTACGTCGTCGGCGGGGCGCCGGGCGTCGGGCACCGTGAGCGTGCAGCCGTCCTCGGCCGCCGCCGCGGCCTGCCGGGCGCGCTTCCTCGCCAGGGGGGTCGCGAGGACGGTCAGGGTGACGAAGACGCCGATGGCGAGCAGCACGATGGAGGCGCCCGACGGGACGTCCACGTAGTACGACAGGGTGGTGCCGGAGACGGTCACCAGCACGCCGATGGCGATGGCCAGTGCGAAGGTCATCGCGAAGCTGCGCGCGATCTGCTGCGAGGCGGCCACGGGGATCACCATCAGGGCGCTGACGAGCAGCAGCCCGACGACGCGCATGGCGACGGTGACGGTCACCGCGGCGGTGATCGCGATCAGCAGGTTCAGCAGCCGCACCGGCAGGCCCGTGACGCGGGCGAACTCCTCGTCCTGGCAGATGGCGAAAAGCTGTCGGCGCAGGCCCAGGGTGGCCAGGATCACAAACGCCGCCAGGATGCAGATCGCGACGATGTCCTGCTGCGAGACGGTGGTGATCGAGCCGAAGAGGTACGTCGTGAGGTTGGCGTTGGAGCCGCTGGAGGACAGGCTCATCAGCATCACGCCGCCGGCCATGCCGCCGTAGAAGAGCATGGCGAGCGCGATGTCGCCGCGCGCCTTGCCGTAGGAGCGGATCAGCTCCATCACCACGGCGCCGACCACGCAGACGGCGGTGGCCATCCACACCGGGCTGGTGTTGAGCAGGAAGCCGAGGCCGACGCCGGTGAGGGCCACGTGGCCGATGCCGTCGCCCATCAGCGCCTGGCGGCGCTGGACGAGGAAGGTGCCGATCGCGGGCGCGGTGATGCCGACCACGAGGGCGGCGAGCAGGGCCCGCTGCATGAAGGCGAAGTCGAGGATGTCCATCAGCTCAGGAGCCCCGTCCGTATCGGTTCCGCTGCCGGGCCGGCGTGCGGGTGTACATGGTCGTGGCCGGGCAGCGCGTGCTGGCCCACGGCCTCCGGCGGCGGGCCGTCGTGGACGACGCAGCCGTCGCGGAGCACGACCGCGCGGTCGATGAGCGGCTCCAGCGGGCCGAGCTCGTGCAGGACGAGGAGGACCGTCGCGCCGCGCTCGACCTGGGCGCGCAGGGCGGTCGCGAGGACCTCCTGGCTGGCCAGGTCGACGCCCGCCATCGGCTCGTCCATGATCAGCAGTTCGGGCTCCACGGCCAGCGCGCGGGCGATCAGCACGCGCTGGTGCTGGCCGCCGGAGAGCGCGTCCACGGAGTCCTTGATGCGGTCGGCCATGCCGACGAGCTCCAGGGCGCGCACGACGGCCTCACGGTCCGCCTTGCGCATGATGCCGAGCTTGGTGCGGGCCAGGCGGCCCGCGGAGACGACCTCGCCGACGGTGGCGGGCACCCCGCCCGCGGCGGTGGTGCGCTGCGGTACGTAGCCGAGCCGGGCCCAGTCGCGGAAGCGGCGCCGCGGGGTGCCGAAGAGCTCCAGCTCGCCGCCGGTGAGCGGCACCTGGCCGACGATCGCGCGGACGGCCGTGGACTTGCCCGAGCCGTTGGCGCCGAGCAGCGCCACGACCTCGCCGCGCCGTACGGTCAGGTCGACGCCGCGCAGCACCGGGCGCGAGCCCAGGGTGGCCGTCGCCCCGAGCAGGGATATGACGGGCTGACCGTCCATGCTGCCTGCCTCCATCACTTGGTGCCGAGCGCCTTCTGGAGGGCGGCGAGGTTGGACTCCATCACGGCGAAGTAGTCGTCGCCCTTGGACTTGTCGGTGATCCCTTCGAGCGGGTCGAGGACGTCCGTCTTCACGCCGAGGTCCTTGGCCAGCGTCCTGGCCGTGGCCGGGTTGGCGATCGTCTCGAAGAAGACCGTGCCGACGTGGTGGTCCTTGGCCAGCTGGTGCAGGTCCTTCATCCGGGCGGCGCTGGGCTCGGACTCCGGGTCCACGCCGCTGATGGCCTCCTCGGTGAGGCCGTAGCGCTCGGCGAGGTAGCCGAAGGCGGCGTGGGTGGTGATGAAGGTGTCGGAGGCGCGGTTCTTCAGGCCGTCCGTGAACTTCTGGTTCAGCCCGTCCAGCTTCTCGACCAGCGCGTCCGTGTTCTTCTGGAAGTCGGCCCGGTGGTCGGGGTCGGCCTCGGCGAGGGTCTTGCTGACCCCCTTGGCGACCTCGGCGTACTTCACCGGGTCCAGCCAGATGTGGGGGTCCTGGCCGGCCTCGCCCTCCGAGTGGGAGTGGTTGTCGCCGGTGGAGTGGTGGTGGCCGTCGACCTCGGTGCCGTGCTCTTCCAGGGCGGTGAGGGAGGCCGCGTCGGCGACGTGCTTGTTGCCGGACTGCTTGATCGCCGCGTCCACGGCGGGCTGGAGGCCCTTGAGGTAGACGATCGCGCCCGCGTCGGAGAGGGAGCCGGTCTCCTTGGGCTTGAGCTCCAGGTCGTGCGGCTCGACACCGGGCTTCGTCAGGTTGGTCACGCTGACGTGGTCGCCGCCGATCTCCTTGGCCAGGAACTCCATGGGGTAGAACGACGCGATCACCTTGAGCCTGCCGTCCGCCGCCTTGCCCGCCGCGTCGGATGAGGAGCACGCGGAGAGCGTGAGCAGCCCCAGGGCTGCGGCCGTGGCGACGGCGGCGGTGGTTATTCGGGGGGAGCGGAGGCGGCTTACGTTCATGACAGTCATTTTCAACAAAAATGGAAACGATTGTCAACAACATGTTCGCAAAGGGGGCGCAACCGGGTCCCCCGGCCGATCGGGTCAAGCCAAGGCCAGAGCCGATTTGATTAGGGGGGTGGCGCCGCCGGTAACCTGAAGCATTCGCTGTTCGTCGTCGCAATGAAGAGAGCACCGTGGCCGCCGACAAGATCGACACCATCGTCAGCCTGAGCAAGCGCCGTGGCTTTGTCTATCCGTGCAGTGAGATCTACGGCGGACAGCGTGCCGCCTGGGACTACGGACCCCTCGGTGTGGAGCTCAAGGAGAACATCAAGCGTCAGTGGTGGCGCTCCATGGTCACCTCGCGCGACGACGTGGTCGGTCTCGACTCGTCGGTGATCCTCGCCCGTGAGGTCTGGGAGGCGTCCGGCCACGTCGCCACCTTCTCCGACCCGCTGACCGAGTGCACCTCCTGCCACAAGCGCTACCGCGCGGACCACCTGGAGGAGGCGTACGAGGCCAAGCACGGCAAGCTGCCCGCGAACGGCCTCGCCGACATCAACTGCCCGAACTGCGGCAACAAGGGCCAGTTCACCGAGCCCAAGCAGTTCTCCGGCCTGCTCGCCACCCACCTCGGCCCGACCCAGGACACCGGCTCGGTGACCTACCTGCGGCCCGAGACCGCCCAGGGCATCTTCACCAACTTCGCCCAGGTGCAGACGACCTCGCGCAAGAAGCCCCCGTTCGGCATCGCCCAGACCGGCAAGTCCTTCCGCAACGAGATCACGCCGGGCAACTTCATCTTCCGCACCCGCGAGTTCGAGCAGATGGAGATGGAGTTCTTCGTCAAGCCGGGCGAGGACGAGCAGTGGCACGAGTACTGGATGCAGCAGCGCTGGGACTGGTACACCGGCCTCGGCATGCGCACGGAGAACATGCGGTGGTACGAGCACGCCGCCGAGAAGCTCTCCCACTACTCCAAGCGCACCGTCGACATCGAGTACCGCTTCAACTTCGGCGGCTCCGAGTTCTCCGAGCTGGAGGGTGTGGCCAACCGCACCGACTTCGACCTCAAGGCGCACTCCGCGGGCTCCGGCCAGGACCTGTCGTACTTCGACCAGGAGGCCGGTGAGCGCTACTTCCCGTACGTCATCGAGCCGGCGGCCGGCCTCAACCGCGCCATGCTCGCCTTCATGCTCGACGCGTACAACGAGGACGAGGCCCCGAACGCCAAGGGCGTCATGGAGAAGCGCGTCGTGATGCGCCTCGACCCGCGCCTCGCGCCGGTCAAGGTCGCGGTCCTGCCGCTCTCCCGCAACCCGCAGCTCTCCCCGAAGGCCAAGGGCCTCGCGGCGGACCTGCGCAAGCACTGGAACATCGAGTTCGACGACGCGGGCGCGATCGGCCGCCGCTACCGCCGCCAGGACGAGATCGGCACGCCGTTCTGCGTCACCGTCGACTTCGACACGCTCGACGACAACGCCGTGACCGTGCGCGAGCGCGACACGATGAAGCAGGAGCGCGTCTCCCTCGACCAGATCGAGAGCTACCTGGGCTCGCGTCTGCTGGGCTGCTGACGCCTCTCTCCGTACGAAGGCCCCGGTTCCCGCTTCGGCGGGGCCGGGGCCTTCGGCTTTCCGGAAAAGGCGGCGCCGCCCTTCCGGATGTGACATGAACACGGCATTATTCGCCTGCGGCCGCCTGTCGGCCTCCGCATCGGCAGCGGTCCCGTTCCGTCCCCACACGGAAAGGCCCACCTCATGTCCCGAAAACGCCTGGCAGGGCTGGCGGTCGGAGTGACGGTCATGGCCGCGGCGGCCATGCTCCCGCAGGCCACGACGGCCCTCGCCGGTGCCTCGCAGAGCCGTGACGCCGCGGTCCTCTACGAGGTCCCCACGCACCACAAGCAGGACGCGCAGACCCTGATCGCCGCCGGGTACGACCTCCTGGAGCGCCGCCGGGGCGACCACCTCTTCGTCCTCGGCGACCCGGCGACCGGCGACGGCCTGCGCCGCCTCGGCTTCTCCTCCACCGCCGTCCGCACGATGCCGAGACCGGTCCCCGAGAAGTCGGTGAAGGACGACGCGGGTGACACGTACGACGGCGGCTACCGCACCGTCGGCGCCCACTACGCGCACCTGGACCAGCTCGCCGCCCAGCACCCGGACCTGGCCACGGTCGTCACGTACGGCAAGTCCTGGCTGAAGCAGGCCGGTTCGGGCGGCCACGACCTCAAGGCCGTCTGCATCACCAAGATGAAGCCCGGCGACTGCTCGCTCAGCCCGAACCCGGCCAAGCCCCGCTTCTTCCTGATGAGCCAGATCCACGCGCGCGAGCTCACCACCGGCGAGATGTCCTGGCGCTGGACCGACGAGCTGACGGGGCAGTACGGCAAGGACCCGGACATCACCAAGCTCATGGACACCACCGAGATGTGGGTCGTGCCCATCGCCAACCCCGACGGCGTCGACATCGTCGCGAGCGGCGGCGACAACCCCTTATGGCAGCGCAAGAACGCCGACGACTCCCATGGCGCGTCCTGCGGTTGGACCGGTCAGATAGGCGTCGACCTCAACCGCAACGCGGGCTCCCACTGGGGCGGCCTCGGCACCTCCACCCAGCCCTGCAACGAGGTCTACCTCGGCCCCGCCGCCGACTCCGAGCCGGAGAACTCCGCGCTGGAGGGCCTCTTCCGGCAGCTCTACCCGGCCGTCCGCACCGGCACCGGCGACAGCGACCCCGCACCCGCCGACGCCCGCGGCATGATGATCAGCCTCCACAGCGACGCCAGCATGGTCCTCTTCCCCTGGGAGTCCGACCACCGCGTGCACAGCGGCAACGACGCCGCGCTGCGCGCCCTGGCCGGCCGCATGGGCTCGATCACCGGCTACCAGTCCGGACAGGCGGGCGAGATCCTCTACGACGCCTCCGGCGGCACCGACGACTGGACGTACGACAAGCTCGGTCTTGCCAGCTTCACCATCGAGATCGGGGACAGCGACGGGCGCGGCTGCGACGGGTTCACCCCGGCGTACTCCTGCCAGGACAGCTACTTCTGGCCGAAGATCAAGCCCGCCCTGATGTACGCGGCGCAGCACGCGGCGGCGCCGTACCGGTCGGCCGACTGAGACTTTCCGGGTAGGCGGACGGCCTCGGTCCCGCCGCGGCGGGGCCGAGGCCGTCGAGTGGGGGTCAGGCCTTCCACTCCGAGGTGTCGAGTTCGAAGTCGAAGGGTGCGGGGACCCGGACCTTGTCGCCGAACTTGACCTGAGTGTGTCTCCGATAGCCCGTCTCTGACGGAGAGGAGTAGACGGTCACGGTCGAGTTGAGCACGTCCACCAGGACGTACACCTGCACCCCTGCCTTGCCGTAGACCTCGACTTTGTCGAGGCGATCGAAGTCGGCGGTGGATGAGGACGTCAGCTCGCCGACCAGGGAGAGCGCCTCGCCGGGAAGGTGGATGCTGTCGATGTTGGTCAGCTCTTCGTCCGAGACGTGGACGTCGGGGCCGTAACTTCTGCTGTGGTCAGGGAACCTGAAAAGAAGCGGGGAGCGGTCTGCCAGGTGTCCCTCGGGCGTATGCGGCTCCAATTGGCGCACGAGGTTGACCAGGACGGGGCGGTATTTGCCCTTGGACCATGGCGACACGGTGATTCTCCCCCTGACGATCTCTGATCGATAGCCATCCGGGAGGTGCATCTCGATTTTCTCCAGGACGCGGCACAGCCCCTCGAACCCCCCTGGGTCCGGGGTGGGGCTTATCTCCCGAACCGTCCCGCGTGGAATCTCGACCATGACTGCCATGATGCCCTTCCTTACCTGAGTGAGCGGGTTGCCACTCAACGTAGCGGTGTCCGCTGACAGCCGCGCCCGCTTCTCCGTACAGCCGTCCGATAGTGGTACTGGCTCCACCCCCAAGTCGGACACCAGTGCCATGGCCCGCCCCTGACCTGCGGCCTTACCGTTCAGAGCATGCGAAACCCCCTCGTGCCCCGGATCCTCCTCAAGCCGTTCGACGGCGCGGGCCGGGCCGCCGCCTTCCTGGCCGTCGGCGCCCTCGTGCAGGCCGTCGCCCTGTTCGTCCTCGCCGTGCCGTGGCTGCCCGGCGGGCCGACGGAGATCTTCAGCGTGCTGGCCGCCGTGTTCGTCCCGCTCGCCGTGCTGGCCCTCGCCTCGCCCGTGCTGACCGTGGTCCAGGGCGCGCGCTTCCGCGGCCGGCTCGGCGTGGACATCCCCCGGCCCGTCGAGGTGGGAGGCGCGACGCGGGCGGAGCGCGTCAAGCGGTGGCTGCGCTCGCCCGCCGCCTGGCGCCAGGTGCAGTACCACCTGTTCGTCGGCCCGCTGATCGCCCTCGCCGGCACGCTGACCCTGCTGGCGTGGGCGGTGGCCGCCGTCGCCGCCACGGTCTACGCCTGGATCTGGGTCCTGCCGGTGGAGGTGCGCGTCGAGCACATCGGCTACGCCACGCAGGCGGGGTACGTCACGGTCGCCGGGGTCGCCGGGCTGTACGGCGCGGCGTACCTCTCCCGCGCCCTCGCCCGGCTCGACACCCGCGCCGCCCTCACCCGCCTCGGCCCCAGCCGCGAGGAACTCCTGCGGCTCCGCGTCGCCGAGGTCACCGAGAGCCGCGCGGGCGTCGTCGACGCGGCGGACGCCGAACGCCGCCGCATCGAGCGCGACCTGCACGACGGCGCCCAGCAGCGCCTCGTCTCCCTGGCCGTCAACCTCGGCCTCGCCAAGGCCACGATGAAGGACCTCCCCGAGGACGCCCGCAAGGTCATCGACGAGGCGCACCGCGAGGCCAAGGAGGCCATCACCGAGCTGTCCGACCTCGTGCGCGGCCTGCACCCGGCCGTCCTGGAGGACCGCGGCCTGGACGCCGCCCTCTCCGGCATCGCCGAGCGCGCGCCCCTGCCCGTACGGCTGAAGGTCGACCTCGCCTCCCGGCCCGCCCCGACCATCGAGGCCGTCGCCTACTTCGTGGTCTCCGAAGCGCTCGCCAACGTCGTCAAGCACGCGCAGGCGTCCCGGGCCGATGTCACGGTCGAACGGTTCGGGGGGATACTGCTCGTGGTCGTCTCCGACGACGGCGTGGGCGGAGCCGATCCTTCCGGTGGCACCGGGCTGGCCGGGCTCGCCAAGCGCGTCGCCTCGGTCGACGGCACGTTCTCGATCAGCAGCCCCACGGGGGGCCCGACCGTTGTGACTGTGGAGCTGCCGTGCGCGCCGTGATCGCCGAGGATTCCGTCCTGCTCAGGATCGGCCTGGTGCGGGTCCTGGAGACGGCCGGATTCGACGTGGTCGCGGAAGTCGGCGACGCGGAAGCGGTGTTGACGGCCGTCGAGGAGCACCGCCCCGGCCTCGTCGTCCTCGACGTCCGCATGCCACCCGGCTTCACGGACGAGGGCGTACGCGCCGCCCTCGTCATCCGCCGCCAGTGGCCCGGCACGGCGGTGCTGCTGCTCTCCCAGTACGTCGAGGAGCGGTACGCCGCCGACCTGCTCTCCGGCGATACACGAGGCGTCGGCTACCTCCTGAAGGAACGCGTCGCCGACGTCGAGGAGTTCATCGACGCCCTGCACCGCGTCGCCTCCGGCGGCACGGCACTCGACCCCCAGGTGGTCTCCCAGCTCCTCCTCCGCCGCCACAGCGACCCCCTCGACCGCCTCACCCCACGCGAACGCGAGGTCCTGGAACTCATGGCCGGCGGCCGCTCCAACGCGGGCATCGCGGCGGCGCTCTTCGTGAGCGAGTCCGCTGTCGCGAAACACATCAACTCGATCCTGGCAAAACTGGACCTCCCGAAGGCGGACGCGGACCACCGGCGGGTGCTGGCCGTTCTGCGGTTCCTGGGGGTGGGGTAGGGGGCTTCTTCTGTGACCGTAGGAGGGAAAGCTGTATGAGTGCCCGCTCCGCCGACATGGATCGCATCCCGAGACCCGCCCTCACCTACCCCGCCCTGCGGGCGGCTCTCGCCCGCGTCGCCCCCGACCGCCTTCCCGAATTCCACGCCGACCGCGACACGGTGTTCACGATGGCCACCGAGACCGGCGCTTTCGGGCCCATCAGGGGCTTCCAGCTGAAGTGGGCGACGGCTATCGAGATCGAACGCCGCCCGGATCTCGCCGCCCGCATGCGCCGGGCGTGGCAGCGCATTCAGACCCTCGACCGGGACCAGCCCTTGTGGCGCGCCGCGATGGACGAGGCCCTGGCTGTCCATAACGAAGCGCGCGCGGCGGTGACCAGTAACTGACTGGAGCCGGGCCCTCAGCCCTTCACGTCTGCCAGGTGCTTCAGCAGCAGGTCGGTGTCCACGAGGTCCGGGAGGACCGCACCGGCCCCGGCGTCGCGTAGAGCCGCCTCGTTACTGCGGCCCGTCGCCACGGCGATCACCCGTACGCCGTTGGCCACTCCGGCCCGGACCCCCGCCGGGGTGTCGTCGAGAAGGACCGCGTCCGCGGCGGTGACGCCCGATCGCTCCAGGGCGAGGCGTACGAGTGCCGGGCGTTCGTCCGCGTCCTCCCCGTAGCCACCGCACTCCCACCGGATGTGCCGGTCGAGGCCGAAGGTCCTGAGTTTCACCTCCGCCACTGCTCGTACGTTGCCGCTGACGACGGTCTGTTCCGTACCCGGCAGCGAAGCCACCGCGTCGAGGGCCGCCGCCGCACCCGGCAGGGCGTGCCCGCGCTCCCGGAGTTCCGCCACTCGCTGCACGTGTGCCTCCGTCAGGGCGTGGGCGAACCGTTCGAAGTCCCGGCGGTCCGTGCGCAGGCCGTGAAGCTTCGCCGTCTCGCGGAAGATGACGGCCTCGGTGATGCCGTCGATCGCGGCCTGCCGCTCCATGGGCCGCCCCGTGACCCGCTCGAACGCCATCGCGGAGAGCTCGCGGCCCACGCCGCGTGTGTCGATCAGCGTGTGGTCGATGTCCCACAACACGATTCGGCTGGGCCCCATATGGCTCCTCCCGTAGCGGGTTGGTCCGACAAGGCTGTCACACGAAGGAGCCGAGAACCCGGTACTCGGCGATGAGCGGCGCTACGGTGAAATCCGCGGTGGGAAGGACGAGTTGTCAGGGAGCAGGCATGGCCGGTGAACTGTCCGTCGGTGGGCGCGTGCGCTACTGGCGACGCCGCAACGGCAACCGGTCACAAGCCGCTGTCGCCGGCCTCTGCGGCATCACCGAGGACTACCTCTCTCAGATCGAACGCGGCCGCAAGGCGCCCTCCTTGGAGGTTCTCGTCGCTCTGGCCCGCGAGATCGGTGTCCCTGTCGCCGCCCTTGTCGATCAGCAGCCGTCGGCTGAGCCGGAGCACCCACGCCGCACTGCCCCCGGCAGCGCCCGCATCCTCTTGGGCTATGGCACTGTGCACGGTGGGGATCCCGTCGTCGCCGCAGCGGTTCTCCGTGAGCGCG
Source organism: Streptomyces blastmyceticus (assembly GCF_039521185.1). Lineage (NCBI taxonomy): Bacteria > Bacillati > Actinomycetota > Actinomycetes > Kitasatosporales > Streptomycetaceae > Streptomyces > Streptomyces blastmyceticus. The sequence continues at coordinate 7,448 of NZ_BAAABW010000001.1, read as the reverse complement.
TCGAGGCCGCGTGGCGCATGTGGCAGTCTTCCAAGACTCGCTTCACGGATGCGGCACAGATCCTGCCCGTCCTCCTCGCCGATGCCGAGCATGCCGTCCGCGCTCATAGGGCAGGTGCGGATCCGCAGGCACGCCGGGAGATCCTTCGGATTGCGGCCGACCTCTACGGGCTGCTCCGCTCGTACTGCCACCGCACTGGACGCGTCGACCTTTCCCTTCTGGTCGCCGACCGGGCCCTCCGTGCGGCCGAAGAAGCCGATGACCCGCTGCGTATCGCTGCGGCCCACTGGAACCTGGGGCATGTCCTCCTTGCGTCCGGCGACCCCGAGGGAGCCGAACAGGTGGCGACTCAAGCTGCCGAAGATCTTCTCGGCACCCCGGGGAACCGGGCCAGGAACGCCCTGGCGGGGGCTCTCGAACTGGTGGCTGCCACTGCCGTCGCCCGGCGCCGCGACTGGTGGGCAGCTCGCAGGCGGCTTGAAAGCAAAGCTCTTCCCCGAGCGAAGGAGGCCGGTGAGGGAAACGTCGCATGGACCGTATTCGGTCCCACAAATGTCGAACTGCACGCCATGACCGTCGAGATGCTGGCCGGTGAGGCCACAGAGGGGCTCCGGTGCGCCGACCGGGTCGACATCACCCGAGTCCCGTCCATCGAGCGCCAGTTCACATTCACGCTCGAGCTGGCGCGCTGTCACGACTTGAGGCGGGAGGATGCTGCTGTCCTCGTGCACTTGCTCGACCTGGAGCATCTGGCACCGGAAGACATCACTCACAGCCCGCTCGCCCGCCAGATGGCGATGGACCTTCGTCGTCGGGCTCGCCCTACCTACCGCAGACAGACCGATGCGCTCGCCGAGCGGCTCGGCGTCGACCTGCCGCCCGGCCTCCTGGGCAACCCGGTCTGACAGTCCGGGTCCGTCAGGGGCGGCGCCCCTAACCTCGTCGCACCAGTTCGCACACAACGGCGAGGAACCCCCATGCCCGACCTCATCGACGCCGGCCACATCAACCGCATCATCGACCGAGCCGTCACAACTGACGTACTGCCGACGCACGCAGACCTCAAAGCGCTCGAAGCGGAGCTTCGGCAGCACATCCGCGATCTGATGCCCGTCGTCGACGCGCAGACCGCCGCCATGAGTCCTACGACCAAGGACTGGGCCATGCGACGCTTCACGCTCGCCCGTGCCCGCGCCGTGCTCCTCGACGGGCCCGGCGCCGGGCTGCGGTCAGCTGCCGAGCATGTGGACAGCCTCGCCCACATCTGCCGGGCCCTGCTCGACCACCGCGGGTGAGCGCGCTTCCGTGGTGCCTGCCGGTGGGGCAGGGCGGCTCAGTCGCTCGCGCCCGTGAGGGCCATGGCAGGTGTCGTCTTCTCGCGGCGGGTCACCGAAGCGCGGACCGCGGTCAGTTGGAGCAGCAAGGCGATCAGTGCCGCGCCCGCCGCCCACAGGGGGAGCACCGAGCCGTCCCAGCCGAGGGAGAAGGCCACGCCGCCCAGGCCGGAGCCGACCGCGCTGCCCAGGTAGAGGGCGGATTCGTTGAGGGCGACGGCCACCGGGCCGCCCTTCTCCCCGCGGGCCTCCAACAGGTCGTTCTGCTGCGGCACTTGGAGGGCCCAGCCCACCGCGCCCCAGACGGCGATCGGGGCGAGCGCGACGAGCGGGTGGATCGACGCCGTGAAGCGGACGGCGAGCAGGGCCAGGACCAGCAGGGTCAGGATGCCGACGACGAGGGTGTAGGGGCGGCGGACCCGGTCCACGAGGGTGCCGATGAGGACGCTGCCCACCACGCCGCCGATGCCCCAGGCCCACAGGTACGGGGTGATGCCCTCCACCCCGCCCATGCTCTCGGACTCCATGACCGGTGCGAAATAGGTGTACAGGCCGAGGCTCGCGACCGCGGCGAAGAAGGAGACGCCGACGATGGAGGCGACCCTCGGGTCCGTGACGACCTGGGCGCGCTGCTTCAGCGACACCGACGCCGCGGCGGGCAGGGCCGGCAGCCGCAGGGCCAGTCCGGCGAAGGAGACGAGGCCGATGGCGGTCACCAGCCACAGGGTGGTGCGCCAGCCGCTGTGGTCGGCGATGAAGACACCGGCGGGCACGCCGAGGACCGTGCCCGAGCTCATGCCGCCCATGATCACGGCGAGGGCGCGGCCCCGCCGCTCCTTGTCCACCAGTGAGGCGGCGGCCGCCGCGGCGAGCGCCAGATAGAGACCGGCGCCGACGCCCGCGAAGGCGCGGGTGACGAGCAGCACCGGGAGCGACCCGGCGAGCGCGCTGCCGGCGTTGGCGAGGGCGAAGACAGCGAGGGAGCCCAGGAGCCCGACGCGCACGCGGGACGCGGAGAGCAGGGTGGCGAAGACCGGGGATGCGATGGCGTAGGCCAGGGTGAACGTGGTGACCATCTGGCCCGTCGCGGAGACGGACGAGCCGAAGTCGTCGGCGATCACCGGCAACAGACCGGCCGTCACATAGGCGTCGAGCCCGAGCGCGAAGGCGCCGAGCCCGAGGAGGTAGACGAGTTTCACTTGCTCTCCTATGTACGATGGTCGCGGTACATAGGTACATGATCAGTAAATGCGTCTCCATGGCAAGCCCGGGGAGGAAATCCGGCCGATCCGCGTACGACCGGCCGTGCCATCCTGGAGGGGTGCGCCGCTACTTCCACCCAGAGCCCGAGAACATCCACCTGCCCGAGGTGCTGTTCGCGCTGAGCGACGCCACTCGGCTCGGCATCGCCGTGGCGCTGTCGGACGGTGGCGAACGCACGGCGGGGGAACTGGGCGGTGACATCGCCAAGTCGACGATGACCCACCACTTGAAGATCCTCAGGGAAGCGGGGGTGCTTCGCGTCCGGTCGGAGGGCACCCGCTGCTTCAACTCATTGCGCCTGGAGGATCTGGAGGCGCTCTATCCGGGGCTTCTCGGGCAGTTGCTCGGCACGGCGGTGAAGTGCGGCTATACGTCGGCGGGTGCGCATCGGTGACACTCCTGGGGCTCCGCCCCAGACCCCGGAGCACGCTTCGCGCGCTGTCCTCAATCTCCCCCAGCTACCGCTGGGAGGTGCCCCCACGGGCTGAACTCAGCCCGTCCGGCGTTTGAGGACGAGCCCGCAGGTTCAAGCCGACCGCAACCCCCGCAGCACCAGATCGCAGACCGCCTCGAACGCCGCGTCGATCCCAGGGCGGAACCACTCCGCCGCATACGCCGGGTCGTGGAAGCGATTCGTCGCGTCCCAGATCGCGCGGGCCGTGGGCGCGGGGTCGACGGCGAGGAAGTCGCCGTCGCGCACTCCGCCGGAGACGATCCGGGCGAGCTGCTCGATCATCGTCTCGATGTGCCGGTCGACGACGGAGCTGTTCTCGCCGACGAGGACCATGTAGGTGGCGAAGAGCTCGGGGTCGTCGCCCGCCTTGTGCCGCTTCGCGGCGAAGAGCCCGGCGAGCCACTCGCGCAGGCGCGGCTCGGCGGGGCCCTCCGCGTCGGCGAAGGCGGACAGCGCGGTGTGCGACTGGTCGAGCCAGCGCTGGGTCACCGCCTCGCGGAGGGCGGCCTTGCTGCCGAAGTGGCGGTAGACGCTGCCGTGACTGACCCCCAGGGCCCGCGCCACGTCGACCACGGTGGCCTTGGCCGGGCCGTAGCGGCGCAGCACGTCCTCGGTGGTTTCGAGGATGCGGGCGGGGGTCAGGGTCTCGGGCGGCATCGGGGCGTACGGCCTTTCGGTGAGGGACGGGGGCGCGGGGAGCCCCCGTAGTGACCGTACCCGCTCACTTCTCGCTGTCGAGGTGTGCCATCTGGTCCGTCGGGTAGCGGTCGCCCGCCGCCGCGCCGGCCGGGACGGCCCGCTCGATGGCGGCGAGGTCGGCCGCCTCCAGCTTGAGGTCGAGCGCGCCCAGCGCCTCCGTGAGGCGGTCGCGGCGGCGGGCGCCGACCAGGGGGACGATGTCCTCGCCGCGCGAGAGGACCCAGGCGATGGCGGTCTGGGCGACGGTCGCGCCCTTCGCCTCGGCGACCGCGCGGAGCGCGTCGACGAGGTCCAGGTTGTGCTGGAGGTTCTCGCCCTGGAAGCGCGGGCTCATGCCGCGGAAGTCGTTCGCGGCGAGCTGCCGGTCGCGGGTGAAGTGGCCGCTGATCAGGCCGCGCGAGAGCACGCCGTACGCGGTGACGCCGATGCCCAGTTCGCGCACGGTGGGCAGGATGTCGTCCTCGATGCCGCGCGAGATCAGGGAGTACTCGATCTGGAGGTCGGAGATCGGGGCGACGGCGGCGGCCCGGCGGATGGTCTCGGAGTTCACCTCGGAGAGGCCGATGTGCCGGACGTGCCCGGCCTCGACCAGCTCCGCGATGGCGCCGACGGTCTCCTCGATCGGGACGTTCGGGTCGAGGCGGGCGAGGCGGTAGACGTCGATGTGGTCGGTGCCGAGGCGCTGGAGCGAGTAGGCGGCGAAGTTCTTCACGGCGTTGGGGCTGCCGTCGACTCCGGTGAAGCCGCCCTCGACGGTGCGCAGGGCACCGAACTTGACGCTGGTGAGGGCCCGCTCGCGGGCGCCCGCGGGGGCGGTGCGCAGCGCCTCGTTGATGAGCAGTTCGTTGTGGCCCATGCCGTAGAAGTCGCCGGTGTCGATCAGGGTGACGCCCGCGTCGAGGGCGGCGTGGATCGTGGCGATCGACTCGGCGCGGTCGGCGTCGCCGTAAAGGGCGGACATGCCCATCGCGCCGAGGCCGAGAGCGGATACCTGGGGGCCGGTGGTGCCGAGGGTGCGGTGCTGCACGGGGGACTCCTTTTACGGAGGTACGGGGGGACACCAGAAGAGTGGCACATGGACTGACAGATTTCAATATCTGTCAGTCCATGTGTCGGCTCCGCCCCTCGATCCCCGGCTTTGGAGACCCCTAGGGGCGATTTCAGGCCATCGTGCGCGGCAGTCGCAGGCTCAGCAGGACCGACACGGCCACCGCCACCAGTTGCACCGCCAACGTCACCGCCAGCGCGTCCCGCATCCCCATCGAGGGGGACAGCGAGAGGAACAGCGACCCCAGCGTGGCCACTCCCAGCGCCATGAACGACTGCTGCGTGGTCACCATCACCCCGCCGCCGACCCCCGCCTGCGCCACCGGCACCTCGCTCAGCACGACCCGCAGCGTGAGCGGCAGCAGCAGCCCCTGGCCCAGCCCCTGCACGGCCAGCGCGGGCCCCGGGCCCCATGCGCCCAGGCCGTCCCAGCCCCAGTAGAAGGTCGCGGCCACGCCCAGCAGCCCCACGGCCTGGATCAGCGTCCCGGCCGTCACCGCGCGCCGCCCGTACCGCGCCGCCAGCCGCGGACCGAGCAGCGAACCGGCGAAGAACGTCACGCACATCGGCACCAGCGCCAGCCCCGCGGCCATCGGACCCAGCCGCAGCCCCTCCTGGAGCGCCACCGCGAGGACGAACATGAAGCCGCCCCAGCCGAGCGAGAACGGCACGAGCAGCGCGAGCCCGCTGTGCACCGAGCGGATCCGCAGCAGCGACGGCGGTACCAGCGGTGTCCGCCCGGCCCGCTCCTCACCCCGCTCCACCAGCAGGAACGCCACCGCCGCCACCGGGAAGACGGCCAGCAGCGCCCACGACCACACCGGCCAGCCCGCCGCCCGGCCCTCCGTCAGCGGCAGCAGCAGCGACACCAGCGTCAGCGACAGCAGGACGGTGCCCCACCCGTCCACCCGCGTCGGGTGCTCCGAGCGCGTCTCCGGCACCGTACGCACCGCCAGCAGCAGCGCGGCCACCGCGACCGGCGCGTTCACCAGGAAGATCGACCGCCAGCCGGTGCCCGCGATGTCGACGGAGACCAGCACGCCGCCGAGCACCTGGCCGACCGCGCTGGCGATCCCGGCCGTGCCGCTGTACAGGCTCAGCGCCTTGGTACGGCGCGCGCCGCGCGTCGTCGCCTGGATCGTGGCCAGCACCTGGGGCAGCATCAGCGCGGACGCGGCGCCCTGCGCGACCCGGGCCGCGACCAGCGTCCAGGCGTCCGGGGACAGCCCGCACGCCACGGACGTCACCCCGAAGGCGGCCGTACCCCACAGGAACAGCCGCCTGCGGCCGACCATGTCGCCCAGCCGGCCGCCGAGCACCAACAGGACGGCGTACGCGACGCCGTAGCCGCCCACCACCATCTCCAGCAGCGCCGGGCCCGCGTGCAGATCGTGGTCGATGGTGGGGAGGGCGACATTGACGATGAAGAAGTCGACCATCGGCAGGGCCGCGCCGATGAGCACCGTGAAGAGTCCCAGGGGACTGAGGGCAGGGCTCGGTTCCGTGGTGGCGGCGACGGCCGCCGGGGCAATCGGGGGTATTCGGGTTTCGCTCACACAGGAGACGATGCCCACTCGCTCAGCCGGGTACCAGAGTGTCCTTATCCTGGTACAAGAACTACCTGCCAACCGGCTGGGGAGTCCGGCATCCTGGAGCCATGACCACGATGGTGCACGAGCGGGGACCCGCCGCCCCGGCGCGTACGGCGGACGACGTACGGCGATGCGAACTCGCCGCCTTCCTGCGCAGCCGCCGCGAGCGCATCACCCCCGAACAGGCGGGCCTGCCGCGCGGACCCCGCCGCCGCACCCCGGGCCTGCGCCGCGAGGAGGTCGCCCACCTCGCCGCCGTCGGCGTCACCTGGTACACGTGGCTGGAGCAGGCGCGCGACATCAAGGTCTCCGCGCAGGTGCTCGACGCCATCGCCCGCGCGCTCATGCTCGACCGGGGCGAGCGCAGCCACCTCTTCGCCCTCGCGAACTCGACCGACCCCCTGCCGGACACGGAGTGCGCCGGGGTGCCGTCCTCGGTCCGCCTGATGCTGGATCAGCTGGAGCCGTTCCCCGCCTGCGTGCAGAACGCGCGGTACGACATCCTCGCGTACAACCGCCCCTACGGGCACCTGATGTGCGACCTCGACACCCTCCCCCGGGAGGAGCGCAACTGCATGTGGCTCGCCTTCATGAACCCCGAGTGGCGCGCGAGCCTCGTCGACCGCGACGAGTCGGTCCGGGTCATGGCCGCCAAGTTCCGCGCGTCGATGGCCGAAAACCTCGCGGATCCGGCCTGGAAGTGCCTGCTCAAGCGGCTCCAGGACGAATCACCGGAGTTCCGCGAGATCTGGGACCGGCACGAGGTCCTCCGCTTCGCCGAACGGACGAGGGCGTTTCGCCAGTCGCGGGTGGGGCTGCTGCGCCTCGACTACACGAGCTTGTGGCTGGGGCCGAACGCGGGCGCGAAGCTTCTCACTTACACACCGGCCGATGAGGAGTCACGGGGCCGGCTGGACCTCTTGCGCGAGCTGTATGCCGCGTAGGCGGGCGCGGCTCTGGGTGCGGGTCCGTGGCGCCTGCGGCGGGCCTTTTCCCCACCCCGCCCCTTCCCGAACTGGGGCTCCGCCCCAGACCCCGGTCCTCAAACGCCGGACGGGC